>JAJYUU010000070.1 GCA_021792405.1 Actinomycetes bacterium
CCCCTGCGCCCGGCACGGCTCTGGCCAGCGGCTACCGGGGCCTCGGCGCCCGCTGACCGCCCGGCACGACCCGATCTCGCAGCCCGCCGGCCGAGCCCGGCGGCGCCCGCCCGGTCCCGCCGGTTCCGGCCCGCTCGCAGCGGCACGGCCGTCCGCTCCGCGCCCTGCTGTCCGGGCTCCGGGCCGACGACGCCATCGGCACCGGACTCGGCATCAGCCTCGTCTTCGGCCTCCACACCGATACCCGCGCTCGCCGCCGCAGCCGCCTGCAACTCCGCTGTCGACCTGATGCCGGGCAGTCCCAGCGCAGCCACCACCACGAACGCGAGCAGCTCCAGGATCATCAGCAGGTTGTGCCACAGGGCATTACGGCCGATTGTCAGCGTCCCGCCGCCGGGCGGAAGCTTGAACGCCTGCGCCCAGCGGCCGGCTGGCGACGCCACCGGGCTCAGCGCGTGCCCGTTGACGGCAGCCGTCCAGCCTCCGGCCGGCTCGGACAGCAGGACAGTCCCGCCAGCGGCGGGAACCCGCGCGCCCGGCACGCCCACGGCACCCGAGCTGACCGCGACGACGGCACCCGACGGCTCCAGCACGCTCACTCGCGACGGCAGCGTGCTCAGCCGCCAGAGATCGAACGCGGGCGTCATGCTGACCTCGGTCAGGCCGCTGACACCGTCGAGCACGCTGGCCAGGCCCGCATCGAGCGGCGCCCGCATCAGCACGAAGCCGATGTCGAACCGGGCGAGTTGCTGGCTCTGATCCATCGCCTCACCGCCGCCGGGCGCAACCAGCGCGGCTACCGCCCGGCTGAGCGCAGCCTGCGCGGCCGGGTCCTGCGTAACGTCCGGGTAGCTGAACTGCGGGCTATTGCCGCGCAGCAGCAGGAAGGAAACCGGACCGCCGTGGCCCGACGACGTCAGCACCAGCGTCCGCAATTCCCGGCCAGGGCCGGGAATTGCGGATACCACCGGCGGCACAACCTCACCGGAAGCAGCGCCGATCGGCCCGCTGACGCCGGTCATAACCCAGTAGCCAGCCGCGAGCCCCGGCGCGGTGCAGGCAAGCAGCCCCAGCACGGCGACGGGCAGCCTGCGGGCGGCCGGCAGCCGCCACGCGCTTGATCGCCTCCCGGCGGCACCGGACCGTCCGCCCGCGGGTACCGGGCGAAGGACCGCGTCCGCGGCCGCTGCCGCGGCGAGCAGCAAGCCGGCCGCCGCAATCGCGAGCGCCACGCCCGGCCACGGGGTCACCGGCTGCCCACCCTGGGCCGTGACGGTAACGCGGCTGGCGAGCAGTGCGGCGCCGAATCCCAGCAATGCCACGGTCCAGCCCGACATGACAAGCTTCGCCCGCCCGGGCACCAGCAGCGCGGCCAGCCCGGCCAGCACCAGCGCAGCGCTGACCCAATACGGTGGCAGGCCGGGCCCGCCGGGACTCAGCAGCAGCAAGGACCTGGCGGGCAGGTCAGGCGACGCCAGTCCGGGCTGCTGCAGCCCCACCTCCAGCAGCAGCCGGGTCGGGTGCGCCAGCAGCGGGATCAGCCACGGTAGCAGCAGCACCGGCGGCGTCAGGACGACGATCGCGAGGTTGCGGAAAAGGGCCTGAACCGACCGCCGTAGCGTGAGGCCCGCGAGTACGGCTCCGGCTACGGCTACCGGCCACAGCAGCGGAACGAAGGCCGCACCGACCGTGATCGCAAGCCCGGTTGCCCACGCTGCCCGCCGGGCGATCGGGTGCGGCTGACTGAACATCCGGCCCGCGAGCATTCCGATGACCGGGATCACCGCAATCGCGACCGCACTGCCCAGCCGGCCGGCTGATATCGCGCCGAAAGCGACTGGCAGCAGGGCGTACGAGGCCGCGGCCCACAAGCGGACTGGAACAGAGAGCGTCACCCGGCGCAGCGCCAGGAAGGCCGTGCAGCCGGCCAGCGGCACGCAGCCGAGCAGCAGCACGTCGACTGCCAGCCATGCCTTGCCCAGCAGCACTGTAGCCACCAGTGCCAGGATGCCGACGTATGGCGGCCCGACGCTCGCCGAGCCGACTCCGACCGGGTGGTAGGCCTGCAAGAACTGCGACCAGAGGCTGGACGCGCCCTCGAACGCCGGCACCAGCGCACCGCCGCCGAGGACGCCGCTGGTGATCAGTGATCGCTCGGCCGCGATCGCGATAGCGATCAGCCCCAGCACTAGCAGGACGCCTGGCCTGGTCAGCAGGCGCTGCATGACGCCGGTGTCGGTCAGCAGCGACTCGTCATCATCGGGGTCGTCGCTTGCGTGATGAGCGCCAGCCAGATCCCGCTGCGAGGAGCGGGACAGCACCGACGAGGCGAACTCGGCTGCCCGCCGGATCGAGTGACCCGGCAGAAGGTCGGCGCGAAGTGCGCCGTAGGCGGCCCGGCGCCCGCGCGCCCGCAGTCGCCTGGCCTTCGCCAGCCGCAGCGGGTGTGCCACCACGCCCAGCACCGCGGCCGACTCGTCGAGCGCCGCGGTCGGGCGCTTGGCGATCAGGTAGAACACGGTCCGCAGCAGCGACAGCGTCAGGTTGCCGATCAGGGACGCGATCATCGGGCTGGCAGGCAGGTTGCCCAGCAGCGTGACAAGCCCGTTGCGGCGCTCGAGCAGGCGGGCCCGCCGCCCGACCGAGATCGCCCGCCGTCCCCTGGCAGCCGCGGCGGCGTGGAACACCACCGCATCGGTGATCACCCGGACGCGCATGCCTGCCGCGTGCACGCGCCAGCAGAAGTCGACGTCCTCGCCGAACAAGGTCATGCCCGGATCGAAGCCGCCGACCTGCTCGAAGACGTCCCGCCGGACCAGCATCCCGGCGCTGCTGACGGCAAGCGCATCCCGGTCGCCGTCGTGCTGACCCTGGTCAACTTCGCGCGGCTCGACGCCGGTAACCCGACGGCCGACGGCATCGAGCGCCACTCCCGCCTCGAGGATGACGGCGCGGTCGGTCCAGTCCTTCAGCTTCGGACCCAGCACGCCCGCGGCCGGAGTCTCGGCCGCCCCGCGCAGCAGCTGCTCCAGCGCATCCGGAGCCGGCTCGCAATCGTCGTGCAGCAGCCACAGCCATTCGACCTGGTCGGCTCCGCTCCGCCCGGCGCCCCGGCCGGGCGCCCCGTGCGTGCCAGTACCGCCGTGCCCGGCAGGCACCAGCACGCTGGCCGCCTTGTGCGCCAGCGCGCGCCGGACGGCTGCCGCGTAACCGGTGCTGCGGTCCATCCCGAAGACCGCGCCCTGCCCGAGCTCAGCGGTCAGCACGGCGCCACTGCGGTCACGGCTGCCGGTGTCCACCGCGACTACTCGCTGCACGGGCCTGGTCTGCTGGTTCAGCGCGTCAAGCAGATGCGCAAGCCACGCGGCACCGTCGTGCGCGACGATCACCGCGGTCACCACATGCTGGGAGTAGGCGTCAGATGGCGACACGGACGTTCGCTTGTTCCAGGTTCGCTAGCGGGACGGGTGGCACGTGACGTGCCGACTGGCCCTGGTGGGGGTACCCGTGAACAATACGCGAATCTGGCTCAGGCGGATGGGCACTCGGACTGACCCGGCCAGGCAGGCGGCCCGGCTACTCGAGCGGCCCGGCTACCCGAGCGCTGCCTAGACCGCGTGGCGCTTCAGCCGCCGGCGCTCTCGTTCGGACAGCCCGCCCCAGATCCCGAAGCGCTCGTCGTGGCCAAGCGCGTACTCCAGGCACTCCGCCCGGACCTCGCAGCTGCGGCAGACCCGTTTCGCCTCCCTGGTGGAGCCGCCCTTCTCGGGGAAGAACGCCTCCGGATCGGTCTGCGCGCACAGCGCACGGTCCTGCCAGCTCTGCTCCCCGGCATCATCTGCGCCGATGCCCAGCGCGTCGTGCACCAGCGAGACGATGACGTCCCCCACTGCGCACCTCCTGCCCTCGGTCCCCGTGGTCTCGCCCCCGCTCGTTCCCCTGGGGCAAGAATTACATGCCTGAAATTACACGCGCGTGTCTTGCACCTCGTCAAGGGAGATACGTGGTATTGCCCGCCCGGTTGCCCTGGGATGAGGTGAAAATCCGGGCCGATAATTTCCGCGGGAACGGGGGCTGCGCCGGCAGTGTGGCCCGTCCGCTCGCAGATTTCCCGTTGGCGCCGGCCGGGTGACCTGAGCGGAGTGGAAGACTGCCAGCATGCGCATCACTGTTCTGGCCGGCGGAGTTGGCGCCGCCAGGTTCCTTCGCGGCCTGCGCGCTGCGGTGCCCGATGCCGATGTCACGGTGATCGGCAACACCGGCGACGACTTCACGCCGTTCGGCTTGCCGGTGTGCCCCGATCTCGACACCGTCATGTACACACTCGGCGGAGGGATAAGCGAGGAGCAAGGCTGGGGGCGGGCGGGCGAAAGTCACGCCGTCCTCGGCGAGCTTGCCGCTTACGGCGCGGGCCCGGCCTGGTTCGGCCTGGGCGACCTGGACATCGCCACCCACATCCTGCGAGCCCGGCTACTGGCTGAGGGACTGCCGCTGTCGGCGGTGACGAAGAGACTCTGCGAACGCTGGCAACCGGGTGTCACACTGCTGCCGATGTCCGATGACCCGGTGCGAACCCACGTCACCGTGCAACTGGACACCGGGGAGCAGGAACTGCATTTCCAGGAGTGGTGGGTTCGCCTGCATGCAGCCGTTCCCGCCCGGAAGATCGAAGCTGTCGGTGCCGCGCAGGCGCGCCCGGCTCCCGGCGTGCTCGAGGCGCTCGCGGATGCCGACTTCGTGCTGTTCCCGCCATCGAACCCGGTCGTCAGCATCGGCGTGATCCTTGCCGTGCCCGGCATCGCCAAGGCGGTCGCGGCGCAGACGGTCGTCGGGGTCTCGCCGATCATCGGCGGCGCGCCGGTGCGCGGCATGGCGGATGCCTGCCTGGCCGCGATCGGCGTGCAGACCTCGGCCGCGGCCGTCGCCGCGCACTACGGGCCGGGCCTGCTCGACGGCTGGCTGGTCGACGAACAGGACAAAGAAGCGGTCGACGCGCCGGAACTGGCCGGCATCGAGGTCCGCAGCCGTCCGCTGTACATGACGGATGTCGCCGCCTCCGCAGAGATTGCCAGCGCGGCCGTCGACCTGGCGCTGGAACTACGCCGATGACTGAGCGACTGGTCACGGCCGGGTCGGCGCAGCTCACCGTGCTGCCGGTGACCGGCCTTCCGGAGATCACAACCGGCGCCGATCTGGCCGGGCTGATCGCCGCCGCCGCGCTGGCCGGTCCCGGCCTGCAGGATGGCGACATCCTGGTGATCACATCGAAGATCGTGAGCAAGGCCGAAGGCCGGGTGCTGCGAGGCGACCGCGAGTCGGCGATCAGGGCGGAGACTGTGCGCGTGGTCGCGCGCCGCGGCCCGACGACGATCAGCCAGACCCGGCACGGCCTGGTGATGGCCGCGGCCGGCGTCGATGAGTCCAACACTGCTCCGGGCACGCTGGTGCTGCTGCCGGTGGATCCGGACGGGTCGGCCGAGACACTGCGCAAGGGGATCGGCGAGCGGGCCGGGGCCCGGATCGGCGTGGTCATCACCGACACCATGGGACGGCCGTGGCGGGCCGGCCAGACCGACTCCGCGATCGGGGCGGCGGGCATCGTTCCGCTGCGCGATTACCGGGGCCAGGCCGACACGTTCGGCAACGTGCTGCAGGTGACGATGGCCGCGGTCGCTGACGAGATCGCTTCCGCCGCTGACCTGGTGAAGGGCAAGACCACTGGCGTGCCCGTCGCAGTCGTGCGCGGGCTCGGCGGCCTGGTGACCGATGCTGCCGGGCCGGGCGCCGCGGCGCTGATCAGGCCGGCCGAGGACGACATGTTCCGGCTCGGCACGGCGGACGTGCTGACCGCACGGCGGACGGTGCGCGAGTTCACCGCCGCGCCGGTTGCCCCGGCCGCGGTGCGCCGGGCGATCGCCGCGGCGATCACCGCGCCCGCCCCGCATCACAGCCAGCCCTGGCGGTTCGCGGTGCTCGAATCGCGGGAGTCGCGGGCCAGGCTGCTGGACGACATGCTCGCGGCCTGGCAGGCCGACCTGACCGCCGACGGATTCACTGCCGAGCAGATCGCCCGCCGGGTGCGCCGCGGGGAGCCGCTGCGCCGGGCGCCGCTGATCATCGTGCCGTGCCTGGTGGCCGAGGCCGCGCATACCTACCCGGACGCGCGGCGCAACTCCTCCGAGCGCACCATGTTCCTGGTCTCGATGGGCGCCGCCATCGAGAACCTGCTCGTCGCGCTGGCAGTCGAGGGGCTCGGCTCGTGCTGGATCTCCAGCACGATCTTCTGCCGGGAGGTGGCGGCAGGCTCGCTCGGCCTGCCGGCTGACTGGGAGCCGATGGGCGCTGTCGGCGTCGGGCACCCGGCAGCACCCGCACCCGACCGGCCCGCGCGTGACCCCGGACAGTTCACGCTGCGGCTCTAGCATGGCGATTGCTGGCGTCTTAACCGCCGGGCCTTACCCGTCCGATTGCCTGCCGCTGGTGTCCGGCTGGTCCTTCTGATCGGCAGAAGCGGCAGGCCCTGTGCTGTGGTCGGGCGCATCCCTGCCGTTCGGCGACCCGCTGCCGGCGGCAGCGGATCCCTGGCCCTGGTTCTCGGCGCGGCTGGCCGAAAGCACCTTGTCGTTGCCGCGCTGAACCTGGACAACGTAGACGACGCCGTCCGGCCCCAGGATCCGCACGTCGTAAACGTCGACCCCGTGCTCGACGTCGGGCTCGGTCGAGAGCACTCGGACCGACCCCGGCCCTCCGTGACGGGCCTGAATGAACGCAGCCGCCGCATGGTCGGCCGAGGCCGGCCCACTGGCTGCCGCCAGCCTGGCGACGTTCGCAGCGGGCTGCAGCGACCCCCCGCCACTTTGAGTGGCCGCAGCCACGACAGCCGCCATCAGCGCTGCCGTCGCCACGGCTCCGCCCCACATCCGCACACGCATCGGCGTCCTCCCTTGTCTTGATCTCCTGCCTTCTGCCCGCCATTATTTGGCGCCAGCATGAGGCCGGGATGGGAGGCGAGTGAGGCTTTTCTCATCCGCTTGTCAGCCGTCATGAGGGCCGCGTTCCGCAGTGGCCGGCGTGGGCGGCAGCAGCCGGTAGCCCGCTCCCCTGACGGTCTGGATTAGCTGAGGCAACCCGGGGCGGTTGAGCTTGCGGCGCAGGTAGCCCACATACACATCGACGATGTTGGTACCGGGGTCAGATCCGTACTCCCAGACCCGGTTGAGGATCTGGGGCCGGGACAGCAGCTGAGTCGGGTGCCGCATGAACAATTCCAGCAGCGCCCATTCTCGCGGCGCGAGGTCGATACGGCGCCCCTGCCGCCAGGCCACCTTGGACAGCAGGTCCAGGCGCACGTCGGCCGCCTCCAGCACGGTGAGGCCAAGCTGGCCGGCCGGGCGCAGCGCCGCGCGGATCCGGGCCAGCAACTCGTCGAAGGAGAACGGCTTGGTCATGTAGTCGGTCGCCCCGGCGTCCAGGCCCGCCACCTTAGCCTCCACCCGGTCCCGCGCGCTGAGGATGATGACCGGCACCGCGAGGTGCCCGTCCCGCCAGGTGCGCAGCAGCGCGACGCCATCAAGATCGGGCAGGCCCAGGTCGAGCAGGATCAGGTCGATGTCGTCGCCAAGCACGGCCGTCAGGGCGAGAGCCTCCTCGCCGTGACGGGCGATGCTGGTGGCGTAACCCTCGGCGCGCAGTCCCTTGGCGAGAAACGAGGCGATGCGCTCGTCGTCTTCAACCACCAGGATGGTCATTCCGGCCCTCCCGGCTCGGTTATGGCTGGTGGTTCGAGGCAGTCCGCCGGCAGCGAAATGGTGACCGTGGTTCCCTGGCCTGGCGTGCTTTCCAGGTGCACCTGGCCACCATGCGCCTCGGCCACTGCCTTGACGATTGCCAGGCCCAGACCCGCGCCGCGCTGGCCGTCCGCCCGGCCACTGCGGAACCGCTCGAAGACCGCAGCCTGCGCCTCCGGCGCGATGCCGGAGCCGGAGTCATGCACCGCCAGGAACAGCCCGGCCCCGCAGCGCGCTGACAACTCGATCACATCACCCTGCCCGGTCGCCCTGACCGCGTTGTCGACAAGGTTGAGCAATGCCCCGCGCAGTTTCGCCAGGTCCACAAGGGCGACCACGTCGGGCACCGGCCGAAGCGACCAGCGACGGTCGGCCAGTACCCTGGCCGCGTCAAAAAGGTCACCAAGGAACGCGCGCAGGTCGACCCGGTCCACCTCGATGAAGTCCGGCTCCAGGGCGTGGCCGAGAAGCAGCAAGCGATCCACGAGTGCCGCGGTCTGCCTCAGCTCGTCTAGCACTAGGGAGACTGTTTCAGACACTTCATCCGGGTCACTGGAGCCAACCCGTTTCAGGACTTCCAGGTGCCCGCTGGCCACGGTCAGTGGCGTCCGCAACTGATGCGAGACGTCCGCCAGCAGCCGCCGCTGAGCCTGGATGCCATCGGAGATACGCGTCAGCATGACATCGAAGGCACGGGCGAGGCGACCGACTTCATCGTCGGCGCCGCCCTCGCCCAGGCGCCGCTCAAGATCGCCGCGGCCGGCCTGCATCGCAGCATCGGTGACTGCAGCCACCGTGCGCAGCACTCGCCGCAGCAACAAGAAGGCACTCCCCATCGCGA
Organism: Actinomycetes bacterium; assembly: GCA_021792405.1. Taxonomy (GTDB): domain Bacteria; phylum Actinomycetota; class Actinomycetes; order Streptosporangiales; family Streptosporangiaceae; genus JAJYUU01. The sequence goes on from JAJYUU010000070.1 coordinate 8,629, forward strand.
TCAGCAGGGCAACTGCTGCTTCCATCCCGCCGACCAGGGCTACTTGGCCGACCTGAGACCTCAGCCCTTGCAGGTTGGCGGCGGACACCAGGACACCGACGACCTTGCCGCCCGCCGCGATCGGGCTGGCCAGCGCGAGCTCGCTGGCGTGCCGCAACGTGATGACCCGCTCGACGGTGCGCCGCGGGGGGTGAGCCAGCCAGCCCGCCACGACCGGGGACGTGGCGAGCGCGGCTGAGCCCGAACTGCCCAGTGCGGGCTGCCGGGCCAGGCCCACGACCAGCACGTGGTCGCTGGGGAGCAGGTGAGTTTGCAGATAGGAGCGGGAGAATGCCTCCAGGCTCTGCCCAGCCGGCCGGGCGCTCGCGGCCTGGCCGTACTCCGGGGCTTCCTCGGCGAGGTCAGTTGTGAGTGTCCGCTGATAGTGCGCGCTGAAATCCCGGATCACGCCCGCCAGCACTACGCCCAGCACCAAGGCAACCGCAACACCGTGCACCGCCAGCAGCCGGCTTGTCGACCCCAGGCGCCGGCGCGCCGGACTTGAGCGGCCGCCCTGGCGCCGGCGGGTCATCAGTGGTCGCCGGCCGCATGTGCAAGCTGGGTTGCGGGGAGGACAATCACGGCCCGATGCGGACTGACGATCTGGATCGGCTCCTTCGGCTCGGGAGGCTCACCATCCTGCGCGGACCTGGCCCGCGCTGCCAGCGGCACTGGGACCCCAGCCTGGCCGGCCCGGGCTACCACGACACGGCCCGGAAGCTGCACCGGAGCCGGAACCATCCCGTACTCGAGGACGACCAGCCCGGTCATCCCGCCTGCGATCAGTGCACCAATCGCTAGCAGCGTGCGACCGTGGCCAACGCTGAAGTTCCGCTTGCCGATCATCTCGTCCCCTGGGCTACTCCTATCCCTCATTTTCCGTGCAGCGTCCCGCACCGCCATGAACTACGGATGAGCAGCGCATGAGAAATCTCTCATGGCTGCCGGACACGACAGGCGGACACGACCGGCGCGCAGCAGCCCAATCGGCTAGCGGTTTCAGCTCAACTTCGCTAGCCTGCGCGAGCCCGGCAGCCGTTCCGTCCGCGGGTGGACGATCCGTCGAGGAAGGAGCCGGTGTGGCTGACCCTGTTGCCCGCGCGCCGGCGCGGGCGCTGCTAGCTGGCAACCCCGCGTTCCGGACACTATGGGCGGCGCGGGTGGTGTCGTTCCTCGGCGACAGCGTCGGCCTGATCGCCCTGCTGTTGTATACGGCCAGCCATTTCGGCACCGGCCTTGCCGTCGCGCTGCTCATGCTCGCCGGTGACTTCGTGCCGAGCCTGCTCAGCCCTTTCGCTGGCGCGGTCGCCGACCGGTGGGACCGGCGCGTCGTGCTCATCAGTTGCGAGCTCGTCCAGGGCGGACTGGTCGCTGTCATCGCGGTCTGGCTGCCGTCACTGCCGGTGTTGCTGGTCCTGGTGGCGATTCAGTCGTGCGTCGCGGCGGTATTCCAGCCCGCCTCCCGGTCGGCGGTCCCCGGCCTGGTGCCCGAATCCGACCTGGAACGCGCCAACGCCGCCATCGGGTTCGCTACCAACGGCATGGACAGCGCGGGCCCGCTGGCGGGCGCGGCGCTGCTGGCGGTGCTGTCAGTGCGTGAGCTGCTGCTAGCGGACGCCGCCACCTTCGTGATCTCCGCGGCGCTGCTGGCGACACTGCCGGCGCTGGCCAGGAGCCCGGCTGTCCGGCCAGGTCCGGGAACTGGCCGGGATCTTTCCGTCGTTCCGGCCGGGCGGCTGCTGGCGCAGGCCCGCGACGGCGTTAAGTTCATCTGGCAGGACAAGCTGATCCGGGTCATCACGCTGGCGTTCTGCGCGGTCGTCTTGTTCAACGGGGTGGATGACGTCGCCCTGGTCTTCCTGGCCAGGCACACCCTGCACGGCAGCAATTCGGCCGCCAGCCTGGTCTACGCCGGCGCCGGGCTTGGCCTGCTGGCCGGATTCCTGCTCATCGCCAGGGCGGCCCCGCTCCTGCCGCTGCCGATGCTGATCCTGGCCGGCTATGCGGTCAGCAGCCTGGGTAACCTGCTCACCGGCCTGTCCTTCGCCATCCTGGCGGCGCTCGGCTTCCAGGTCATCCGCGGGTTCGGGATCGCGGCGATGGATGTCGGGCACACCACTGCCATCCAGCGAGCCGTCCCGGCAGAGATGCTCGGCCGGGTATTCAGCAACGTCTACGGTGCCGTCGGCGTTGCCGCCGGCCTGTCGTACGTCTTCGGCGGCCTGCTGCTGGACGCTACCAACGCCAGGGTCACCCTGATCGTGGCCGGAGCCGGCGGCCTGGTGTCGGCAGCAGCCGCGGCGACCGTGCTGCCCCGCACGGCTCGGGCTGCGATACGCGCTACAGAGCAGGCCTGACGGCCTGCTAGATCGTCTGGATGAGCCGCTTGAGCTGCCGCTCGCTCTCGGTCGGCGTCTCTGCCTCTGCGCTCAGGCTGTTCATGACCTCGCGGTAATGGTCGATTTCCTCGGGCCTGTCCAGGTACAGGGCGCCGGTGAGTTGCTCTATATAGACGATGTCTGGCAGGTCTGGCGCGGCGAAGCGGAGGATCGCGAACGATCCGCCCGCGGCCGAGTGCCCGCCTCGGTCGAATGGCATGATCTGCAACGTCACCTGCGGCGATTCGGTGATCTCGATGAGGTGCTCAAGCTGAGCGCGCATGACTTCCCGGCCGCCCAGTGGCCGCCGGAGCGCGGACTCGTCGATAACCGCCCAGATCTTGGGCGCCGAATCGGCTCTGCCGAGAATCTGCTGCCGGTTCAGCCGCAGGCTGACGCGCCGCTCGATTTCCTCGGGCGGCGCCGCCCGGTGACCGAGCACCGTGACCGCCCTGGCGTAATCCCTGGTCTGGAACAATCCTGGCACGAACTGCAGCTCGTAAGTCCTGATCAGGGAGGTGGCCTGCTCGAGTCCCACGTAAGTCTCGAACCAGTCCGGCAGCACGTCGTCGTACCTGGCCCACCAGCCAGGGTTGTTCGCCTGCTGCGCCAGCATCAGCATGCGCTGGCGCACCTTCTCGTCGGTCACCCCGTACAGGGTGAGCAGGTCCGCGACGTCCCGCTCCTTGAAGCCCACCCGGCCATGCTCGACCCGGCTGATCTTGGAGCGGGACGCCCGGATCTCGTAACCTGCACGATCCGGCGTGATGCCGGCTGCCTCCCGGAGCCTGCGAAGCTGACCGCCGAGCAGCATGCGCAGCACGGTAGGACCGCCGGACGCCTCGACGGCGCCCAGCTCGTCCGGGTGCTCCGCACCAGACTGCTGCTCGTCCACAATCGCTCCCGCACGGCGCGCTGACACGCCGCCCCACCCCACCATGCCAGTCATCCTGCTCCGCCTTGACTAGCACACAGCTAATGGCCTGCGGAAATGTCGACCTCGCAACATCGGCAGGTGAACTGCATGCTCAGAGCACGCTATCACCTATTACGCCCGCGATCGGTAGCGCCGTAACCGTACTGTCACTTTCCCGCACTGCGTAGTCACGCAAGGTCGTCAAACTCGCCGTCCCGGACCCCGGCCAGGAACGCGGCGATCTCTGCTCGGGTGTAGACGAGCGCCGGGCCCTCCGGGTGGCGCGAGTTGCGCAGCGCAACCGAGCCGTCCGGCAGTGCCGCCGCCTCAACGCAGTTACCGCTGGGGTTGCTGGCGCGGCTCTTGCGCCACGCGACCGGCCCGAGGTCCCTGGCCGTCATGCCATTCCTGATCTGCATGTTCGCTCCTGAGAGGAGAACAGTTCGGATTGGGTTTGCAAATGCACGTGCACATGCATGTAACTCAGGCAGCATAGCGCCGGGCGGCATCGGCAACAAATGCAAATGCACGTGCAGATGACACTTGCGGCTGCCTCGTGCATGCGGCAGGATAAGGCCATTACGGCGATATTTCCGATGGTCACGAGGTGGTCGTGCCTGGTCCTGTGCTCGTGACCCAGTCGACCCACTTGGATCCCCTGATGACCACGCCATCAGCACAGCTGGCGCCGGTAGGCGGCACCGACTGGCCGTGGCTGCAGTTGGCCGTCCAGATGGCGCGGATCTCCTGCGTGGACTGGCCGTCAGGGCACGGCGACTGGGCGAAGCTTCCCAAGGTGGCGACGAGGAAGCCAGCGCCGGAGGCAGCCTCGATCGCGCCGTCGCGCGCCTTCGCGCTGCGCGTCATGCATCGCTGGGGCGCAGCCGATCGCGCTGACGACGTTGCGGCGGTGGTTTCAGAACTGCTGGCCAATGCGCTCCAGCACGCGCTGCCGCGGGCAGGCAGGAACGTGGCGGCGTGGCCGATCCGGATTGGCCTGCTGCACGCGGGGTCGCATGTAGTCTGCGCGGTCGCCGATCCCGGGCCGGGGATCCCGGTCCTACGGGAGCCCGACGAGCTCGCCGAATCCGGGCGCGGCTTGATGGTGGTGGCTTCGCTCAGCGATCAGTGGGGTTACTGCCCGGCTCCTGAGCACCGGGGGCCCGCGTACCAGAGCGCAGCCTGCCAGGGCAAGGTAATCTGGGCCGCTTTCGCCGTCCCCGGCCGGAGCTAACCTCCGGACAACGGCAAGACCGCCAGCGTCCGCCGCACCGAAGCGCAGACGCCGTCGCTGGCGGCTGCCGCGGCCATTCGCTCCGCCGAGGGCGTCCCGTACGCCGTGGTCCGCTGCCGCAGCGGCCTGCCCGTCGGCGCCACCAGCCCGGCCAGCTCGCTGATCGTCTTGTATGACCCATTCTGCGATCCGGCCATCCGGCTGATGGTCTCCTCCATCAGAGTGCCGCCAAGGTCATTGACGCCGCCGCGGAGCACATCGCGGCAGACCTCTGCGCCGAGCTTCACCCAGGAGCACTGGATGTTGCCGATAGCCCCGTGCAGCATCAGCCGGGACACCGCATGCACCGCCCGGTTCTCTCGGCGCGTGGGGCCTGGCCTCGCCAGCCCTGAGAGATAGATGGGCGCGCTGGCATGCACGAACGGCAGCAGCACGAACTCGGTGAATCCGCCGGTCTGCTCCTGGATGCCGCGCAGTACCCGAAGGTGGGAGACCCAGTGCCGCGGCGTGTCCACATGGCCGTACATCATCGTCGCGGTGGTGCGGATGCCGAGCTGATGCGCGGTGGTCATCACCTCGATCCAGGTCGCGGCCGGTAGCTTGCCCTTCGTCAGGACCCAGCGCACGTCGTCGTCCAGGATCTCGGCCGCGGTTCCCGGCAGCGAGTCGACCCCGGCTTCGCGCGCGCGCACCAGCCACTCCCGCACCGGAAGGCCGGTGCGCGATGCCCCGTTCATCACCTCCATCGGCGAGAACGCGTGCAGGTGAATATCCGGGCAGCGGCGCTTGACCTCGGCCGCGATGTCGAAGTACGCGGTACCGGGCAGGTCCGGGTGGATTCCGCCCTGCATGCAGACCTCGGTCGCGCCCGCTTCCCATGCCTCGGCGGCCCGGTCGCCGATCTGTGCCAGGGACAGTGTGTAAGCGTCGGCGTCGGTGCGCCGCTGTGCGAACGCGCAGAACCGGCAGCCGGTGTAGCAGACATTGGTGAAGTTGATGTTCCTGGTGACGATGTAGGTGACAGCGTCACCGGCTGCCTGCCGCCGCAGGTCGTCGGCTAGGGCCGCGAGAGCGTCCAGTTCGGGGCCGTCAGCGGCGAGCAGCGCCATCGCGTGCTCGTCGGTGATCCCGGCCGGATCCCGCTCGGCGCTACGCAGCGCGGCAAGCACTTCGGCCGGAGCCCGCCGCGGTGCGGCCGCCGAAGCGGCCGGCTCGATGCGCGCCCGCACCTCTGCCCAGTCGCCGTAGACCTCCGCGAAGTCGTCACGACGATCGGCAGTCCGCCCGCTGGTGTCGATGGTGGTGAACAAGTCAGTCCGGCCGCTCGACTCTCCCCAGCCGCCGTCGGGCTCCTGCCAGGGCAGCCCGCGCGGCAGCACCCCGGCCGCTGCGAGACCGGTGGCCTGGTCCGCTAGCGCCGCGACGTGACTGGCCACCCGCGGATCGAGCCATGGCTCGCGGATGTACGGCGGGTAGATAGTCAGCCGTTCGGCAAGTTCGAACCCGCCAGCCGCGGTCCGGGCCGCCAGGTCGTCGATCTGCGGCCATGGCCGCTCCGGGTTGACATGATCGGGGGTCAGCGGCGAGACACCACCCCAGTCGTCGATGCCCGCCGACAGGATGAGCTCGTATTCCTCGCCGATCAAGTTCGGTGGTGCCTGGATCCGCACCGCCGGGCCGAGCACCAGCCTGGTCACCGCGATCGTCGCGGCCAGGTCGGCCAGGTCAGCGTCCGGCGCATTGCGCATCCTGGTATCGGGCTTCGCACGGAAGTTCTGCACGATGACTTCCTGGATGCCGCCGTACTCGCGGGCCACCTGGCGGATCGCGAAGATTGACTCGGCGCGCTCGGCCAGCGTCTCGCCGATCCCGATCAAGATCCCGGTGGTGAAAGGGACGTTACTGCGGCCGGCGTCCTGCAGGACGCGCAGCCGGACGGCCGGGTCCTTGTCCGGGCTGCCGAAGTGCGCACCGCCCCGCTGGGTGAAAAGCCGCTCCGACGTCGTCTCCAGCATCATGCCCATCGAGGGCGCGACCGGCTTGAGCCGCTGGAAGTCCTGCCAGGTCAGCACGCCGGGATTCAGGTGCGGCAGCAGGCCGGTCTCCTCCAGCACCAAGATGGCCATGGCGCGCAGGTAAGACAGCGTGTCGTCATATCCGGCCGCTGCCAGCCAGTCCCGTGCCTGCTTCCAGCGGTCCTCGGGGCGGTCGCCCAGGGTGAAGAGCGCCTCCTTGCAGCCGAGTGCCGCGCCGTCGCGGGCGATCTGCAGGACCTCGTCTGGCGTCAGGAACGGGGCTGGGAGCCGGCCCGGCACTGTCACGAACGTGCAGTAGGCGCAACGATCCCGGCACAGCCGGGTCAGCGGGATGAAGACCTTGCGCGAGTAGGTGATCACGCCGGCCCGGCCGGCCGCGGCCAGCCCTGAGTCGCGAACCCGGGCGGAATGACCGAGCAGGGTCGTCAGGTCGCCGCCGCGCGCCTGAAGCAGCACGGCGGCCTCGGCCAGGTCCAGTGTCTTGCCGTCCCTGGCCCTGGCAAGCGCGCGCCGGATGGCGCTGGAACTCGCCCGCTCGCTCATGGCTGGCTCAGCGGTTGTTGGCTCGTCGGGACTGATGGCATTACCTCTTTCGTCATCAGGCAGGAACCACTCAAGCACCATTCAGGCACCTTGTCTCACCCTAGGCAGCAACACTGACACCGGATCGGCGGGAGGCCGGCTGCAGCGATAACCCGGCCGCGCCCGGTGTGCTTCCCGCGATCACAGTCCGCGGTAGTCGCGCACGCTCATCCGGGGGCCGCGGCGCGGTGGCCTGGCGCCGCCTAGCTCGATCAGACGGGTAACGCGGTACCGCTGGCCGAGGTAGGGCGCGAGCAGTTCCAGCATGCCGGCGTCGTCGGTCACCGCGCCCGCTAGCGTCCAGCCGACCAGGGCAGGAATGTGGTAGTCGCCGACGCTCACCGCATCGGGATCTCCCGCCGCTCGCTGGCGGATCTCGGCCGACGTCCACGGGCCGATGCCGGGCAGCGATTGCAGCATGCGGTCCGCCTCCGCGGCCGGCCGGGTGCCCGCCGCCTCGAGCCTGCCTGCCACCGCAGCAGCGCCCGCGATGGTCCGGCCGCGGATAGCTTCCACCCCGGCCCGGTGCCAGTCGGCGTAAGGGATCGACCGCCAGACCGCGGGCGGCGGGAAGACCCGCATTCCGGCGGGAGCCGGACCGGGCGCTGGCAGGCCGTGCCAGGCCAGCAGCAGTCGCCAGGCGCGGTGTGCCTCGATGCCTACCACCTTCTGCTCGAGCACGGCCGGGACGAGGGCCTCCATTACCCGGCCCGTCCGGCTGATCCGCAAGCCGTTGAACCGCCGCGCCAGGCTGGCTAGCGCCGGGTGCAGCGGCCGGAACGCGGTCGGCTCGTCGCTGGCGCCGAGCAGTTCCGGCACGCTGGCCAGCAGCCAGCGTCCGCCCGGCCCCCACGCCGTGGCCCGCACGCAGGGACCAGGCTGCTCGCTCCGGCCGCTGCCCGCCCCGACCGCGCCCGCCCCGACCATGCCCGCCCCGACCGCGCTGGCCCGGAGCGGGGCCAGCCGGAGCGTAGCCGGGCCGTCCGGAGTCAGCGATGTCCGCCAGACGACGCCAGCCGGATCGACCCGGAAGGCCGGGTCGTGACGACCGCGCCGGTGCACGGCCAAGGTGAGCAGCACGTCAACGCTGACCGGGGCGGTCCAGTCACGCTGCAGGCCGCCGTCGCCCAGCTGCCGGATAGCACCGGCACCGTCGCGATCCGGCACCGCTGTGCTAGCCGCCAGGTCCGATGGTCCGGCCGTTAGGTCCGTCGTCGTACCCTTCGCGCTGCCGACCCGACCTCCGCGCAAAGCGGTCCGGCGATCGGGCATAGTTGCTAGATGCTTTACTCCACGATTCTGGCAGGCGGTAGCGGCACCCGGCTGTGGCCGCTGTCACGTGCCCGCGCGCCGAAGTTCCTGCATCCGCTGACCGGCACAGACCGTTCCCTGCTGCAGGCAACCGTCGACCGGGTCGGCCCGCTGTCCCCCGCTGCCAATGTCTACGTGGTCACCGGTACGGCGCATGCCGCGGCGATCTCCGCCCAGTTGCCGGAAGTCCCGGCGGCCAACATTCTCGCCGAGCCCTCCCCCAAAGACTCGTGCGCGGCCGTCAGTCTCGCCTGTGCTGTCCTGGCCAGCCGAGACCCTGACGCGGTCATGGCGGCGTTCTCCGCCGATCACCTGATCGGCGACCAGGACCGGTTCGTCGAGGTCATCGAGCAGGCGGCGGCCGCCGCGCAGGACGGCTACCTGACCACGGTCGGCATCAGGCCAGCGCACGCCGAGGTCAGGTTCGGCTATCTGAAGCTTGGCGAACCGCTGCGCGGCGAGGCCAGGAAAGTGGCCGAGTTCAAGGAGAAGCCCTCGCACGAGGTCGCGGCCGGCTACCTGGAATCCGGTCAGTACCTGTGGAACGCGGGGATCTTCGTGTTCGCTGTCCGGACCTTCCTGGCCGAGCTTGCCCGCCAGCGGCCCGCGCTGCATGCGGGCATCCAGCAGATCGCGGCTGCATGGGACAGCGCTGATGCAGGCCGCGTGCTCGCCGAGGTCTGGCCAGGGCTGGAGAAGATCTCCGTCGACTACGGCGTTCTGGAGGGCGCCGCAGCCGCCGGGAAGGTCGCCACCGTGCCTGCTGACATCCCGTGGACCGACGTCGGCGACTTCGACTCGCTCGGCGAGTCGCTCCCGACCGACGAGTCGGGAAACTTGCTGATTGCCCCCGACGCGGAGGTTCTCGCCCGCGACGTGAAGGACGCCGTGGTCGTGTCGACGACCGACCGGGTCATCGCCGTGGTCGGGCTCGACGACGTGGTCATCGTCGATACTCCGGATGCCATGCTGGTATGCGCCCGGTCGCGCGCCCAGGAGGTCAAACTGCTGGTCGAGGAACTGCGGATGCGCGGCCACGACGCCCGGCTCTGATCCGGCAGGGAACAACGCTGCTGTTATCGCCAGCCGGGAAACGCGCGAGCCGTTTGTTCCCATTAGCCGTATTTGTTCTGCTGTTCGCCTCAAGTGAAAGTGAATCTTCTGCGGTCAGGGCGACAATAAGTTCACATTCACTTCAGGCGAACGCTACCGCAAAGCGGTCAATAAGCCTAAATAGGTCCGGTGACCGCCGCAGGCGACCGCGCACGGCGCTGCCACCGGACGGATTCCGGCTCTCGGGAGCAGGCGAGCGGCTGGCGTCGCCCATGATGGGCGGCGGGCGAAGTCATCTCCGCGGCGACAGGCCCGCTGGTGGCGGCGAGGCTATTCGTGGCCCTGCGCGGCGGCCCGCTCGTAGCTGATCATGTGCGCCTCCGCTGATGCCGCCCAGCTGAACTCGGTCGCCCTGGAGTACCCAGAATCGCCGAGCGCGGTGCGGCGAGCCGGATCGTCAAGCAGCGCCCGCAGCGCCGCGCGAATGCTCTCGGCATCCGGCTCGGTGTAGGCCACCGCGTCCCCGCCGACCTCAGGCAGCGCGGTGCGATGCGTAGTCAGCACCGGCGCGCCGCAGGCCATGGCCTCCAGGGCAGGCAGCCCGAAGCCCTCACCCGTGCTCGGGAACGCCACGACCAGCGCGCCGCCGAAGAACCCGGGCAGGTCGTTGAAGTGCAGGTAACCAGGCCGGACCAAGTGCAGGTGAGCCGGCACCCTGGCGACCGCCTCGTCGACTTCCTCGCTCCAGCCGATGGCCCCGGCGAGCACTAGCGCTGGCGGCTCCGGCAAGTCGGCCACTGCCTCGGCCCAGCCGGCGATCAGGGCCGGCACGTTCTTGCGGGGCTCCAGGGTGCCCAGATAAGCCACGTAGCCCTTGCCGTGCAGGCCGAGCCGGTCCGATACCTGGCGTCGCTGCAGCTCGTCCGGCCGGTGGAACAGGCTGTGATCGACACCGTGATAGGCCACGTCGATCCGGGTCGGATCGGCCGCCAGCACCCGGACAAGCTCGTCCCTCGTGGCCTTCGACGGGACGATCAGGCGTGTCGCCCGCCTGGCCGAGGTCCGGATGGCCGCCTTGTAGAAGGTCGCGATGACCGGGCTGTGCGCGTCAGGCTCGGTGAAGAAAGTGAGGTCGTGGATCGTGACAACGACAGGGGCGGCGGGCCGCAGCGGCATCGAATAGTGCGGCGAGTGGATGACGCCCGCCTCGACCTGCTGCGCGACCAGTGGCAGCCCGCTCTGCTCCCAGGCCAGCCTGGCCGGCCGGTGGGCGATGGCCGGCGGTCCGGCCACGACCCTGGCGTTCGGCACCAGACGGCAATACCGTTCCTCGTCTGCCCGCTGGCAGGCCACTGCAAGATCGGCCCCAGCCACATCAAGCGCGCTGACCAGGCCGTCTACATATCGACCAAGCGCACCGCGGTCGGCAGGCACCGCGGTCGCATCAACCAGCACACGAGGCGCCACGACCAGTCCCGCTCCTTCCCTCAGGTTCCTTTGCTCACATAGTCAACCCGGTTCTGCGCTCCGGTTCATCCCGGCGGCGCGGACCGGTTTAGTTTGTCTCTCGATCGAACTGGGGCGATCCGGCCCAGCGCGTCAGTGTCGGCACCGGCGATGCCGGCGCGCAGCCAAGCAAGCACCCCTCCTGGATGTCCCTCTGGTCCGAGCGTACGCCCTCAGCGGCGGCAACGCGCCGCAGCGGCCACGCGCCTGGTCCCGGCCAGAGCGAGTTCAGCCGAGATGAGCCAGGCGTTGGGCACAGGCCCGCCGGAGGCTCGGCCCGGCACCCGGGCCGGGCCGACTTGACCCGGTGCTTAGGCTAGCCACCCGGCGCCGCCCGCCGGGGCAGGCGCGCCAATGCCGGCGCGATTTCGCGTGCTGTCCGCGAGGTCAGCAGGACGGTACCGGTCGGCCGGCCCGGATCGCGGTAAGATCACTGATAGCGCCGCTGAGCGAGGTGACCTTAACCAGCCGGAGCCCCGGCGGCACGGCGCCGACGGTATTCGGGCAGTTAGCTGCCGGCGTCAGGAAAATCGTCGCGCCGGCCGCCCGCGCGCCGGCCATCTTCTGCTGGATGCCACCGATCGGCTCGACTGCACCGCTTGGCTGGATCTCCCCCGTTCCCGCAATGAACTTGCCGCCGGTCAGGTTGTCCGGCGTCAGTTTGTCGATGATCCCGAGTGCGAACATCAGCCCGGCGCTGGGACCGCCGATGCCCGGCAGATTGATCTTGACGGTGAACGGGAACTTGTAGGTCGGCGGGCCCAGGGTGACGCCGACGACGGGCTCTCCGCGCACATCCTTGGTCGGAAGCGTCACCAGCTTGGTGTGGCCACTGCGCATGATCGTGAGCGTGACATCGGCGCCGGGCTTGCGGTCCCTGATCATGCTGACGACGCTGTTGTCGCAGCTGATCGGTCGGCCGTCGACGGCCATGATCTCGTCTCCGCTCTGCAGCACCCCGTACGCCGGCGTGCCCTTGACAGTGCTCGCCACGGGGTCGGCCGTGATGAAGCTGATGCGCAGATAGCACAGGGCTGCCGCCGTCGCGTCCTGCTGCGAGCCGAGCATCTGCTGAGTGTCCTGCTGCACGACCTGCTGCTGGGTCTGTCCGGAAGAGAAGATCTCGCTCTGCGGCACCACCGCGTCATGCGGCGTCAGCCAGGCACGCAGCGCGCTGAAGATGTTGAAGCCGGTGCCGGGTCCCCCGGTGTAGGAGATCGTTACCAGGTTGAGATGACCGGTCACCGGGTAGGTGCGATGGCCGGTGATCTGGATCAACTCCGCGCCTGACGGCCTGCCGAGGGTGTTCAGCGTCGGGCCGGGGGATAGCGCCACATACGGCACCGGCGCGACGGCGGCCACCACCAGCGCGGCCAGCAGGCAGATACCTGCTATCAGCAGAGTCAGCAGCCGGCGCCGGTCGTCAGAGAGGCGGCCCGGTACGGCCCGTGCCCTACGCACCATTCACCCATTCGCTATCGCCGCCGGTGAAGAACTGGTGCTTCCAGATCGGCACCGTCGCCTTCAGATCGTCGATCAGGGCATGGCACGCGGCGAAGGCGACATCCCGGTGCTGGGCTCCGACCGCCGCAACCACGGCGATGTCGCCGACTGCCAGGTCACCGGTCCGGTGCGTGACCGCCAGCGAAAGGATGGGGTAGCTGGCAGCGATCTTCTCCGCGACCCGGCCGAGCTCGGCGCCAGCCGACGGATGGGCACTGTAGGCCAGCGCCGTCACGCCACGTCCGTGATCGTGATCTCGAACCATGCCGACAAACAGCGCGATAGCGCCCGCCGCTGCATCGGCGGCGGCCGTTTGAACCTCTTCGACCGACAACTGCCCGGAACGCAGGTCGGCCATCCTGACGACCGTCACCATGCCAAGTTACAGGCAAGGCGGCCGACACCGGACATCCCGTCAGGTTCCGCGTCGTCGGCGGCGGACCTGGCGGACGATGGCCGCGGTGCCGATGACCGCAACGGTCGCGCCAGCGGCAGTGATAGTCGCGTCCTTCTTGTCCAGCCTCCGGCCGACCACCGCGTGATGGCCGGCGCGTTGTTCCAGCAACGCCCCGAGTACGTCGGCGTTGTCGTGGCCCGGCTGCCAGCCTGCCTCCCGCAGGGCCTTGCAGTCCACGACCCAGGGGTAGACGACGTAACGCAGGTCGGTAACCGGCGCCGGAATAATCCCGGCCCGGTGCAGCCGCTGCGCAGTAGCGAACGTTATCGCGACAGGCAGCTCTATCCGGCGCAGGCCGGCGATCTCCTCGAGCTCGTCCTGCTCCAGCCAGCCGTCACTGCCGACCGCGAACGCGCCGCTGACTTGCCCGGTAGCAGCCAGTTCGAGGGCCGATACCAGGTCGTCGACATGGCAGAACTGCCAGTGGGCGGCGCAGCCTTTGACCGCGAGCAGCCGCGGCGCCTCGAAATGCCTGGTAATTAGCGTGTCGATGCCCACGCCGACGAGTGCTGCCGGGCGGGCGACGCTCACGTGCAGGCCCGGGTAGGCCCGCGATGAACGCTCGGCCAGGTGCTCGATCTCCAGCAGGTCACCCACCACGCTGTCGTCGGCCTCCGCGCTGAGCGGTGCGTCCTCGGGGAGCGGCACCGGGTTGTCCGGGCGGGCACCGTAGACCATGGCGCTGGTCACCAGCACTACCCGGCTCACGCCGCCTGCGGCTGCCGCGGTGAGGACGGTCTGAGCGCCGCGCACGTTGAATGCCCGCCTGGCCCTGGCATCGGAGTCAGGCGACAAGTCAACGTCGGTGTGCACGATGACATCTACGTCGGCCAGCCGCCCGGCCAGCGCCGGATCGCGGACGTCGACGATCCGCCAGGTGACGCCGTCGACGTCGCCCCTGCTTTCGTCGATCGCCACGACGTGCCCGACCAGCGCGGAGGCCGCCAGCCTGGCGGTCACGGCCAGGCCGAGGCCGCGAGCCGCTCCGGTGACCGCGACGACCGGAGCTTCCGAAGGCGCGCCGTGGCTGCGCTCATGGCGAACCCGGGCTACTCCGTTGCTCACTGCGGATCGCTCCTGGGATAGCTTGGCGAGTGTGGACCCTTCCATCCTGCCTGAGAGGCCGGGCAGATGACTGAACCTCCCTTCGGCTTCGGCCCCGGCGCTGGCTCGGGAGACGACCCGGACAGGCCCGGCGGCCCTGGTGCCGGCGGCACTGGCCCGCTCGGTCCGCTGGGTGACCCCCAGCAGTTCGCCGACGCTCTGCGCCAGTTTGCCGACCTGATGTCCTGGCAGGGCGGCCCGGTCAACTGGGACCTGGCCAAGAACATCGCCCGTCAGACGGTCGCGCAAAAAGGCGACGCTAGCGTCCTGGAGACCGACCGCAGCAAGGTCATCGAGGCACTTCGACTCGCCGACCTGTGGCTGGAGGACGTTACCGAGTTTCCGAGCGGGATCCGGACGTCGCAGGCGTGGAGCAAGGCGGAGTGGGTGGAGGCTACCCTTCCGGTCTGGTCGAAGCTCTGCGACCCGATAGCGGCTCGCGCGGTCGACGCCATGAGCAGCTTGATCAGCAGCGACCCTGCGGAACTTGCCGCGGACCTGCCGCCGGAGATGCGAGCCATGCTAGGCGGCCTCGGCGGGCTGGGCGGCCTCGGCGGGATGATGCGCCGGATCGGCGGGATGATGGTCGGCGGCCAGACCGGCGCGGCCGTCGGCGCGCTCGCGGACGAGGTTGTCAGCTCGACAGACGTTGGCTTGCCGCTCGGGCCGCCAGGGACCGCAGCGCTGCTCCCGGCCGGCGTTGCCACCTTCGGCGCTGGCCTGTCGGTTGACCTGGACGAGGTCCGGCTCTTCCTCGCGCTACGTGAAGCGGCTCATCACCGGCTCTTCGGGCACGTGCCGTGGTTGCGGTCCCGGCTGCTCGGCGCAGTCGAGGACTACGCCCGCGGCATCAAGGTCGACGCCTCGGCACTCCGCGACGCCATGCCGCAGATCGACCCTGGCAATCCGGAGGCCATCAACGAGGTGCTGTCTGGTGCCGCGCTGTTCCAGCCAGAGGACACGCCGGAGCAGAAGGCAGCTCTCGCCCGGCTTGAGACTGTCCTCGCCCTGGTTGAAGGCTGGGTCTCCACCGTGGTCGCGGCGGCGGCAGGTGACCGGCTGCCGCAGGCGCAGGCACTGGCCGAGGCAATCAGGCGGCGCAGGGCCACTGGCGGGCCCGCCGAGCGGACGTTCGCGACGCTAGTGGGGCTGGAACTGCGCCCCCGGCGGCTTCGCGAGGCAGCCACGATCTGGGAGGGTCTGACGGCCGAGCGCGGCGTATCAGGGCGGGACGCCGTCTGGGCTCACCCCGACCTGATGCCGACCGCCGACGACTTCGACGATCCCGAAGGCTTCCTGCGCGGCAGGCCGGAGCTGGACATTTCTGACCTCGGCGATGCGGCAGGACAGACGGGCGACCGCGATGCGCCGGAGCCGCCGGCGGACAGCGGACGAGATGCCGGCGATAATGGCCCGCTGCCGTCGGCTTAGCGGCAGTTAACACTTTATTAGCCGCGGTTTAATCTGCGTCCACACGATGTGGACGCCATTCCGGCAGTTCAGGTGGTGACGAGTTGCCCGCGGCCCGCCGCATCCACAGCGTTGCGCAACGCTATCCACAATGACACGCCGTGAAGTCCCCACGATCTCCACAGCGATGTCCACAGCGCACTCTTGACCGGACCGGCCCGCGGAGCCTAGCTTCGCAGGCCAGGGTTCCCCGGGGCCGGGGCAGTCCCGCTGCTTCCGGGGAAGGGACGAGCGGTCTGGCCCCGGGGTTCGGGGGCTCGCGGGCCGACGGTCGGCCGGGACTGTTCGCCGCAGACTGCCAGCCCGCCGCAGACTGCCAGCCCGCCGCAGACTGCCAGCCCGCCGCAGACTGTCGGTCCGCCATGGCACTCTCGCTGGCGTGAGGCCCGCATTACGACCAGGATTGCTGCCCCTCTGGCGGGACAGCGACACGGTGCAGATCGGCGTCGATCCGCGCCGCGCGGTAGCCATCTCGGGCATGGCGACGGCATCCAGCGTGATCCGGCTGCTCGATGGCAGCCGGGATCGCGAGCAGATCATCGCCGAGGCCGGCCAGCACGGAGTACCGCGCGAAGTGACCGAGCGGATCCTCGCCCTGCTGGCCGCAGCTGGCGCCGTTGTCGACTTCCCGGCCGAAATGCTGCGCTTCGTACCGCCAGAGCTGCGCCAGCGGCTCATGCCCGTGCTCGCCACCGCGTCGCTGGCAGCGCAGGATAGTGACGGCGGCGCTAGCCTGATCGCCCGGCGGTCCTCGTGCACGGTGCAAGTATCCGGACGCGGTCCGGTGGCCGCGCTGGTCGCAGATTTGCTCACCAGCTCTGGCCTGGCAGCCGCCGGGACGGGCAGCCCACAGGAAGCCAGCCAGGCCGACTTGCTCGTGCTCGTCGGCCGGCAGTCGCCCGCCGAGACGGCCGAACTGCTCCGGCTGCGGCAGCCATACCTCGCGGTTTACGCCGAGGAAGCCATCGGTGTCGTCGGCCCGCTGGTGCGGCCAGGTGTCACCGCCTGCCTGCGCTGCATCGACCTGGCTAAGGCAGAGCGAGACCCGGCCTGGCCGCTGATTCTCGCCCAGCTGGCCGGCCGCTGCGCGGACCCGCCCGGCTGCGACGCCGTGCTGGCCGCCGCGGTTGCGGCTCAGACCGCCGCGCAAGCGGTCGCCTTCGCTGACCGATCGCACCAAGCAGATGCGACGGCCAACGGCACGCTGGAGTTAGTCCTGCCGTCCTGGCAATGGCGGCGCAGGACCTGGCTGCCCCACCCGGCCTGCGCGTGCGGCAGTCACCAGGCCGGCCAAGACCGGACTGGCCAGTACCGGCCCGCTAGCCGCGAGCCCGAGGGGATGAACGCAGCCGGCGAACTCCGGCCATGACGGCCACCAGTCCCGCCAGCGCGATGACTGGCCCGAGCGCTGCCCACAGTGAGCTGCCTGACATTACGCTGCCGCCCAGGACGCCAAAGCCCTGCAAGGCAAACACCACCCCGGCCACCATGGCGACAGCGCCGACAGCGATGAGCAGGCGGTTAGCCATGAGCACGTTCCTCCAACTTCTCGTTTCGGTGGCTACCGAGCCGGGCACTGGTAACGCGGCCATCCAGCTTGCCCGACAATAGAGATCATGAGCGATCTGCCGCAGCGCGCCGTAGTCAGGACTGCCAAGCTAGCCTCGCTGCCGGTGGGCATGGCCGGCCGGGCTGCACTCGGGCTCGGCAAGCGGCTTGGTGGCCGCCCAGCCGAGATCGTCGCACAGGAGTTGCAGCAACGGACCGCGGAGCAGATCTTCCGGGTCCTTGGCGAGCTTAAGGGCGGTGCTCTTAAGCTCGGGCAGGCGCTGTCGATCTTCGAGGCCGCGCTGCCGCCGGAGATCGCCGGGCCGTATCGCGCGACCCTGACAAGGCTGCAAGAGTCGGCACCGCCGCTGCCGGCCGCGACCGTGCACAAGGTGCTGGCGCAAGACCTCGGCGTCGGCTGGCGCGAGCACTTTGCCGAGTTCGATGACGTACCCGCGGCCGCCGCCTCGATCGGCCAGGTGCACCGCGCGGTCTGGCGCGATGGCCGCGCGGTCGCTGTGAAGATCCAGTACCCGGGTGCCGGGCGTGCCCTCAGCAATGACTTCACCCAGCTCAGCCGTGTCGGCAGGCTGTTCAGCGTGCTGATGCCAGGGCTGGACGTTAAGCCGATGCTGGCGGAGTTGCGGGACAGGGTCGTGGAGGAACTCGACTACCGGCTGGAAGGTGCATCACAGCAGGCGTTCGCGGACGCCTTCGCCGGGGACGCGGACATCGTGGTTCCTCAGGTGCTTATGGCCACCGATCATGTGCTGGTGAGCGAGTGGATGGACGGGATCCCGCTCGCCGAGATCATCGCCTCCGGCGCGCAGGAAGACCGGGACATGGCTGGCATCCTGCTCGTGCGGTTTCTCTTCTCCGGACCAGCCAGGGCCGGCCTGCTGCACGCCGATCCGCACCCGGGCAATTTCCGGCTGCTCCCGAACGGGCGGCTGGGCGTCCTGGACTTCGGTGCCGTGGACCGGCTCCCTCAGGGGCTGCCGCTCATATTCGGGCGGCTGCTCTGGCTCATGCACAACAACGGAGAGATCGAGCAGGTCGAGGAGGACCTGCGCGCGCACGGCTTCCTGAGGCCCGGCGTGACCATCGATCTCGATGAACTGCGTGCGTTCCTAGCGCCACTGGCCGAACCGTCGCAGGGCGAGACATTCGCGTTCAGCCGCGAGTGGATGCGAGCCGAGGCCGCCCGCATGACCGAAATCAGGGCCGCCAATGTCGCCAGGCGATTCAACCTGCCGCCGTCGTATGTGCTGATTCACCGGGTCTCGACGGCCGGTATCGGAGTGCTCTGCCAACTGGGGTGCAACGGGGCGTTCCGGGCTGAGGTACTGCGCTGGGTCCCTGGCTACGGCCCAGTCGGCGGTCATGCACCAGACGGCGCACCTGTCATCACGGCGGCCGCTGACAGCACCGGCACGGGCACCGGCGCCACGGGCACCGGCGGCACGGGTCGGGCTGCGGAGACGCTCGGGGCCCAGGAAGCCTCCTAGCTCCCCGGGCCCCGATGCGCCAGGCCGGCTAGCCGGCCGATTCAAGTTGCTCGAGCCGGGCCCTCAGCCGGATCGCTTGATCACGCCGGCTGAGCTGCCGGCGCTCGGCCCGCTCAGCCTGCCGGGAGATCCTGCCGTAGAGCTGAGCACGCTGCACTTCCCGCTGTGCAGCGGCATCCGCAAGCAGGCTCTTCCGCCGCTCGAGCGCAAGCTCCGTGCGCATACGCACCGTCGCACCTCTCCCATCATCGCTGTCGGTTCAGTGCGGCATCAGCCTTAGTGGGTGACTCCGTAAGTTCGTTGGGGGTCAATCGGCGGGTTCGTGGTCGAGGCCGGCGAGGTGGATGGTGCAGGCGGTGTCGAGTGCTTCTTCCGGGGTTCCGACGGGTGATCCGGTGATCAGGA
>JAJYUU010000226.1 GCA_021792405.1 Actinomycetes bacterium
GCTCGGCCTCCAGGTCCGGTAGTGACGGCTCGGTCATGGACACTCCTCATCTGGTTGTAACTGTTACAACCAGACTTCCATCATAACCTGCACAGTTGTGGGACCCCTACGAATGTGTCGCACACCCGCGGGCCAGGTGTGCGCGAGGCGGAGATAGGGTGCCCGCGGGTCGGGTCGGCTGGACTGGGCAACTTGCCTGCGCAACTTGGAAGGGTGGGCACCTTCCGCACCGGATCTTGGCAGACGGCGGCCGAGCCGACTGTCGTTTCCTCGGCTGGTGCTGCATGTTGCCGCCTCGGCGGTGCCAGTGATGTCCACGCCGGGCGGAGGACCGTTGAGGTAGATGGGCCGTGATGGGCTGGCCGCTTTCGTAGCGTGAAGCTGGTCGAACACAACTCGTGACGGTGCCCGCGTGACACGGTCACGTCGACGTCAACCCGGTGGCCCCCGCACTGCTGCCGACGCTGTAGCAGATCGTCGCCCGACCCCTCTGATCAGTGCGATCGGTCTTGATCCATGTCCTGCTGCTGAGGAGGCCACCGCCCGAAGTGCGCTCGGCCTGCCTCTGCTCGGCTGAACCGTCACCACGGGGGAACGCGGCTGACTGGCCATCCATCGTAGGGCGGCTTCGCGCGGCCTCGCGAAGATCTCCGGGCTGGGCCGGATACGTGCTAGATCCGCGGCGCACGAAGAACTCTGGCTTATCCCGAGTCCCCTTGTCCGCGGCGATGCCGTAGGGGGGCGCGGGGCCTGGGTCGACGCGCAGGACCAGGATTGTCTGGGCGTCGACCTGGTGATCCTCGATGAGCACGCTGGGCGACGGCACCACTGTCCTGTGGATCAGCGCATAGAGAAGGTCCCGCAGCTTCCTCGGATCATCGCTGCCGAGTCCGACCACCGTCAGCTCATCCGGGTCCACGCCGAAGACCATGACCCCACCGTCACCGTTCGCGAATGCCGCGACCGTCTTCAAGTGCTTTCGCTTCTGCTCGGCAGTGGCTGGCAGTTCGCGTTTGAACTCGATCTGTGGCCCTTCCCCTGCTGCTAGTAGCGCCTCGACGTTTGCCTGCGGGTCGGTGGGGACGTCGATTGTGACTCCCGCGTGCTCCAGGTCTGCCGACCAACTGGATCGGGGGTCAATCGACCGGTAGTCGAGCCAGTCCGTGCCTTGCTTCAGCCACAGCCAGGCGTCTGGCGGCAGGCCGTGCTCGAGCGGGAAGGTGGCCTTGCCCGGCGTAGTGACGGGCTCCTCGGCACGATCGGTGCCGCTGAACAGCTCAAGCCGCGCTCCTGCCAAACTCGACACCGCACACCTCGGCGGTCAACTCTGTTGGTGTCACATGGACTTCGCCGAGCCAGCCTCTGGTGTACGCCATCCTGATCTGAGCCAGATCGCTAGGCATGCCATGCGCACCGGTCAGGGAGAAGTTCCCGGCGAAGAACGCGCGCCAAGCGCTCTGCGGCTCCGGAAACGACGGCGCTGACTCGCCGGTGAGTGTGTCGTGCGGCAATTGGTGCGAGTTCTGGCTTGCTCGGTAGATCGTGTGCTCCAGCGTCGGCCATGGCAGGACGACTGAGCCTCGATGCACCGCGTGATATTCGCTGGTTGTTGCTACGGAATCGTGTTGTGCCGGTTGGTGGCGGCTTTGTCCGGGGCGCGGCTGTCCTGCCGCTTACTTGTCCTGCGGCTTGTCCGGGTTCGGGCTCGGGAACGGGAGCTGGGGGCCTTGGCCGTCGTGGTACGGGCGTGACCGGTTCGGGGCTGGTTAGGCCGCCCGGCACGGGGGCTGGCCGCAGCCGGCGGTGAACAGGTTCATCCAGTCGTGCTCGCGGTGCCAGCCCGCTGGCAGGTGCAGCATCAGGTGCCCGCGGCCGTGCCGGGCGATCCGGGCGGCCACGTCGATCAGGCCGGCGCGGATGGTGGTGCCCCGCGCTTTGGCGTGACGGGGCGAGGCCAGGGTCCCGGCCGCGCGGCTCGCAGCGGCCGGTCCACAACGACGTACTAAGTCCCGGGTCCGCTTAGCTGCGTCAGATGGTCGCTGGTAATCCTTCCGTTTACGACGGTGGCAGTGCCGGTGTAGGTCTGCGTAGCGTTCGCGCATGTGTCGTCAGCTGACAGGTCGAACGAGACTTGGCGGCCGGACTGGCTAACCTCGGTCACCACCTGGCCGCCGGTGCAGGCATACCCGGCGACGAACTCCGAGTAAGTCTGACCGCTTGGATCGAACGCCAGCAGGCTCCAGGCAGCCTGGTAGTCGCCTGATTCGACGTCACCGTAATATTCGGAGATCACCGACCAAGGGCTGCCCGCGATTGTGCTGTTCGTCGGCGATGGGCTGGTGGTTGGCGCTGGCGACGTACTGGCCGGCGCCGAGAATGTCGGTGTCGCTGGCTGCAACGAACTTGTGGCCCGGTTGGCGACAGGCTTAGGGATCGACGGCAGCGGCGTAGGCCGCAGCAGGTAGACAGCACCGATTCCCAGAGCGACGCAAGCGGCGATCACAACCAGTGCGGCTGCGGATGCCCTGTTCATGCTGACCCAGTCCCAGCATCCAAAGGCCAGAGCCCAGGGCCGCCGCTGGTGTATTCGGCGACCTGGCCCGCGAAGCGGGCAACGATCACGGTAAAGAACCCATCCTGCGGTTCACTGAGGACAAGGGTTTCGGGTACCACGGTGTCCTTGCCGGTGGCGCAGTCCGGGATGCAGGACTGCAAGGTGCGGGAGCCGGTGCCCACCGCCTCGGTGGCGTTCCAGGCGGACCATTTGATGCTGGTGATGACGTCGCCACCATCACCCGACAGCCCGATGTAGGAGGGCTTAATGCCCTGCCAGCTGCCTGCTTTGAGTTCGGGCAGCGGCCCGGCCGCGATCTGCGCCATTCGGCTGGCCGCCGAGTGCAGGTAAACCGAGGGCAGCGGCGCGGGCCGCAGCAGAATGACCGCTGCGAGCCCGGTGCCAGCCAGCAGCAGCGCGCCAAGCACGCCGAAGATCACGCGGCTCACTGCTAGCTGCCCGAGGCCGGGACAACCGACACGAAATTCATCCCGCTGGGGCACTGGTACACCCCACCGGTCACAACCGGGCTGGCGAGCTGGATCGACTGCACGTCAAAGGTGGTGTTATCGGTGGTCGAGTTCCAGCAAATGCCAAGCCGCGCAGTGCTGGCCTGTTGCGCAGTCTTGGATGCCTGCTGCTGTGCCTGTTCGACCTGCAGAAGCTGCCGTGTCACCGCCCGCTCCTGTGACCGGTAACTCAGCACGAGGACGATGCAGACCACGGCGACCACCAGGGCGACCGCCGAGACAACGATAACGATCAGGCGGGTAGGCGCCATTGCTCCCGGCTGTGGCTGACTCACGGTTTCCTCCTATTTCCGGCCCCGGATCAAAGACGCGTCAGTTGTGAGCGAATAGTACGGCTGCTCAATAGTTGCCGGATACTGGAAAGGTCACGGAAAGGCCCAGCGGCTAGTGCCGGTGCCTTCCTGTTGCGCTTGCGACGCGCATTCGAGCCATCCGGCCCTGTCGGCTGGCTCAGGCAGCGGCCGATCTGATGTCCCGCCTGCGTGAGTACTTCGATCATTGCCCTCGCGGGCTCTGTCGGCTGGCTCAGCGCGCACAGCGTCGGCGAGGGCCTGTGCGGCCGACGGGGCAGGCGGACGGCGGCCATTCCCGCAGCGCCTTGACTGCCATGTTGCGGACGCGGACGACGGGATTGCGCAGTCCGGCGCGGACCAAGTGCCAACCCTGGCCGGGGAACCGTCCTAGCCCTGACTTTTCATCGGGGTTGGCTGGTGACCGGCACGCCTGGGATGGAAAGTGCTCCTGAGCTGGGACTATAAGCGTGCTGAAGCACTTATCTGCCGCAGATCGAGGAGCACTTCTCACGTGAACATTACCGGCTGTCGCAGGGTCTGGAAGTCACCGCCGATGGTCAGGGCATCGTGTCGCATGCCGGCTGGCGCTGCGCGCCGAACCTGCGCAGCCACCACCCCGCCCTCATCGACGCCGGCTTCGCCGAACTCGAAACACCCATCCCCTGGTGGGACGGCCGCACCCTGCGCTTCCGGTTCCCTCCACCATGATCACCAGGCCACAGGGAACCTCAACTCAATTACCTGACCGGGAATCGAGGCTAACCGGAGCACGTGACCTGGCCGCCGTCATCGACTACCGGGTAAGAAAGGCAACGGCAGGGATAGCCCCGGCCCCCTGGCAGCCCTGGTCCGAGCGCGTCCCCCAGATCACCGACCCTCGGCGGCAACAGTTCGTCACCGAGCTGGCAGCCGCGATGGACGCCCGCCGGGCGCGTCTCGGCGAGCATGCTGCGCGGACCTCACCCGCCTGGGCGGTCAGCGCTCTCGGCCCGGTCCCCGACGATCCGCTCGACCGCCTCGACTGGACCGAGCGAGCATCGGCTATCGGCGCCTACCGTGAGCTATACGGGATCGAGTCCGCCACCGACCCCATCGGCCCGGAGCCAGTGAACTCACCCGACGCCCAGAACTGCGGCGATGAGCAGGCAGCCGCCAGGCATGCGAGCCTGGCCGAGTCCGCACGTGCCGCCGCCTTCTACCGCGCCCGCGGCGACCTCGACGAGCAACTCCACGCCGCCCGGCAGGAATGGGCCGCGCGCACGGCGCCGATGCGGCTGGCGGCGAGGACGGAATCTCCTTCGAGCATCGCGGGCCCTGCCGCGACCCCGAACGCCACCGCCAATGCCCGGGGCTCTGGCGCGGCGAGTTAACCGTAGGGTATGGCGACGACGGCCGACGAGAGCGACGCAAGGTCAGCGGCCGAACCAAAGCCGCCGCCGTCGACAAGCTCAGAGAACTGCGCAGCGAACTCGACCACGGCACCGTCCCGAAGGCCGGTTACGCCAGCTACACCGTACGGCAGGCAGCCCGCGACTGGCTGGCCAGCGGCCTGGACGGCCGGTCAGCCAAGACGATCAAGAAGAACGAGAACGTCCTCGAGCCCATCCTGACGGTCATAGGCGCCCGCAAGCTCCGCGACCTCACCGCCGGCGACGTGCGGCAGGCACTGTCGGCGATGGCGGCCGGCTACTCCAGCTCCGCCGTGACCATGGGCCACCTCGCCCTCAAGCGCGCGATCCGGCACGCCGAATCCGATGACCTGGTGAGCCGCAACGTGGCCGCGCTCCTCGACACCCCGAAAGGCCAGGAAGGACGGCCGTCCAAGTCCCTCACCCCGGACCAGGCCGCCGCGATCATCGCAGCCGCCAGAACCCTTCCAGCCCTGGAGTTGAGGCCCGGCCTGAAGGACGTCCGCCGCCCGGCCGAGCTGATGTACGCCTACATCGTGCTGAGCCTGCTGGTCGGGCTTCGCACCGAAGAAGCCAGAGCGCTGCGCTGGGATCACGTCGACGTCGACGGCGACCCCGGTGCGTTGCCCGCCGTGCCGCCGCACGTGGCCGCCTGGCGGTCTGTCCGCGTTCACGGCGAAACCAAGACCGAGCGGTCACGCCGCACCCTGGGACTGCCTCAGGCGGCCGCGGACGCGCTCCGGGCCCTGCGCGAAGTCCAGGCTCACGAGCAAGCCGAGGCGGGAGAGCACTGGCAAGGCAACGGCCTGGTCTTCACCACCCACCACGGCGCCGCCCTCGACGCCGCCAACGTCCGCAAGATGTTCTGGGTTTCCCCACGTACCGTGGAGACATCGCCTTAAGGAGTGGCGATGGCAGAAGTACGCAGGAAGTTCGACGCGGATTTCAGGGAGGGCGCGGTCCGGCTGGTCCGGGAGACCGGTAAGCCGATC
>JAJYUU010000227.1 GCA_021792405.1 Actinomycetes bacterium
TCACCCATGGCACGCCGTCCGGCGCCCGGACGCATTACCGGCGCGGCGAGAAGCCATGCGAAGCCTGCCGGTCCGCGGCGAACCTCGCTGGCCGCCGCGGACGCGACCCGTACGCATCGACCGCGCCCGAGCAGCGGGGCGCGGCCCGAAACGGGCTGCCCACCGTGGCGTACGAGTACCGGGCCCGCCGGTATCCGTGGGCGGTGCTAGCCCTGCGCCGCGCCGAGGCGGTCTACGGCCGGCCAGACGAGGAACTGGAGGCGGCGTCGTGAAGATCCGCTTGCATGGCACCGAAGCCGAGTGCCTGGAGCTGGCCGGCAGGCTGCCCGCGATCTGCGAGGTACTCGCCGTGTCCGAGCCCTACCCCGACCGCGGCGCTTCCCGCATGGTCCGCGTCTATGTCGACGTCCGCCCGGCGTACGAGCAGCCGGCGTCTGGCGGTCGTCGCCGCTCGCTTCCGCGAGGCGGCGCACGGTGACCGGCCAGGACCGTGACCGCTACCGGACACTCACGACAGCGGCCGTGCTGCTGGTGGCCGCCATCGCCGCGGCCATCTCGTTCGTCCACATCGAAAGCCTGGCCATCAGGTACGGCCAGCCGGTCATGGCCGCCTGGCTGCTGCCGGTCAGCATTGACGGCACGGTGGCCGTGTCGAGCCTGGCCATGCTCCGGTCAGCGAGGCTGAACCTGTCCGCGCCGTGGCTGGCCCGGACCATGCTGCTGCTGGCCGTCGCCGCCACGCTGGCCTGCAACGTCGCCTATGGCCTGCCGCACGGCGCGCCGGGCGCGCTGCTGTCCGGATGGCCGGCGGTCGCGTTCATCGGCTCGGCGGAAGTGGCCATCAGCATGTCCCGCAAGCGGCCACCGAAGCCGTCCGCGGCCCGGACAGCGGAGCCGGACACTGACCGGCCAGCGAAGCGGACAGCGGCCACGGCCACGCGGACACGCGACCGGACAGCAAGGCCGGACACTACGTCGGTTGTCCGCTCCGCGATGGCCGGACACCCGGAC
The DNA here is from genome assembly GCA_021792405.1 of Actinomycetes bacterium. GTDB lineage: Bacteria > Actinomycetota > Actinomycetes > Streptosporangiales > Streptosporangiaceae > JAJYUU01. Next base: position 1,012 of record JAJYUU010000227.1, read on the forward strand.
ATCAGCACCGGACAGCTCGCGGCGATGACCGGCCTGTCTGACCGGACTGTCCGCCGCGTCAAGGCCGGAATGAACGGCCACGCCGGCGAGCCGGTCACGTAAAGCACCCGGCGCCGCGTCCCCGTAGCCAGGTTTCGCGGCGCCGGACTCCAACCTCGCAAGGAAGGAACCAACATCATGTCAACCGAACCGATCCCCGGCGACGGCAACGCTGAAATCATCCCGCTGCGCCCGGCCGCACCCGCACCGCACCCGGCCGCGAAGGACCGGCTCCCGGCCGCGCCTGCCGACCGGCGCCCGGTCATACCCGCGCCGCTGCGCCGCGACAACCTGTCCGGCACGCTCGCCTACGCGACCGGGCTCGCCTCCCACCACGCCCGCTACCACGGACTCCGGCTGCCCGCCTACCTCGTCCTGTACGTGTGGCACGCGATCCGCGGGCTGTTCGTGCTCGGCGGACGGCTCCTGGTGTGGTGGCACGTTCCCGAGCTGCACAACCTGGTCAGCCTCGCCGTCGCGACAGGCCGCGCCGGTCACCACGACGCGCTCAACGCGCTGCGGGAAGGGAAGAAAACCCGCGCCGCCCGCGGCCGGATCATCGCCGTCTGCGCCGTCCTAGCCCTGGCCGTGGTGATCGCCGGGCTGATCTGGCTGCCCTGGTGGGCATGGGCGCTCGTAGCCGTCGCCCTGGTCCTGGCGCTCGCCCGGCACGGCAGGCCCGAAGGCAAGCCGGTCATCCGCTCCGCTGTCGTCGCACCGCAGTACCAGGTACCCACACCCGAGATCATCACCAGGGCACTCGGAGCGCTGGGCATCGCCGGGATCAACGACGCGCTCCGCACGGGCGCCGGTATCGGCTACGTCACCGACGTGCACCGCGACGGCGACGGCTGGGGAACCGAACTGGACCTGCCCCACGGAGTGACCGCGCAGATGATCCTCCAGCGCCGCGCCCAGCTCGCCTCCGGGCTGCGCCGGCCGCTGTCCGCGACGTGGCCCGAGCCGGTGCCCGCCGAGCACGAGGGACGGCTCCGGCTGTGGATCGGGTTCCACGACATCTCCAAGCTCAAGCCCGCCGCCTGGCCGCTGGCCAAGGCCGGCACGGTCGACGTGTTCGCCGGGTTCCCGTACGGCACCGACCCGCGGCAGCGGCCGGTCACCGCGCCGATCTTCGAGCACAACTACCTGATCGGAGCCCAGCCCGGCCAGGGCAAGACCAGCGCTGTCCGCGTGGTCGCCTCGGCGGTCGCGCTCGACCCGCTGGCCGAGATGTGGGTGCACGAGCTGGCCGGCAAGGGTGACCTGGAACCCTACGCCCGCGTCGCCCACCGCTACGTGTCCGGCCTGGACGACGACTCGATCGGGTACGCCGCGGACTCGCTGTCGATGCTGCGCCGCGAGCTGGACACCCGGTCGCGCAAGCTCAAGGCCTTGCCCAGGGAAGCCAGGCCGGACGGGAAGATCACCCGCGACATGGCCCGCAACCGCGGCCAGCGCCTGTACCCGCTGGTGGCCATCTACGACGAAGTGCAGAACCTGTTCATGCACGACCGGCTCGGCGATCAGGCCAAGGACGATGCCGGGTACGTGATCCGGCTCGGCCGCGCCTACGGCATCGTGCTCGTGCTGGCCACGCAGCGGCCCGACGCCAACTCGCTGCCCACCGCGGTAACCGGCAACATCAGCGTGCGGTTCTGCCTCAAGGTTCCCGGCCAGCCTGAGAACGACATGATCCTGGGCACGTCGAGTTACCGGAACGGATACAACTCGGCGGCGTTCCGGTCGGGCACTGACGCCGGGCTGGGCTGGCTCAAGGCCGAAGCTGACCCGCTGATCTGCCGGACCTACTACATCGACCTGCCCGCGGCCGAGAAGATCGCCGAGCGGGCCAGGGTCGCACGCGGGCAGGCCGGCACGCTCACCGGCTACGCGCTCGGCGATGACGACCAGGCCGAGGCGCGCAGCTTCGCCGCCGACGTGCTGAGCGTGTTCGGCGACGCGGCCAGGCTGCACACCGCCAGCATCGCCGCGCGGCTCGCCGCCGCGCTGCCATCGGTGTACGCCGACATCACCCCGGCCGCCGCGGCCAGCCAGCTCCGCGCGCTCGGCGTCCCGGTCAAGAACGTCCGCGAGCCCGGCAAGGCCCCGGCGCCGGGCTGCGACCGGGCCGCGGTCGAGGCGGTCACGCGATGACCAGTGTTACGAACGCTCTACACGCGCTGACCTGCGCCAGCCCGGCCAGCGTTCTACACCCGCGCCCGGCGCGGCGCGCTGACCAGCGGCGTTACCGCGTGAAGCTCGCACGGCTCGCAAGGCGGCTGCGGGCCGTCCTAGACATCCTCGTCCTGATGGCCACCGCGGTCCGTAACAGCGAGCACCTGGCCGAGGACTGCCTCGACCCGGAGTGCCCGCGCTTCCCCTGTCAGATGTTCCACCGCGGCGAGGAACAGGGCTATCGCCGGGGTTATGGCGACGGCTACAGGGATGGCTACTCGGCCGGCTACGCCGCCGGTTACATCGCCGGGTTCACCGCAGGCGCAGCATCAGCAGCCGGGAAAGGGTGAGCCGTCATGCACCTGATCCTGCTCGCGCTCGTGGTCCTGGCGCTCGCCGTCGCCGTGCTGCTCGCCAGCCCGGTCCGCACCTGCCGGCGGTGCAACGGCGAACGGGTCACCCGCCACCGCATCACCAAGCGGCTCATGGGCTGCCCGCGCTGCCGCGGCACCGGCCGCCACTACCGGCGCGGCGCCATCCTCGTGCACCGCTACGCCTGGCACATCCGCCCCGAACTGCGCGACATGCGCGACACCCGGAAGGACGACAACTGATGCTCACCAAGATTGCCGGATGGCTCGCCATCGCGTTCGCCGCCTGGTACCTGCTCACCGACCCCGCCGGCGCCGCCGGCGTCGTCCTCGGCATCCTGCGCGGCCTGCACTCGGCCGCCAGCTCACTGTCAACGTTCGCCAGCCACCTGTAAGAGAGGACTACCCGTGATCACAGCCATCATCATCCTCGCCGCGCTGTACGCCGCGTTTCACATCGGCGCCGGGCACACCCACCACAGATACCGCAAGGCGCACGGCCTCCAGCCGCGCCTGTACTGGTCGCTCGGCCGCGGACCCTACGGCACCGTCAGGCTGCCCGGCGGGTTCCGAGTCGGCCACAGGCTCTAATCTGCGACCTTGAGCGCGCCCCGGCTGACCACGGCTGGCCGGGCGCAACCATGACTAACACCTTTGGTCCACGAACGGGAACTCACACGCGAGGAGGCGGTCAGGACTCCAGCGCAGGCGGCATCAGTTGCGACGGCGGTGGCGCCGGGAGTGCCCTGGTCGCAAATGAAAGCCGCCAGTTATCGTCTGGCTGGCCATCAACCTCCAGCACCCAGGTGAACTGCTGGCCCGCAGGGAGTTGCAGCGCAACAGAAGTAACTGCGAGCGGCACATTTATCTCTGATCCAGACGGCACGCCAACTGGTCTGCCGACCTCAAATTGGCCGCCTACCTGAATTGGCTGTTCACCGATCGGCCCTGGCTGAGTGACAGGATGGCCATCAGCGTTGACTAGCCGCAGGGTAAACGTGGTCCTGCGGTTGGTCCGGTCCCAAGGGACATGGAACAGCAACGCAACGCTGCAATTGATCGGGCCAGGCCCGGTGAGAGACCAGCCGCCACCGGAGACGTACAACTTGCCCTCAGCTACCTGAGCATGATCCGCCAGCATCATGGTGACCCGCATGAGGTCACCTTAGACGCGTCTAGCTGACCAGCGCGCAGGGTTGGGCAGGAGTGAGGACTACCTTTGGCGTCTTGACTGGCCGCGGCGGTCCGCCCGATACGGTCACCTGCGCAGCTGAGGGCTCGACTTTGAAGTGCGTTACCACGTTCTGCACGTCGAAGTACTCAGTGAGGCGCACCTTATCGCCGATATACAGGGCTGCGCCCTCCCGCGCCAGCCGCCGAGTCTCGTCCAGGGTTTCGGCCCCGGCCACGAACGTCTCCAGGCCGGGCGTCGTAGATTCTGCCCACCAGCTTCCGGCTTCACAGTGGTATACAACCGTCACTCGCCGCATCGACTCATCCCCTCAACAGCTCCAGGGCCTCAGCCTCTGACAAGCCGATCACTCTTACAAGGTACTTGCGGATGACGCCTGGGGGAACATCCGCTCCGTCGTGATATGAAAACAGCAGTTTCGGTAGATCATCGGCCTCTAGTGTCCGATGTGACCCACTTTGGCGCGTGACCGCGTATCCTAGCGGCGCGTTGGTCAGCACAGCCAGGAACTTGCCTGCCTTCATCGAGGGAAAGACGGCCACGGTTGCCGATGATTCCACAGAGTGACGTATTGTCCGGCCGTTCTCGCATTCCGGTCCGGCAAGCGGGCAGCACACCGGCGGCTCACCGGCCCAGCCCTGGCCGGGCAGCATGTCGTGCGGGCAAACACCTCGGCAAACTGGCGGTAACGCCTCTCGGCCTACCGTCGCGTCATGGTCACTCTGTGGGGTTGCAGGGGGCCTAGTCTGAATGCCGACTGGTGATGCGGCTTGTACCAGATCGACGGACAGCCCTCGGCATGGCAGCGCACCCACAGATGGACCCGACCCGCTGGCGCCGGGCGCACCCGCCGCCGCTACCACCGCCAGCACGGCTCGCACCCGAACCTGTACTACACCTACGGCCGCGGCTGGTACGGCTCCGTCCGCCTGCCCGGCGGATTCCGGGTCGGGCACAAACTCTGACCGGCTCCGTGTCGCGCCCTGCT
>JAJYUU010000228.1 GCA_021792405.1 Actinomycetes bacterium
TGCCCTGGACATCGGCCTCGACCTGGTCCTGGCCAACGCGACGAACGGGACGCCCGATGCTACTGACGATTGACGTCGGCAATACCAATACCGTACTGGGCCTGTTCGACGGCCCGGATGTGGTGGAACACTGGCGTATCTCCACCGATCCGGTGCGAACCGCGGACGAGCTTGCCGTGCTGCTGCAGGGACTGCTGCGGCAGAGCACGTTGCGCACTGTGCCGGAGGTGAGCGGCATCGCGTTGTGCTCCACGGTTCCCTCGGTGCTGCATGAAATGCGGGAGATGTGCTGCCGCTACTACGGTGACGTGCCTGCCGTCATCATCGAGCCCGGCGTTAAGACGGGCATTCCGCTGCGCTACGACAACCCGAAGGAGCTGGGCAGCGACCGGATCATGAACGCAGTCGCGGCCATGCACCTGTACGGCGGGCCGGCGATCGTGGTCGACTTCGGCACGTCGACGAACTTCGACGCCGTCAGCGAGCGCGGCGAATTCGTCGGCGGCGTGCTCGCACCGGGAATCGAGATCTCCGTCGACGCGCTGTCCAGGCGCGCGGCGCAGCTACTCAAGGTGGAGCTGGCGCGGCCGGGCCGGGTCATCGGCAAGAGCACGGTCGAGGCGCTGCAGTCCGGCATCATTTTCGGCTTCGCCGGCCAGGTGGAGGGCATTGCCACCCGGATGGCCGCCGAGCTTGCGCCCGACGATCCTGACGGCGTTACCATCATCGCCACCGGCGGGCTCGCGCCGCTGGTCATCGACGAGGTGTCGGTCATCGACGCGCACGAGCCCTGGCTCACGCTCATCGGCCTGCGGCTTACTTACGAGCGGAACACCACGGACCGGGTCGGCGGCAGCGAGCCGCAAGCGCCCCCGGCACCGGCGGCTCCGGCACGACGGTAGCCTCAGGCAGATGACAGACGACCAGACCGCGCCGGGCGTGGTGGCGGACGGCCCCGCATCTGCTCCGGCAGAGCTGCCGGAGCAGATGCAGGTGCGGCTGCGCAAGGTTGCCCGGCTGCGGGCCGCGGGGATCGATCCGTACCCGGTTGGTTATCCGCGCACGCACACGATCGCGCAGGTCCATGCCGAGTTCGGCGGCCTGCCCGCCGATTGCGCCACGGGCAAGATAGTCGGACTCACCGGCCGGGTGATGCTCTCGCGCGTCGGCGGGAAGCTCTGCTTCGCCACCATCCGGGACGGCACCGGCGAAATCCAGGTAATGGTCTCCCGGGACCGGGTGGGCGAGCAGGCGCTCGCCGCGTGGAAGTCTGACGTCGATCTCGGCGATCACGTCGGGGTCACCGGCGAGGTGATCTCGTCGCGGCGGGGCGAGCTGTCCCTGCTGGCTGACTCGTTCGCGATCACGGCCAAGGCACTGCGGCCGCTGCCAGACAAGCACAAGGGCCTGACCGATCCGCAGACTCGGGTGCGCCAGCGCTACCTGGACCTGCTCACCAATCCCGCGGCCCGGCAGATGGCGCAGACCCGTGCGGCCGTCGTCCGGTCGGTTCGCGAGGAACTTCACTCGCGCGGCTACCTGGAGACGGAAACTCCCGTCCTGCAGACGCTGCACGGCGGGGCTCACGCGCGGCCGTTCACCACCCACATCAACGCCTTCGACCTGGACCTGTACCTGCGCATCGCGCTGGAGCTTTACCTGAAGCGGCTGGTAGTCGGCGGCTTGGAGCGGGTCTACGAGATCGGCCGGATCTTCCGCAACGAAGGCGCCGACGCCACGCACAACCCCGAGTTCACCATGCTCGAGGCCTACGAGGCCTACGGCGACTACACCACCATGCAGACGCTGACCAGGGAACTGCTCCAGGCGGCCGCGGTCGCCGGTCACGGCAGCCAGGTTGCCCGCAGGCCGGACGGCACCGAGATCGACATCAGCGGGACCTGGCGGCAGGCAACCGTGCACGGCGCGCTGTCCGAGGCGGCAGGCGAGGAGATCACGCCGGACACGCCCGAGAAGGTGCTGCGCGACCTGGCCGCCAAGCATCAGATCGAGCTGCAGCCGAGCTGGCGCTCGGGGCCGATCGTTTTGGAGTTGTACGAGCACCTCGTGGAAGCCCGGACCGTCGAGCCGACCTTCTACCGCGACTTCCCTGTCGAGGTCTCGCCGCTGACCCGGCAGCATCGGGACGACCCGAGACTGGCGGAGAGATGGGACCTGGTCGCGTTCGGCACCGAGATCGCGACCGCGTATTCGGAACTCGTCGATCCGGTCGAGGAACGAGCGCGGCTGACGGCGCAGTCGCTGCTGGCGGCCGGCGGCGACCCGGAGGCCATGCAACTCGACGAGGACTTCCTGCGCGCTCTTGAGTACGGGATGCCGCCGAGCGGTGGCCTGGGCATGGGCATCGACCGGATGCTCATCATGCTGACCGGCGCGTCGGCTCGCGAGACCGTGCTGTTCCCGCTCGTTCGGCCCGCCGACCGGCCGCCGGCCTGACGTGCCCGTGCCCGCGGCGGTCGCTTGACGCCTGGCAAAAAAGCTGCCCGGCCGGAGGGGGGATCCGGCCGGGCAGCGGTCCAGGGGCAGCGACGGCTGTCAGGGCGGGAAGCCGCCGCCGTCGTAGGAAGCCCACGGCACGGCCTGAACCTGCACGTCCTGCCCGAACGTCGGTGCGTCTACCATCAGCCCGTTTCCGAGGTAAAGGCCGACATGATCGAGATTGTAGAAGAACATCAGGTAGCCGGGCTTGAGCTCGCTCTGGGGAACGTGCACGATCTCGTTCCACTGATCACCGGTGTAGTGCAAGAGGGAGATTCCGACATGCGCGTATGCCCACATCACCAGGCCTGAGCAGTCGAAGGCGCAAGGTCCGGCAGCTCCCCAGACGTACGGGCAGCGGTTGACTACCGACAGCGCCCATCGAAGTGCCTGGACCTCGTAGGAGTCGCCCGGTATCTGCGACGCCGTGATGGGATAGTTGCCGGTCCGCGCGAAAATCGCCTCGGCCTTCTTGAATGCCTCGCCGTTGAAGAAGTTCTCTTTCTTCTGGATGACCGCGACCTTGGCCGCCATTGCGGCGGCAAGGCTCCTGGCCTGCTGCTGCTCCTGCACCGAGGCTTCCTGGGCGCGCTGAGCAGCTGCCATGGCGCCCGCCACCATGCTGACCCTGGCGCCATCTTCGAACTGGAGCTGGCTCATGATCGAGGCGCGGTTCAGCATGCTCTGCGGCGAGGCGGACGTGAACAGTTGCAGCGCCGGGTTCATGCCGCCGGTCATGTAGTTCTCTACCGCAATGGCTCCGATGGACGCCTGATCCTGGGTCAGGGCTAGCTCGTCGCGAGCGGCGTCGTCGCGGGCGATCTTCGCCGCCTCCTTGGCCTGGCCAAGCTGGATCCGGAGAGCGTCATATTGCTGGCTGAGTTTGTCGATCTGCTCAGACAGCGCATTCGCCTCGGCCAGCACTGCTTGCAGGCTCCGGTGACCCGCGTTCGCGGCGGGCGTGGCGAGCGCTGATCCGCTCGTGAAAAGTCCACTGCAGATCGCCACGGATCCGGCGAGCACGACCGCGCGGCGCGCGAGCCTGGCGCGCGGGCCCGAGAACCTCCCGGATCGGGTGGAGATCAACCTGGACTGCCGTAGTACATGCCTGCTCAGCGGCATGCGCTTCACGTTCCGTCTCCTCTCCTAGACCGCCTACCGGGTTAGCTGACGGGTTCGGGCTGGAGAAGCCCTACGACGAGCCTGCCGGACCACTCGCGCCGCAGGCCCGCCGATTCACCCCAGGGATCTGAGTGGGTCCCCGGCTCCCCGATCGTCTGGCAAGCGATCAGGAACTCGGCGGGTTGCGGGCCACCCATTCTGCCGGGGACCCGCAACGAGGTATCAGCGATGGAGATTAACCGAGAGCGCCATTGCCGCGGGCCGAAATAAGGAAGATTTCGCCCGGGGCACCCCGGCGGCGTACCTCAGTTGCTGGCCGCGTTATCTGCCTTGCTCATGCCTATATCGTCCGGCCGCGCTGAGGGTAAGGCCCGCTACTTCGCATCGCCGCAGTTCACGCGGCGTGTCCTGCCGGCGTCCCTGGCGCGGCGACGTGCGTCCGGCCGCCCCGCCATCGCCGGCCCCGGCGCCCGGCCCCGGCACCGGCACCGGCCGGAAGTCCCAGCCCGGCACCGGCGGGGCCGGCCGCCGTCTGCTTGGCGAAACCGCAGTTTGGCAGTCGCCGGGGTCTTTGGGATCCTTACATCCTGAGAGCGACGGATGTCCTCGACCAGGCCCAGGAAGAAAGCCAGGCCAGGGAATGCGGTGACGGAGGGGCAACCTCGGATGGATTATGCAGTCAGGCGGGCCAGGACCTCCGACGTGCGGGCGATCCGGGCGCTGGTTGACGCGAATGCCAGCTCAGGTCGGCTTCTCGATAAAGCAACCGTTGCACTGTTCGAGGACGTGCAGGAGTTCTGGGTCGCTAGTTCTGCCGACGGCGAAATCGTCGGCTGCGGGGCGCTTCATGTGATGTGGGAAGATCTGGCCGAGATCCGCACCGTAGCAGTAGCGGAGGGCCATCAAAGCCGCGGCGTCGGAAACCGGATAGTCCTGGCTTTGCTTGACGCCGCCCGTGAACTGGGTGTGAGCCGGGTATTCGTGCTTACCTTCGCGGTGGACTTCTTCCGGCGGCACGGCTTTACCGAGATCGACGGCCAGGCAACGTCTCCAGAGGTCTATGCGGAGCTGCTCCGGTCGTATGACGAGGGCGTCGCGGAGTTCCTCGACTTGGACCGGGTCAAACCAAACACGCTCGGCAACACCCGCATGCTGCTGAGAATTTGATCGTTCGCCGCGGCGGAGCGATGCGATCGCGGTCACCAGGCCCCGGATCGGCTGGCCGCTGTTCGCCGCTGCCCGCCGGGCCGCGGGCCGCGTAGTTCGGGCCAGGTTCATGCCCCGCGGTGCAGGGCAGCCCCCCGATTGAGGCAAAATCATTAGCAGGGCCCACCCGCCGCAGGGCGGTTGCCGGCCTGCCAGCGGACCCGGGCGTCGAGTTGGCTGCTCCTGGCTCGGCACAGGTCTGCGCAGCCAGGACAGCAAGAAGGGCAGGCCGGCGGGCTAGGCGAAGGGAGCGTCAGCCGGATGAAGGACCTGAGCGTACTGACCCCGCCGTTCTTGATGGCCGCCGTGGTGATCACCGCGATTGTCGCGTTCTTGCGTCACGAGATGGGCCGTGGTCGTGCTGACCGCGCTGATCGGGAAGATATTTCCGGACCCGATCCGGACCGCAAGCAAGACGGCTAACCGGACGGCGATCGGCCGGCCGTGAAGGCCGCCGGCAGGCCTTTACGGGCGCGCGGCGGTCGATTACGCTGGGTAACATCCAGCGCCCGCATTGTTCACGCAATGCGATACCAACTAGCTGCCTAAACGGCTAAGCCGAATTGTCAGCGCCCACGTTGTGGTATATCTTAAGTGGCCTAAAAGGACTTCGGTGAAAGGCAGCCTGATGGTGCAGAAGACCGTGGTGACGGTGGTTTGTGATCTACCTCACGATGGTGAGATCGAAGGTAGCGAGACGGTTTCGTTCTCGGTTGACAGCAGTGCCTACGAGATCGATGTGTGCTCGGCGCACGCTAAGGAACTCCACGACATCTTTAGCGGTTACATCGAGCATGCCAGGCGGGTGAGTGTCACGGCCCGGCGCCGTAAGGCGCGTACCAGTCCTGGCCGTGAGCGCAGTTCAGAAATTAGGCAGTGGGCCCGCGAGCGCGGCGACAAGGTGAGCGAGCGCGGTCGCATTCCGGCGTCGATCAT
>JAJYUU010000071.1 GCA_021792405.1 Actinomycetes bacterium
CGCCCTCGCCGGGCACCCCTGGATACCACCCATCACCGCCAGCACCTGAACCACGCCCGAAACCCATTACACACAGCGACTCAGGCGTAACTCAGCCAGGGCAAGCCCGGGACCTGAATGCTTACCCGACTACGTCGACTACCGGGACCAGCTAGAGAGCACGACCGAAGAGTTCCGGCATCTGTTCAACACCGTGCTGATCAACGTGACGAGCTTCTTCCGGGATGGTGAAACCTGGGCCTACCTGCAGCGGGAGATCATGCCCGACCTGCTGGCCGCAGCCGGGCAAGAGCGCGAGATCCGGGTATGGAGCGCCGGATGTGCCAGCGGCGAGGAAGCGTACTCCCTGGCGATTGCGTTTGCCGAAGCAATGGGCGTCGAAGAGTGCGCGAAGCGCGTCAAGATATACGGCACCGACGTCGACGACGAGGCGCTACGCGACGCGCGGGCCGGCCTTTACACCATCAAGGCGCTTGATTCGCTTCCGGCAGACCTGCGGGGCAGATACTTCGAACAGAACGGCAGCCAGTACGCGTTCCGACCGGACCTGCGGCGGAGAGTTATCTTTGGCCGCCATGACATCACCAGGGACGCGCCGATATCGCGGCTCGCCTTGCTGGTGTGCCGCAACACGCTGATGTACTTTAACGTGGAAACGCAAGCCCAGGTCATTGACAGGTTCCACTTCGCGTTGCGGGAGCGCGGGATCCTCTTCCTTGGCAAGGCCGAGATGCTGCTGTCAGACGGTGAGCGATTCGAGGTTGTCAGCATGCGGCAGCGGATCTTCCGGCGCCGTCGCGGTGCCGCTCTACCCGGGTACCAGACGACGCCGATCAGGCTAGCGCCACCTGACGTCCGCGAAATCAGCAGGAAGCGCGAGCTCAGGGACCTGGCGCTGGAGTCCGCTCCGTTCGCGGTTACCGGGGTCGACGCCGACGGCACGGTAGTCCTGATCAACGGCCAGATGCGCACTATGTTCGGGCTGACATCCAGGGATATCGGCCGGCAGTTCCAGGACCTGGAGATCTCCTACCGGCCGGTCGAGCTGAGGTCGCTGATCGAGCGCGCCCACGCCGAGCACCGGGTTGTGCGGGTTGCCTCGGTGGAGCGGCATGCGGGCGACGGGGAACTTCAGTACCTGGATATTCACATTCAGCCGCTCTGGGGCAACGGCGGGCTCAGTGCCGGGGTCATGCTGATGTTCATCGACGCCACTGCCCCCACCAAGCTCCGGCTGGAACTCGAGCGCAACAGGCAGGACCTGGATACCGCGCACGAGGAACTCCAGTCGACGAACGAGGAACTGGAAACCACCAACGAGGAACTCCAGTCCAGCATCGAGGAACTCGAAACTACCAACGAGGAACTCCAGTCGACGAACGAGGAACTGGAAACCACTAACGAGGAACTCCAGTCCGGCAACGAAGAACTCGAAACCATGAACGAGGAGATGCGGGCTCGCAGCGCCGAACTGGACGAAGCGCGGACGTTCCTGGAGGGCGTACTGTTCAGTATCGCCGCTGGGGTTGTGGTACTCGACGCTGACCTGCTGGTCAGAAGCTGGAACAAGGGAGCCGAGGAACTCTGGGGGCTGCGCGCAGGCGAAGTGCGCAATCATCCGTTCTTTAGCCTGGAATTCGGCCTGCCGACTGCGGAGGTGCGCGGCATCATCCAGGACTGCCTGGCCAGCGGCCGGCGGACCGGCCCGGTCCAGCTTGCCGCCATCAACCGGATCGGCCGGTCCATCGCCTGCACAGTGACGTGCTCGCCGCTGAAGAGCAACGGTACGGGCACGGGAGCGGTGCTGCTGATGGAGGCGAACGAGCACGACTAGGCCGAGTGCGCGCATGGCCGGCCAGCGCAATCAGCAGTCGCTGCGCGGTCCAGCGGAGATGTCATTCGGTCAGCGTGCGCAATGCCTGCCGGGCCTTGCGCGCCGCCTCGCGAGCCTTCTCGGCGCAGGCCTGGTATTCCTCGCGGCGGCCGGGGGTGATGGCAGCTAGCTCGGTATAGGCGCGGGCGACTTCGTCGTAGTTCGTGGCCAGGTCGCGGATCGCCCTCACGGCCCGCTGACGGCTGGCTCCGGCCTGCTGGAGCGGCCTGCCAGGGTCCGGCGGCAAGGCTGCCAGCGCCCGGCCGGCTTCTGCCGACGCCCGGTCGACCTCTTCCTGCTCCCGCGCCTGGCGCGCCCGGTCCCGCGAGTCGGCGCCCTGCCACCGCTTCACGCTCGCCGCCTGCCGGTCGAGGCGCGCCGCGCTCAGCACCAGCAACTCTCGTGCCCGGTCGATGGCTTCCAGCGTTCGCTGGTGCAAGGTCGCAGCACCAACGCCGGCCCCTCGCAGGCGGACATCGACGTCACGCTCCCGCTGATCGGCCTCCCGCTGGCGTTCGTCAGCGTGCCGCTCCCGTTCGTCAGCGTGCCGCTCCCGCTCATCAGCGCGCCGCTCCCGCTCATCGGCCAGGGCCTCCCGGTCGCTGGCGACACGGTCACGCTCATCCGCCTGGCGCTCGCGGAGGTCGGCCGCATGGCCCGCCTGGGCCGCGGCCTTCTCATCGTTCATCATTCCAGCATGTACCACCTCCGGTTCTTCGCAATGGGCGCCGCTCAAGAGCAACGGCGCGGGCGAGGGAGCGGCGCTGCTGATGGCCGATGTACTACCCGCCCGCGCGCTGACGCGGAGCAAGTAGCTCCCGCACCGGCAATTCGCCCTTGACGGCCCGGTCGGCAACGTCGGCGAGCCGACTGCTTTCCCGCCGCGCGAACGCGCGCAGCAGGCTGTAGGCCGCGTCCGGCGTGATCCCTAGCCGTGCCGCAATCGCGCCCTTTGCCTGCTCGATTAGCACGCGGCTGTCAAGTGCTTGCTGTAGCTGCCGGACGGTGAGCGCGCTGCGCTGGATCTCGCGCTGCGTCGAGATAGCGGCAGCCGCTGCCCTTACTACGACCTTGACCCGGTCAGTATCCGCCGGGCTGAGTTCCTGCCTGCCCGGGCCGAACACTCCCACTACGCCGATCGTGAGCGCCAGCCGTGTCATCGGCAGCGCGGACACGAAGCCGAAGCCGGCCGTACGGGCGGCGCGTCCGAAGCCCGGCCACCGCGCCACTTCCGCGTCCACGTCCTCGTTGAGTACCGGCTTGGCCGTCGCGGCACTGTCCGTGCACGGGCCGTCCTCGTGGCTGTCCTCGAGCGAGGCCAGATCCAGCGCCCGGCGGCTGCTGGCCGCCGCCGAGATCAGGCGCCCGGCTGGGTCTGCAAGCATCAGGCAGATCTCGGCAGGCGCCAGCATCTCGGCGAGGCTCCCCGTGAGCTGCCTGGTCCACGCGCGCTCCGTGCGGTCGCCGTCAACGCCTTCGGCCAGCTCGACCAGCCTCGCGGCGAGCCGCAGGTCCGGATCTCTCATAATCCTGCCCGTCCGCTCTTATCGCCCGCACTCACCGGTAAGGCTAGCGCACGTTCGGCCTCGCCGGCGGGCCGCCCGCAGCTCGCCCGTTTCGCGATGACAGCGCGTAATCTGGGGTATGTGAGTGGCGAAAATGCCGACGACCGGATCCCATCACTCAGTCAGCGAGCCGCGCTGGAGCGCGAGCGAGCCGCTGGCTCGGCACGACGTGCGGCTCATCATGAACAGAGCGCCATCACCGCACCGCAGGAGCGCAGGGTGCTGCACGTGCGGATGGCGGATATGCACCGTCGCGCCGAGTTGCGCCACCTGATATCGGCCACGATCCACGAACGGCTCGCCGATCAGGGTCACGAGCCGTTGATGAAAGAGCTAGCGCGGCTGGCGGGAACATCCAGCGCGCTCGCGGTGCTCGGCAGCCAGGCGGGGGCCGCGGCGATGGTCGCGGTGTCCGACCGCACGGCGCATGCGGCACACGATCTCGAACTGGTGCTGGCTGAGGGCCCGGAGACCGATGCCTTCGGCGACACCGGACCGGTGCTGGTCGCGGGATCCGCTCTGGTCAGCCGCTGGCCGAGGTACGGGCCGGCGGTAGCAGAGCTGGGAGTGCAGGCGGTGAGCGCTGCTCCGCTCGGCAGCGGCCGGACCACCTTCGGCGCGGTGTGCGCCTTCGGTTGCGCCACGGCCTGCCAGCCGGCCGAGCCCGAACGATTGGCTACGGCGACGACGCTGATGGCCGACGTGCTGAGCGGCATCCTGCTGACCGAGAGCGACAACTTCCCGGCCGGTGACGGCCTCGGTATTCTCGAAATCTTCAGCGACGGCGATCTGCAGTCGCCGATACACCAGGCCATTGGCGCTATATCCGCACAAGGTGGTTACACCATTGCGGACGCAGGGGCCTTGCTGGCGGCTCGGGCATTCGCTGACGGCCGGCCGGTGAGCGAGGTCGCCCGGCAGGTCCTGCTCAGCGAGACTCGGTTGTAGCTTCGGCCCATCGCGGGAAACCCTGCCCATCACCGATAGCTGGTCCTGGCTGTCCCGGCGCAGGCTATCCGTTCCGTTCACGACAGGTTTATGATGAATTCCTGGCCGCCCGGGTCCCCGGCGGCCTCAGCGTCAGTACCGCTCACCCCAGACTCCTGGTGAGGCACTAGCTGCCGTACCGGGAGTTCACCATGCAGACCTCTGCCGCGGCGCTGCTGCTCGACGAGGACAGCCTCGACGAGGACCGCACCGCGCTGACCGCGAACGCCGGCTAGGCAACGCCGATGCGGGTCAGCCGGAGGCGACGAACCGCGATGGGCCCCGGCTCAACGGACAACCCTGAGCTGGCGGATCCGCCGGTGCCGCTCACCATCGCGGACCGGGCCACTACCGGCGGCACTGTCATCTCGCTCATCGGCGAGCTTGACATCGCAACCGCTGACGAGGCTGAGCACATCATCACGAGGCTGATCGACCAGCACGGCGCTCCGGTCCTGCTCGACCTGACGTGCCTGGCGTTCTGCGATGCCCGCGGGCTAGGCATGCTCGTGCGACTGCGGAGGCATGCGGCGCAGGGCGGCCAGCCACTGCGCATCGGCGGGCCGAATGAGCAGGTCCGGCGCATCATCGCGGTCACCGGCCTGGCGGACGAATTACCGTGCCTCTCGGTCGTGCACCGCCCTGACCGCCCGAGGCCGGCTGGCCCGCCGCCGAGCCGGGCTGCTCAGATCAGCGGCCACGCCGGCGAGGTCAGGAGGACAATTCCGCAGCCCGGCTGAAGACGGCATCGAGCATGCTGTCAGTGACCCTGCCGGTGAAGGTGTTCTGCTGACTCGGGTGGTAGCAGCCCAGCACCGTCAGGCCGGGCCGGCTCTCCTGGCCGGCGGCAGCCGGCGTCGCCGGGACCAGTACCTGCGTGCCGTGGCCGAAAGCCGGCCGCGGCCGCGGCACCGCGTACCCGCCGGCCGCTAGCTGCGGCCACAACGCCTGCCAGGCGTAATGCCCGAGGCAGACGACAACCCGCAGCCACTCGCGCAGCAGTCGCAGCTCAGCGGCGAGCCAGGGCGCGCAGGCGTCCCGCTCGGCAGGCGCTGGCTTGTTGGCCGGCGGCGCGCAGCGGACCGCCGCCGCCATCCGCACAGTGCTGAGCCGCTGACCGTCGCCGGCCGCGACGGACTCGGGCTGGGCGGCGAGACCGCACCGCCACAGCGAAGCGAACAGCACGTCGCCGCTGCGGTCGCCGGTGAAAATCCGGCCGGTCCGGTTGCCGCCATGAGCGGCAGGCGCCAGGCCGAGGATCAGGATGGACGCCCGCTCGTCGCCCCAGCCGGGCACCGGGCGGCCCCAGTAGGCCTGCGCCGCGAACGACCGGCGCTTGGTCACCGCGACCTGCTCACGCCAGCGCACCAGCCGGTCGCAGGCACGGCACACCGACTCGAGGGCGGCTACCTCGGCCAGCGACCCGGCGGCGGCGGCGAGCGCGCGCACTTCGGCCGGGTTGCGGGCCACCGGCGTCGCGGCGGTCGCGGGGTCACCCGGCCAGCCGCTGCCCGGCGGGACGGCGGCCCGGTCGTTACTCGCCGGCGGCAACGGACCAGGCGATGCCGTCAAGGATGTCGTGTTCACTGGTCACCATCTCCGCGAAGCCGAATCGCTGCATGAGCCGGTCCAGGATGAGCGCCCCGGCACCGATGATGTCCACCCGGCCGGGATGCAGGGACCCGATCGCGGCCCGCTGCGCATGTGTCTGCGCCAGCAGTTGCGAGGTGACCGCGTGCACCTCCGGCGCCGGGATGCGGGCGTGATGCGTCAGCGCCGGATCGTAGGCCGGCAGGCCGAGCGCGATCGCCGCCACGGTGGTGACCGAGCCGGCCAGGCCGACCAGCGTCCGGGCATCGCCTACGGCGATGGCCGCTGCGACGTCGTCCAGCGCGCGGTCGATGTCCGCGGTCGCGGCCCGGATCTGTGCCGCGGTCGGCGGATCGGACTGCAAGTGCCGCTCGGTCAGCCGGACGCAGCCGACGTCGACCGAGATGGCGGCCAAGTCGCTGGCCGGTACGAGCCCGTTCCCGCCGAGAACGAATTCGGTCGATCCGCCGCCGATATCGACCACCAGGTAGGGCGGAGGCGGCGACCCGCCGGTAAGCTCAGCGGTCGCGCCGGCGAACGACAGCCTTGCCTCCTCGCCACCGCTGATCACTTCCGGTGTGATCCCGAGGGCGGCGTGCACGCCGGCCGAGAAATCGGCGGCGTTGGCGGCGTCCCTGGTGGCGCTGGTGGCAACCATCCGCACCGCCATGGCGTCAGCGGCGGCGATCTGCCTGGCGTACTCAGCCAGCATGCGCAGCGTCCGCTCCAGCGCATCCTGCGCGAGCATGCCGGTGGCGTCCACGCCCTGCCCGAGCCGGACGATCTCCATTCGCCGCTCGACATCGGTCAGCGCGTGCCGCGCCACGTCAACGTCGGCGATGAGCAGCCGGAGCGAGTTCGTGCCGCAGTCGATGGCCGCCACGCGCTTGATCATCAGTCCGCCTTCCGGCCGGAGTCTGTCCCCTGGTCTGCGGGCTCCGGGCGCACGCACGGTCCGGCGTGCCACCACTGTCCGGCCCGATGCAGCGCCTCGGCCCCCAGCGGGTTCGCCCCCGGCACGGCGAGCGCGTGTGCGGCCAGCGCATGCAGGCACTTGACCCGGTCCGGCATGCCGCCTGCGCTCTGCGTGCCGGGTGGCAGCGGCTCCAGCCCGGCCGCCGCCGCAGCCCCGTCACGGCGGGCCAGGTAGTCCTCGTGCGCCGCCAGGTAGCGGGCGCGCAGCGACGGATCCGCCTGCAGCCGCGCAGTCATCTCCCGCATCACCCCGCCGGCCTCGAGCCCGCTGATCGCGCCGCACGCGCGCGGGCAGGTCAGGTAGAACAGGGTAGGAAACGGGGTTCCGTCCGGCAACCGGGGAGCGGTCTGCACCACGTCCGGCAGGCCGCACGGGCAGCGGTGCGCGACCGCCATGGCGCCGCGCGGTGGCCTGCCGAGTTGCCGGGCGATCGCGGCCAGGTCAGCCGGAGCAATCACTTGGCCGCGCTTCGATCTGCTTTCTGCACGGACGCCCAGAGCCGTTCGTACCAGGGCGTGGCGGCCGGCCTACGCCCCGCGGCGACACGATGGCTGGCCAGCGGGATGACTTCATAGCAGGTCTGTGCGGGGAAGCACATGTGCAGGCCATCGCGCGCTTCCTGCTCGATGACGGACGGCGAGTTCAGCGAGCGCGCCTCCGCCTGCAAGTGCCTGACCTGGGCGGCCAGCCGGGCGTTCGACGCGGCCAGCTGATCGATCTGATGGCGGTCGGCGATATACGCGCGGACCGGGTAGGCCAGCGTCAGCGTGATCGCGCACAGCACGATGGCCAGCACGGCTGCCCGCCCGGTGATCTTCGGGCGGCTGGCTGCGCCCGGTCGGCCGGCGCGCCCCGCCGGGCTCACTGATCCTGCTGACCCTGCGCCGCCGCCTGCAGCAAGGCGGCCCGGGGAAACGCGGCCCGGCCGTGGTAGGCGGCACCGTCGCCGAGCAGTTCCTCGATCCGCAGCAACTGGTTGTATTTGGCGACCCGCTCCGACCGGCAGGGCGCTCCGGTCTTGATCTGACCGCAGTTCATTGCCACCACCAGGTCAGCGATCGTAGTGTCCTCGGTCTCGCCGGACCGGTGGCTCATCATCGTCGTGTAGCCGCTGCGGTGGGCCAGGTCCACGGCGCCGAACGTCTCGGTCAGCGTGCCGATCTGGTTGACCTTCACCAGCAGCGAGTTGGCCACCTTCTCGGCGATACCGCGCCTGATCCGCTCCGGGTTCGTGACGAAGATATCGTCGCCGACGATCTGGACCCGATCGCCGAGTTCGGCGGTCAGCTCGCGCCAGCCGGCCCAGTCCTCCTCGCCCAGCGGGTCCTCCAGCGAGACGATCGGATAGGAGGCCAGCCAGTCGGCGTAGATGGCGGTCATCTCCGCCGAGCTCTTGGCGCCGCCTTCGAACGTGTACCGGTCGCCGTCGAGGAAATTGCTGGCCGCGGCGTCGACCGCCAGCGCCACGTCCCGGCCGGGCGTCAGGCCCGCCTTCTCGATCGCCGCCACGATCAGGTCGAGCGCCGCCCGGTTGTGCTCCAGGTCGGGCGCGAAGCCGCCCTCGTCGCCAACGCCGGTGTTCAGCCCGTGCTGCTTCAGCACGGCCTTCAGCGCATGGTAGGTCTCGGCGCCCCACCGGACTGCCTCGGAGAATGTGCTGGCCCCCACCGGCGCGATCATGAACTCCTGGATGTCCACGTTGGAGTCGGCGTGCGCGCCGCCGTTCAGGATGTTCATGCACGGCACCGGGAGCAGGTGGGCGTTCGGTCCGCCGAGGTAGCGGAACAGGGGCAGCCCGGTCGACTCGGCTGCCGCCCTGGCCACCGCAAGGCTCACCCCGACGATCGCGTTCGCGCCGAGCCGCGACTTGTCCGGGGTGCGGTCCAGGTCGATCAGGTCCTGGTCGATCAGGCGCTGGTCATCGGCGTCGTAACCGAGCAGCTCCGGCTGGATCTCGTCGATCACCGCCTGGACGGCCCTGGTGACGCCCTTGCCGCCGTACTCCTCGCCGGCGTCGCGGAGTTCGACGGCCTCGAAGATGCCCGTCGACGCCCCGCTCGGCACTGCCGCGCGACCGAGGCTGCCGTCGCTCAGCACCACCTCGACCTCGACTGTCGGATTGCCGCGCGAGTCCAGTATCTGCCGGGCGAATATGCCTTCGATGGAGGCCACGGTGAACTCCTGCGGTTGAGCGTTTCTGAGGTCGATTCGGAGCCTAGTAGAGCCGGTCGCGCCCGTCGCACTGGGCACGCCGTAGCCGGATCGTCCGGTTACGTTACCCGGGCGGTGGAGTGGCAAGCGCGGCGCCGCCGGTGGACTAAACTAAGTCTGGTCACTAACATAGCGGCATGACGGTGAGCGTTAACGTCCACGAGGCAAAGACCCACCTGTCTCGCCTGCTGGAACAGGTCGCGGCCGGCGAGCGGGTGGTGATCTCCAAGGCCGGGACCCCGGTCGCAGATCTGGTGCCGCACCATGCGGCGGCAGTGGCGTTCGGCGGGCTGAAGGGCGAGATCTCCTACGACGACCAGGCGTTCGGCATAGACCCGGACATCCAGCAGATGTTCTACGGGCCAGCGCCCAGCCAGCCCAGTGAGCGCGGCGATGCTGCTCCTTGACAGCCAGGCACTGCTATGGCTGCTCGACGACAGCCCGCGCCTCGGCCCGCGGTCCCGGCAGGCGATCACCTCGGCGCAGGGCGTGCACGTTTCCGCGGCCACGGTGTGGGAGCTGACCATCAAGACCATTCTCGGCAAGCTGTCCGTCCCGGCCGGCCTCCCGGCCAGGCTCACCGCCCAGGGCCTTGAGCTGCTCAGCGTCACCGCCGAGCACGCCGAGGCGATCCGCGACTTCCCCGAACTCACCCGCCACGACCCGTTCGACCGCCTGCTCGTCGCGCAGGCTAGACATTCGGGACTCCAGCTACTCACCGCTGACCAGGTCCTGCTGAGCCTGGGCCACGACTTCATCCTCGACGCCGCCCGCTAGCGCAAGGCAGAGGCCCGCGACCCACTCTGGGTCGCGGGCCTCTCAGATCGTCCTGGCGCTTCGCCCTGCGGTCTAGTAGCTGTTCTTCCAGACGTTGGTGAAGCTCTTTCCGACTGAATTCAGGCCGGAGGTAGTCACGATGTCGTAGCTGTCGGTCGAGTCGACGCAGGTGATGTCGTAGACGGTGCCCGAGTAACCAGAGATCGAGCTCGTGGTCCCCTTGGCCGTCACGGTCCCGCCGTAGAACGTCGCCGACTTGAACTGGGCCTCCGGCACGATTCCGGTAGTGCCGTAGGCCGGGCGCTCGGTAATCCACTCCGCGCTCTCGTCCAGGCAGGTGGAGGTCGCGCAACTGGCCGTCTTGGTGAAGCTGTTGGCCGTGTGGGTGGAGTCGGTCAGCTTGAGCGTGTAGCTGGAGCCGCTGCGACTCACCAGGGCGCTGATGCTGTCGCCGGCAGCGACCGTCGAGCCGACCGTGATCGAACCCGCCGGGTACATCTCATACCAGCTCGTATACAGGGCCTTCCCCTCGAAGCACTGCTCGGCCGTGCCGTCCTGCTCCACCGTGCCGGTCGTCGCGCCATCGAGGCCCACCCACTGCGCGGTGATCCTGTCCTCAGTCGTGCAGGTGATCGCGGGTACTTTCCAGCCCCCGGTGACCTTGGTGAATGCCCCGCTGGTGGACGAGATGTCGGCGTAGCCGGCCCAGTTGTAAGAACCCGCGGCGGTGATGGTGCCGTTCACCGCGCTCGGCGCCCTGCCGTGCACCCACAGCGCCGGCTCTGGGCCGCGGAGATCCTTGATGAGCGCGGAGCGCGCCTCGGCCAGGAACCTGGCCGTCAGCCGCGCGTGCGCCGGCCGCGGGGCCGCCGCCCTCGGTGTCGCGCCGGCGGTGAAGACTAATGCACCGCCCAGCGCAGCGGCGCAGAGTGCGACCAGGATGGCATGCCCTCGGGTTCTCATATTTCTCCTTCTTCAGAAGAATGCCATTGAACCGACAAGTTACTATCGGCCGATACAGGCCGCAAGAGGGCGGCAATTGTCGGCTTCCGCAAATTCGTCATGAAATATACATTTGCGCGCAAGCGCGACTACAATCATCGCGACAATTCTGGCGTAATACTGCCGGAATGCGACAGCACCCGGCAAAAGCATTCACATTACGAACGACGGCAGCCGGTCACGGCCAGGAGAACCGGCGACTGCGAATTGCGGCCCGCGACGAGGCGCCGGCCGGTCTCGGCAGGTCTATCCGGCGGCCTCGGTGCCGTGGCTGGCCCCGGCTTCCCAGGCGCGCACCCGGTCGGCGTAGGCCCGTGCCGCGGCCCGCAGCTCGAGCTCTGGCTCCAGGCCCTCCGCCCGGGCCCGGTTGACCAGCGCGAACAGCTCCCGGCCGAGGTCGCTGACGCCGGGCGCGGCAGCCGGGAGGTCGGCGAGCTCGCCGGGCGCGCCGGCCCGCTCGGCCCGGCGGAGCAACTGCGCGGCCAGCGACACGGCCGGCTGGCTCATCGGCACGCCGTCCAGCGCGGACGGCTGGGGCGGCTCGCCTGGCCCGCCCGGTTCGCCGGCCGCCGAGCGCGCAGCGGCCCGCTCGGCTGTCTTGATCGCATCCCAGTTCAGCGTGACCTCGTCGGCCCCGGACACGGTCAGATCGCCGAAGACATGCGGATGGCGCCTGGTCAGCTTCGCGATGATGCCGTCGGCCACGTCGTCAATGTCGTATCCGCTGCCGTCGGTCCGCTCCTGCGCCACCCGCGCGTGGAACACCACCTGCAACAGCACGTCGCCGAGTTCCTCGCGCACCGCGGCCGGATCACCGGACGCGAGCGCGTCGACGGTCTCGTAGGTCTCCTCGAGCAGGTAGGGCGCGAGGCTGGCGTGCGTCTGCTTGGCGTCCCACGGGCAATTGAGCCGCAGCGTGTCCATGACCTTGACCAGCTCGAGCAGCCGCGCTCCGTGCGGGGCCGGCCCGCCGGCCGGCCGTTGCTGACCGGGGGTGTCCTGGCGGGTCACCTGCCGCTCCCGGTGCTCAGCAAGGCGGCGTGGTGAGCGCCTTCGCCGTCGGGGACGACGACGGCGCGGCGGCCAGCGTGGGCGGCGCCGGCACTACGGAATAGCTGCGGTAGTCGAAGACCCCGTACTGCGGGTTCACCGTGACGGCCAGGTCCCTGGCCGCGAGGCACTGGTCGCGGGCTACCGCCGACTGGAGCTTCGCCTGCTCCGCCGAGGTGGCCGGCGGCTTCCCGCCGGTGATCCGGCTCTCCAGCTCGGACAAGATCGCGAAGTACCGTCCCAGCTGCTGGGTCAGGTTGGGCGGCACTGCCCCGCCGGCCGACACGTACTGCGCCAGCGTCACCTTGTTCGTGGCGGCCTGGCTGGAAAGCTGGGCAAGCTGCCGGCCTGCCTGAGCCCGGGTGATGTCGATGTGGTCACGGACCGCGATCTGGTCGTAGATGCGGAACAGGATCAGCCAGGTGAGCACCTGCTGGACTTCCTGGCCAACGGGCCGCTGCGGCTTGATGCCCTTCGCCTTGTCCGCCCGATAGGCGGCGTTGAGATTGGCGACCTCGGCAGTCAGCGAGCCCGAGGTAACCCGGCTGTTCCCGGTGATCGCCGCGGCGCCCATCTGCATCGTGCCGCACGCGGACACGGCGAGGCCGGCCACGGCCGCCGCGGCAGTGACCCGCAGCCACGAACGGGACTTGATGATCCTCATCCTTACCCTGTCCTCCACCCTCACCTGGTCAGGTCAGGGTCGTCCGCACTCAGCGCGCCGCGTCGGGCCCGGCCGAGCGCTCACCATCCGGCCCGCCCGGCGTCAGCCCGGCAAGGACCGACTCGATCAGTCCCTCGCACCAGGCCAGCAGTTCGGTGTCGCGCAGCGGCGGAGCGCCGAGCGCGACCGTCGGCCCGGTGCCAGCCCGCGTGCTGCCCGACCCTGCGCCGCCGGCCACCGCCTTCGGTACCGGCACAAGCATGTTACTGACGGCTGGCTTGAGTACGGTCCGCGGGTACAGCCGCTGCACCCGGATTTGCCGCGATTCAGGCAGGTCGACCGGCGCGAACCTGATGTAGTTGCCTTGCAGCGTGATGTCGGTCAGCCCGGCCTGCCGGGCGACCGCCCGCAGCCGCGCCACCGCGAGCAGGTTTTTCACCTGGACCGGGACGGGGCCGTACCGGTCGGCCAGTTCCTCGCGGACCGCTTCGATGTCGCGGACCGAGTCGATGGCCGCGATCCGGGTGTAGGCCTCCAGCCGCAGCCGCTCGCCGGCCACGTAGTCGTGCGGGATGTGCGCGTCGACCGGCAGCTCGACCCGCACCTCGGCGCGCTCGGCCGGCCCGTCGCCGCGCAGTTCCCTGACGGCCTCGCCGATCATCTTCACGTACAGGTCGAACCCGACGGCCGCGATGTGGCCGGACTGCTCGCCGCCGAGCAGGTTGCCCGCGCCGCGGATCTCCAGGTCCTTCATCGCGATGTGCAGTCCGGCGCCGATCCCGGTGTGCTGCTGCAGCGTCGCGAGCCGTTCATGCGCGGTCTCGGTCAGCGGCTTCTCCGGCGGGTAGAGAAAGTAGGCATACCCCCGCTCCCGCCCGCGCCCGACCCGGCCGCGCAGCTGGTGCAGGTCGGGCAGGCCGTAGGCATCCGCGCGGTCCACGATCAGCGTGTTGGCGTTCGGGATGTCCAGGCCGGACTCGACGATCGTGGTCGACACCAGCACGTCGAACTCCCGGTCGATGAACCCGCTCATCACCTTCTCGAGCGTGCGCTCGTTCATCTGGCCGTGGCCTATCCCGATCCGGGCCTCCGGCACCAGCTCGGCCAGCCTGGCGGCCACCCGGTTGATCGAGGACACCCGGTTGTGCACGAAGAACACCTGGCCGTCGCGCAGCAGCTCGCGGCGGATGGCCGCGGCGATCTGCTTGTCGTCGTACGGGGTCACCGAGGTCAGCACGGGATGCCGTTCCTCCGGCGGGGTCAGGATCGTGGACATCTCCCTGATCCCGGAGATGCCCATCTCCAGCGTGCGCGGGATCGGCGTGGCGGACATGGCCAGCACGTCGACCTCGGTGCGCAGTTGCTTGAGGTACTCCTTGTGCTCGACGCCGAACCGCTGCTCCTCGTCGATGATCAGCAGCCCGAGGCGGGCGAACCTGACCTCCGGGGACAGCAGCCGGTGCGTGCCGATCACGATGTCGACCTTGCCCGAGGCCAGGCCGTCCAGCGTGTCGGCGACCTCGGCGTTCGACTGGAACCTCGACATCGCCCTGATCGTGATCGGGAACGGGCTGTAGCGCTCGCTGAAGGTGGCGAAGTGCTGCGCGGACAGCAGGGTGGTCGGCACCAGGACGGCTACCTGCCTGCCGTCCTGGATCGCCTTGAAGGCTGCCCTGACCGCGATCTCGGTCTTGCCGTAGCCGACGTCGCCGCAGATCAGCCGGTCCATCGGGACCCCGCGCTCCATGTCGGCCTTGACCTCATCCACGGCGGCGAGCTGATCGGGCGTCTCCACGTACGGGAAGGCATCTTCTAGCTCGCGCTGCCACGGCGTATCCGGCCCGAACGCATGCCCCGGCGAGGCCATCCGTGCCTGGTACAGCCGGATCAGGCCGGCCGCGATGTCCTTGACGGCCTTGCGCGCCCGGCCCTTGGCCTTCGCCCAGTCCGCTCCGCCCAGCCGGTGCAGCGCCGGCGCCTCACCGCCGGTGTAGCGGGTCACCTCGTCGAGCTGGTCGGTGGGCAGGTACAGCCGGTCCGGCGGCTGGCCGCGCTTGCTCGGCGCGTACTCGATCACCAGGTAGTCCCTGGTCGCGCCCTGGATGGTCCGGCTGGTCATCTCCAGGTACCGGCCCACTCCGTGCTGCTCGTGCACGATGAAGTCGCCGGGCGTGAGCTGGAGCGGATCGATCCCGCCCCGGCGCCGGCTCGGCATCCGGTGCGACTGACGGGCACCCGGCCGGGTCCCGGCCAGGTCTGCCTCGGCCAGCACGACCAGGCCAGCGGCCGGCCAGACGAATCCGGCCTCGAGCAGCCCGGTCGCCACGTGCGTGACTCCCGGCTCGGGCGGCTTCGCCAGGTCGCCGTCCCTGGCGCCGAGCCCCTCGCTGCGCAGCAGCTCAGCCAGCCGCCGGGCCGGCCCGTGACCTTCGGTCACGAGCACGACCCGCAAACCTGCTGCCTGCCAGCGACGGATGTCGCCGACCGCCCGGCCGGTGTCACCACGGTAGTTGGGCGCCGGCTCCGCTGAGATCGGGAACGCGGCAGGCTCGCCCTCGCCACCCGCCGTTTCCTCGCCGTCTTCGGCGCCGGTGCCGGGAGCGCTAGCGGAGTCGGCCGCGGCGAACGGGGTAATCGTCCACCAGGGCAGCTCCAGCATCGCGGCCGCCGCCCGCGCTTCCGCGATCGGCCGGATCGCGGCCTCGCCCAGATCGATCGGCACGTCGCCGCCAGCCGCCGCGTTCACCCAC
Source organism: Actinomycetes bacterium (assembly GCA_021792405.1). Lineage (GTDB taxonomy): Bacteria > Actinomycetota > Actinomycetes > Streptosporangiales > Streptosporangiaceae > JAJYUU01. The sequence goes on from JAJYUU010000071.1 coordinate 15,446, forward strand.
GACGCCTCCAGGAATTCCTGGCTGGTCCACACCAGGTCGGCCGCCCGAGCGCGGATGCGCTCGGGATCGCAGGCAATGATCTTGCTGCCCGCCGGCAGGTAGTCGAGCAGCAGCTCCATCTTGTCGGTGAGTGCCGGGGCCAGCGCCTCCATGCCCTCGACGGTGATGCCCTCCGCCATGTTGCCGAGGATGTCGTGCAAGCCCGGCCACTCCGCGGCGAGCTGGCGGGCACGATCCCGGACGGCCGGGGTCAGCAGGAGCTCCCGGCACGGCGGTGCCCACAGGCCGTCCTCCGCGCTGGCCAGGGTGCGCTGATCGGCGGCCTTGAAGTAGCGGATCTCCTCGACCTCGTCGCCCCAGAACTCCACCCGCAGCGGGTGCTCCTCGGTCGGCGGGAAGACGTCCAGCAAACCGCCGCGGACCGCTAGCTCACCGCGGCGCTCGACCATGTCGACCCGTGCGTAGCCGATCTCGACCAGGTGCGTGACGGTGTCGTCCAGGCTGGCTTCCTGACCCGCGGCGAGCTTGACGGGGACGAGCTCACCGAGGCCGCGGACCATCGGCTGCAGCAGGCTGCGGACCGGCGTGGTCACCACCTGAAGCGGGCCGGAGCGCGGGTCGGCGGCGTCCGGATGCGCCAGCCTGCGGAGCACGGCGAGGCGCTGGCCAGAGGTGTCTGACCGGGGCGAGAGCCGCTCGTGCGGCAGTGTCTCCCAGGCCGGGAAGTAGCCGACTCGATCGGCGCCGAGCAGCGAGCCGAGCGCCGCGGCGAGTTCCTCGGCCTCGCGCGCCGTCGCGGTCACCGCAAGCGTGAGCCGGCCGGACGGCTGCCCGGGCGGCTCGCCCGGCTGACCGGACGGCTGTGCGGACGGCTGTGCGAGCGCCGCCACCAGGAGCGGCCGGAGCGGGGCCGCAGCGATCAGGTCTCCGCCCAGCGCCGGGATCTGGCCGGCCTGGTCGAGCGCACGCCGGAGTTCTGGATCAGCATTGATCACTGGAAGGAGACCGGAAAGGCTCATTTCGTCCTAACTTAGGCAGCACGAAAGGCCCGCGCCGAATTGCAGCCGGCCACTGCCCGCACGACCGCGCAGCACAGGCAACGGGATCGTTATAGTTTACGGCCTGCCGACCGGTCTTCGCCGGGGACCGGCCGGTCGCCGGGCGGCTGGCCGCAGTGAAACATTCACGACGCGCCGCCGAATTGCCACCGCGGCCGTACTTAGCGTAATCAGAGCGCTACGCTAAGTCTTCGTGGCGAGCGCAGACAATCCGCCAGGCCTCGACGTCGTGACGACCGGCCCTGGCACCAAGGGCAAGCACAGGGCGGCAATGGCGACAGTACGCGGAACCTGGACTGCCGGGGCTGGCGCGACCGCGGAGCCGTTCACCCGGTTCGTCGTCGAGTACGCGGCCCAGCACCGGGGGCGCGCGATCGGCATCCTCCAGGCGGGCTGCACCACGGCCGGTCCTGAGCTCGACCTGGCCGCGATCCGAGCCAGCGGGGCGGACCTGGTGGTGTCCCGGATCGATGACGACTGCCCGGCCACGCGCGCGGCAGCCGAAAGCCGCCCGGAGCTGCGCACGGCGACGCTGGCCGAGCTCAGGCTGGTGCCGCTGGCGCCGCGTTCCTTCGATCTCGTGCAGTGCTCCATGCTGCTGCACCGGATCGTGAACGCCGATCTTGTCCTCGACCGGCTGGTCGGCGCGCTGCGGCCCGGCGGCCTGCTGCTGTTGCGAACTGGCGACCGGCAGACGGCGACCGCAGCGCTCGACCGCATGCTGCCGCAGTTCGCGCGGGTACTCGCGATGCGGCTCGCCAGGCCCGGTCAGCCGGGCCCGTTCCCGGCCCGGTACGAACCGATCGCGTCCGAGCGCGGCATCCGGGCCTTCATCGGCAGGCACGGGCTTGTCGTCGTGCACCGGCAGGCACATCAGGCGGAGCGCGGGACTGGCTGGCTGGCGGTGGCAGCGGCGGCCCGCGCGGTGGTCGGGTGGCTGTCCGGCGGGCGCTTCACGAGCGGTCACGACGAGTTGTGTTACGTCATCCGCAAGCCGGAGGACCAGTTCGCGCGCGTGATCCACTGACAGGCGCGCGGCAGTTACCCGGGCGCGTAGAGCTGATCCACGCCGACAAGGCGGATATCGGGCGTTGGCTGGCTTGCAGTTGACGGTCGAAGCCTGCGCCGGTCCCACTTCACCTCGCCGAGGGAGAGAATCGTGCGCGGCCGCCCGGGCTCGGCCGGCGCGAGTATCGCGACGTCGATCTGGATCTGGGTCCGGTTGGCAGGGTCAACGACCACGCCGGACCCTACCTGCCCCGGCGGCCCGCCGAAGACCGCGGGATCGGCCGCGATCGCGTAGACCCGGCAGATCGCTTCGAAATGCGGCCCCGTTACCTCCGACAGGAAACGGGCGCGGGCTCCGGACCAGACCGCTGATCCGCCGCCGAGTTCGAGACGGGCCCAGTCCCGGCTCATGATGGCCTGGTAGAAGGTGATGAGCGGCTCGGCGATGCGATATCTCGCTCGCCCCGACCTGAACAGGTCGGGCTCCTTGATCAGCAGCCGGGAATCCGCCAGGACGCGCAGGGGATGCGCGACCTCGTTAGATTTCCGGCCGATATAGCTGGCGATTCCGCCCGAGGTGTTATTCCCCTCGGCGACGGCCGCGAGCACAGAATGGTACAGCGAAGGGTCGCGGATCTCGGTCTCCTCGGCGAGCAGGTAGCGGGCTTCCCGGAAGAGCGCGGTCTGCGGATTGAGCACGCTCCGGATCACCCAGGCGTCAAAGTCAGCGAGGTCGGCAGGGGCGTCTTCGCGCCGGAGCTCGCGCCGGTAAGCGGGAGTTCCGCCGACCACTGAGTGCACGAGCACGGCCAGCTTCGGGTCGGTAATGCCCCAGAACCGTGCGGCGTCCCGGTAGCCAAAGGGGTGGACGATCAGCTCGAAGCCCGCCCGCCCCCGCAGCGGCGCCGACCCGGAAAGCAGCCCGCCCATCACTGACATGGCTGAGCCGCACAGGAGCAGCCGCGTCCGGCCGGCAGATCCGCTTCCCCCGGGGCCAAGCTCCCGCTGGATGATGGACGGCAGGCCGGGTGACGCCTTGACCAGGAACGGGAACTCATCAATGACCACCGGAACGATACGATCCCCGGCCAGCCGGAACAGGTACGGAATGGCGTCAAGCCAGTCCCGGAACGGCGGGACCGGCGACCCGCTGAAGCGGATCAGCTCGTCGGCGAACAACCGCAGTCAGACCGTCTCGGTCAGCTCCAGGGCCGCGGGCTGGCGCCTTGGTCGTGATGCTGGCTGGACGTGTAGCCTCGGGCATGCCCGGTGCGGGATGGAGGAGAACGTGACCGCTGAAGCGCAGGCTGTGTCCCCCGCCGAGCTCAGCTCGCTGCCGGCGTGCACGCTCAGCGCGAGTCAGCTCGGCAACCTTGAGCTGCTGCTGTCCGGCGCCTACGCGCCGCTTCGCGGATTCATGACCATGGCCGACGCGGCAGCGGTGGCGGAAGGCTGGCGGCTGGCCGATGGAACCCCGTTCCCGGCCGTAGTGACTCTGGACGTTCCGGCGGCCGCGCTGCCGCCTGCCGTGCAGATATCGGACCGCCTGCTGCTGGCGGACCCGGAGGGCACGCCGATCGCGGTCCTGACCATCGGTGAGCGAACGGTGCTCGGTCCGGACCTGCCGCGGGCCAACGACGTGCAGCCGCTGGCGCTGACCGACCCGGCTCAGGTCAGCATGGTCCGGCTCGCCGGGCCGGTGTCGGCGAGCCGGGTCCCGGAGCACGGGCCGTTCCGCAGGCTGATGCTGACCCCGGAGCAATGCCGGGAGGAGCTTGGCGACGGGCCGGTGCTGGCATTCGCGAGCAGGTCCCCGCTGACGAGCCGGCAGATCGGCCAGATCAGGCACCTGGCAGGTCAGCTCAGGGCACGGGTACTGATCCTTCCCCTGGTCGGCGGCCGCGCCGAGGTGGTCGGCACGCCGCAAGCGCTGATCCGCGCCGTGCTGGCGGCCGTGCCGAGCCTGCCGCCCGCAGCGATGGTCGTCCCGGTGCCGCTGCCGCCCGTGCTGCTGCCGGCGGGGCCGGAGCCGGCGAACCGGGAGCGTGAGCTTGCCGTGCGGGCCAGAGTGGCGGCGGCCTACGGCGCGACGCACCTGATGGCCGATGGCGCTGCCCCCGATCCCGCAGGCGGGCCGACCGGCCCGGCCCTGGCTGCCGCTGCCACGATCCCGATCGTGCCATCCGGCGACTGGGCCTACGACCCGCGGGCCGAGGTCTGGCGACCGCACGCGCTGATCGAGGCCGGGACCGAGCGAGAGGACCTGTCCGCCGACCAGATCGGTGACCTGCTCGACGCCGGCAGCGAGATCCCGCTCTGGGTCATGCCCGCCGCGGTCGCCCGCGAGCTGCGACGGGTGCGCCGGCCGAGGTCGCAGCGGGGGCTGGTGCTGTTCCTGACCGGACTGTCCGGCTCGGGCAAGTCGACGATCGCCAGAGACCTGGCGGACGTGCTGACCGAGCGCAGCGACCGGCAGGTGTCGCTGCTGGACGGGGACCTGGTCCGCCAATTGCTGTCGGCGGGGCTTACGTTCTCCCGGACCGACCGGGACCTCAACATCGCCCGGATCGGCTTCGTGGCTGCCGAGATCGCGCGGCATGGCGGCATCGCGATCTGCGCGCCGATCGCGCCGTTCGCTGCCGCCAGGGCGCAGGTCCGGCAGATGGTCAGCCAGGCCGGGGATTTCTTCCTCGTCCACGTGGCCACGCCGGTCGAGGTGTGCGAGGCACGTGACCGCAAGGGCCTGTACGCCAAGGCTCGGGCCGGGCTGATCGGGCAGTTCACCGGCGTGTCCGATCCGTACGAGGTGCCTACCGACGCGGAACTGGTCATCGACACTTCGGCCGTCAGCCGGTCAGCCGCCGTCCAGGCCATCCTCACCATGCTGACGTCGGGCGGCTGGCTCGCCGAGCAGGCAGCGCCCGGCCGGTAACCGCCGCGGCGACCGCAGCACCGGCGAGTCAGGCCTTGTCGCCGTCCTCGGCCCGGGTGCCCGCGTCCAGCTTGGCGTGGAACCGGCCGATCCGGCCGGTCAGCGAGGAGGACATCCGGTCGCGCAGCCTGGAGAGCAGCGGCAGGCTGATGATCGAGCTGATCACCAGCGCCACTGCGAGCAGCGTGATGCCGTGCATTCCGAGCAGCGCCAGGATGAGGGCCGCCGCCAGGAAGATCAGCACCCGCAGGAGCGTGTACGTCAGTGTCGCGCGCATGACAGTGCCAGGGTAGTGCACCAGGCCGGCTGTCTTCACCGCCGGCTGTCTTTCGGCGCGGGCCGGCCTGAACGCCCTAGCTCGTGTAGTACCCCTCGATGTCCGCGACGATCTGGAGGTTGCGGTTCGAGCCGTTGTAGAAGTCGGCGAGCGCGCTGGTGGGAACGATCACCAGGTTGGATTGAGTCTGCCCGCGCCAGAACGCGATGTTTGGTGTTCCCGGCAGGGACGTGCTGTTCGGGAGCGTCACTCCGTCCTCGTACAGCGCGCCGTCGGGGAAGGCCGTGAGCGACCCAGCGCGCTGAGCATTGAGCACGGTGACGTTCAGCGCCACCGCAGTCACGTTGGCACCGGACGGGAGCACCGTGCTCCACAGCGGGCTGAGCTTCGCCGCCGCTTGCGGCATGATCGCCTCGCCGGCGCCGCCGAATCCGCTGCGGGTGTCCATCACCCGCAGCGCGTCTGCTGGATGGAACGCCGAGCCAGTAGCCGAGTAGTAGCCGACCGCGTCAGCGGTCAGCCTGATGGCGCCGCCTGAGGCGTTATAGAGCTGCACCCTGCGATCAGCGACCTGGGCGATGACCAGCTCGGTGACCGGCTGCCTGGCGGTGAAGCTGAGGCTCGTGACGCCCGGCCGCTTTGTCCCGCTCGCGTACGCCACGAGGCTGCCGTTCCTCGCTGGGCTGGACACCGACACGTCGAGGGCAACCGCTGCGACCCCGCGCTCTGGCACGCCGCCAGCGCCGGCCACCTTCAGGGTGAACGCGCGCCCGGCGCTCACCCGGGCCTGGTTCAGGATCTGCGCGGGCCCGACCGGCGTGAACCCGAGGCCGGCTGTCGCCGTCGCGGTGTCGTATCCGAGAACGTCGGCGGTCACGTTCACCGGCGACCGGGATCCGTTGAACACCGACACCCGGCCCCTGACGACGGGAACGGTGACCAGCCCGGTCGCCGACCGCCCGGCGGCGAAGGCGGCCGTCTCGGCAAGCGGTCGCTGCTCCCCGGCCCCGAAAACCGTCAGGTACCCGGTGCGGGACGGCGCGACGGCCGACACGTCCAGGACCACGGCGTTGACATGGGAAACTGGCACGCCCGCGCGTCCGGTTACCTTGAACGTGATGGTGCCGCGAGCCGGGACTGGCGTCCGGCGGGTGTTCAGTCCAGTCTGGGTATCCAGGACCCGCGCAGGCACAACCGGAACGAGCCGTGTCGCCGGAGCCGGGGCCGGAGCGTTCCTGACCGTGTAGGCGTTCAGCAGCCAGTCCGGGCACGGGGCCGGCGAGCAGAAATCTCCGGCTGAGACGTCGTAGGTGCCGGGAGGCACGCTGGTCGTGTCCAGTCGAAGGGTCAGCTGCGTGCCTGCCGCGTTCACCGATAGCGGGACGGCCGGAGAGTAGTCGGACCCGTCCTGAGCCATCAAGTAGAACGGGGTGCTGAAGTTCAGCCCGGTGCCGGTCAGGACGACGGTGTTGTCTGGGCCGGCAGCCTGCGCCGGGGGGCTGATCGATGTGTACACCGGGGTCGCCGGCGGGACCGAGCAACCGGAGCGGCATACCGCCTGCATGGCGAAGCTGATCGGATCTTGTGACTGGTCGTAGGGCACCACGATCAGCAGCGCCTGGGCTGCTTGCTGGACCGGGCCGATATCGCACCAGTCAACGCCGATACCGCAAATCCCGAGGTTCTGAGCGGGGTTTGCCCAGGAACTCGCCGTGTAGGCATTGACCCAGAGCGCGCTGGGCGCGATAGCGGTGTCGCTGCCGTAAAAGGACAGGGACTGGTTCGGCTGGATGTTCACCACACCGCAGTAGACATCCGCGCTGTCGGTCAGGGTGTCGCTCACTGCCGCCGATGTCGTGCCACTGGAGAACTGGTTCCGCTGGCACGCCCGGGCCCAGCCGGCCGAGGTCGCGACCACCCAGGTGTCCAGGTGAGCCGTGATGGCCACGTCGGTGTAATCGACGGTCAGCGCGACCGCCTGGTACTCAGCCGACCCGGTTGCCGGGCAGTACAGCGTCCAGGCGCAGATCACTTTCCCGGCACCATTCGTGACGAGCAGCGTTGCCGGAGGCGTAGCGAACGCGCTGGAGTCGAACGGGGCCGAGTCCCGGAAGGCGAACATGAGCTTGTCAGCCTGGGCAGCGCTAACCCGGTAACACCGCGCAGCGATGCTGGAGCCCAGCGTGAAGCTCGTGGTGGGCTGGCCGGGCGAGGTCGAGACCGGCGACGAGCAGGTCGCGTTCCCGGTGAGATCCCGGCGAGCGAGGTAATAGGTATCGCTGGTGCCGATGATCGGCGTCCGGGTGATGACGAGGATCGCGGTGTAGGTGACACTGGCCCTGTAGTTGCAGATCGTCCAGCTGGTCGGATACCCGTTCCCGCTGCACAGCGTGTTGCCGGACGGATCGTTCACGGTGAGGACGGCCTGAGCTCCGTCGGTCAGGTCGGCATCCTCGACGAGTTCGGCCGCGGACCGCCCCGCGGGCGGGATCACGAAGCACCTGGCGTTATCGGTCCTGGTGAGCGTCACCTGAGCACCCGCGGCGTTGCCGTACGCCGACGCTGGCCAGGCGGCGCAGCCTGCTGTCGAGCCCGTCCGCTGGATGAGCAGGCGGAAAGTGCTGGCGGGTCCGGACGGGACGAGGACGACCCGGAACGGCGCTGTCCCGGTCAGCGCGCAGGTCGCGAAACTCCAGTAGCTGAAGGCGGCCGGGCACACCTGCGTGCCCGCCGAGTCCACCACCGCGAGCACCTGCCCCTGCGACCCCGAAGCGACGGGCTGGCTGTAAAGGTAGTCCGACAGGCCCGCGCGGGTGGGCAGGGTACGGCACTGTTCCTCACCAGCCCCGGTGAAGCTTCCGGTCGCGTCGCCAGAAGCGAATCCGGTGTCGTTGGCTGCCACGCACCCCTTGCTTTGCGTGGCTGCGATGAAGACGGTGCTGACCTCATCACCAGCCAGCAGATAGTCCTGCACGTAGCTGTAGGTGCCTGGCGTGAGCTGGCAGGCCCACCCGGTGCCGGTACATTCCTGCGCACCGCTGGAGCTGTAGAGCGTGCCAGGCTGGGTCGCGAACTGCTTGTCGACGGTATAGATCTGGTAGCTCCCGCCAGCAGTCACGGTGAGACTGCTGCACAGGTCGGGCGACAGCGCGGGCACCTGACCGAAAGTCTGCTGTGGCACCGCAGCGCACCCGGACGGATCGGTGACGTCCGCGAGCTGGAACTGGTAGCTCTCCGCCTGGCCAGAGTTGCTCGCCAAGACCCGGTAGGGGCCCGAGCCGGTCAGGGTGCAAGTACCCATGACCTGGGCGCACACCATGTTGCCCGACGCATCGAAGATGGCGGCGTTCACCTGGTTCCCGTAAGGCCCCTGGTAGAGGTACAGGATGTGCCCGCTCGGCGCGCTGAACGCGTAGCACTTGCCTACCTGCCCCGCCGTCAGCGAACCGCGCTCCGCGGCGGCGGTGAACGACAAGCTGAGCTTCGGGCAGGAGGCCTCGGTCAGCAACGCCGTGTATTCGAGCGTGTATGCGATGCCATCGTTGGTGACGGCGACGGTGTAGGTGCCCTGCTGATTCGTCGCGCACTCGTCAACAGGCGACTGCTGGCAGCTCAGGGCGGCCCCGCCAGGGGCTGTCACCGTGATCGGCAAGGCAATCCCGTACGCGTCGGTCGTCTGGAACACCAGCACGTTGGACCCGGCGGGCAGCGTCAGCGTGTAGGTGTCCGTGCCGGTGCTGGACGGGCTCTGGCACGAATACAGGGTGCCGGCCTGGATCGACCCGGAACACGTGCTCACCGCCGCCTGCCGGAGGGCGCTGCGGGCGGCTGCCGACCGCAGCCGTCGCGACGTTGCCGCCCGGACTACTGCGCGCGGCGCCGGCCCGGGATGCGCATGAAAGCGGGAACGCCACGCCTGTTCCCTCGGGTCAACGGCGAGCTTCCGTGACTTCGGCCTGATGACAGCCGATAGCCGGCTGGCCCGATGCCGCGCCGAGTGAGCCGGGCGCTGCGCGGCCGCCGCCCGCGTCGCCACGCTCGCCGACGCGCTGGCCGGTGTCGCGCCTGCCTGGGCGGCGAATGCCAGCCCCGCTACCAGCGCACCACAGAGAACCCGACGAACGGTGACTGTGCCCAGTTGCATGTTGTGCTCCCGCCGACCCCGAATGGCAGGAAGTTATCACCTTTTTCCCGACTGTCGCATGACTCGGTTCCCTGACCCGAACCTGACCTGGGTCTTGACTGAAGATTCAGGCGGTATTTCCGAATCAAGGGATAAAGTTGTCGTTTGTAGCTAAGTTCGCGAGTTTCTGCGACACTTAGGGACTGACCCTCAGACTGGGAGTAGAACACGATGGACGGCAACAGTGAGCGCCTGCTCACACCGGGGGAAGTAGCCGCACTCTTCAGAGTCGACCCTAAGACTGTCACCAGGTGGGCTGCATCGGGGCGAATCAGCAGTATCAGGACGCCCGGCGGCCACCGCCGGTTCAGGGAGACCGAGGTGCGTGACCTGCTGGACGGCAACGTTAGCTCGGCCGAGGCCGGCTCACGCTGATCGCTGCGGCTACGGTGCGCCGTTCCAGCCGCCTTCTGCCCCATGCCGGGCCAGATAGTCGAGAAACTGTCGGCGCAGCGCCTCGTCGCCATCTCGCCAGCGCTGGCGTCGCGCGGAGTCTTCCTCCGGCGTGATGGCTTGCGCCGCGAGCCGCGCATAGTCGGCGTGGTCCGGGCCGATCTCGACGTAAGCGTCGCCGGCGAACCTCTCGTCGTCGGTCGCCGCGTACTCAGGTACCAGCAGGTTGCCGCTGGCGAGCCGGATCACGAACATCGCATGGACCTCGTTAAATGCCGTAGCGCACGTTGAAGTAGAGCATCACGTCGAGCGCTGTCCTGGTATCGCCGGAGAGCATCTCGACCAGCGCCGGACGCTGACCCGATGCGATAGCCGCGAACGCGTCGGCGAAGAACTCCCGGCGGCCAAGCGAGCCGTCGTGCCGGTGGAACTCGCTGCCAAGGTGCGGCATGCAGCGGCCGTGCAGCGCAGCGAAGTCGGCCGAGTCGGATTGCCACGTCCCGGCTGGACCGTCGAGGTCGTCGAGTGCGTGGCCGACCTCGTGGCACATCACATCGGGGGTGGGCGATGGCCGCGAGCCCACGACGATCTTCCGGTCGCCGTATGCCCCGGCGCACGCATCCCAGGTAGCCCAGCCTGACGGCAACGGCACGCCTTTGAGTCCGCCCATGTGATCGAGGTCCGGCACACCGCCGGCTCCGATGTGAATCGCCACCAGCCCGGCCGCGAGCTTCTCCTTGATGAGCTGAGGCAGCCGGGCCAGCCTGTTGACGGCGGCCACGGCCTCGGGCGCGGGTGTCGTGCCGGCTTCCCATTCCCGGATCAGCACCCGCTCCAGGCAGCCGCAATCTCGCAGTCCCAGGTCGGCCTGGCCGGACCGGGCAGCCGCGAACCACGGCTCGGCATCGGCAACCACGGCCGAGCGCTGTACCGCGGTGGCCGCGGTTACCGACTCGGCGACGCCTGCCAACCGTTCTGAGCCAGCGGTGCCAGGCGCCACCCTGATCGCGACCCTCGCCACGGCGCCACCTGGTGAAGCCGCCGAAGTCGCCGGGCGGCGATGCGCTCCAGGGCGAGTGCCGGGACGGATCGAATTGTGCTGAGGTGGCCCTTCCACGTCGGCCGCTGTCGCCGCGCCGGCGGACCAGGTGTGCCGTGGCGCCGCGTCCGCTGCCCGCCGGCCGTGGCGTGGCCACCAGCGACGACCGCGAAATAACCGAAGCGGCATGAGCCCTCACTCTCGGTGTGGCAAACGTCGGTGTGGCAAACGTCGGTGTGGCAAATATCACGAACAGCAACGAGGGGGCCGCTGTTGTCGCAAGGCTATGCCTGGTTCCCGTCGATGTCAGCCCGAAGTGACGGAACGTGACCGGCAGTCGGCAGCCGGATTCGGCGAGCCGAGCGCGCTGCAAGTCGGACAGAAGTTCCATTTAGTGACCGGGGACCCAGCTTTACCAGCTAGGCTGCGTGCATGTGGCTGGCTTGTGCTCTTATCATCCTATTTAGCGTCGGGTTTGTGCTTCCGTGCATGCTTGACATCACGATGACGCCTGACTCAGAGTTCACCACTTTCAGCAAGGGCACCTGGCTGCTGATCGCTGGCGCCTTCTGGATCTTCGGTGCCGCAGCATGGCTGCTCGTCGGCCGCCCGCAGCGCCTCGGCATGCACCGCTCCAACCCTTACCCGGCCGGCGGCTTCGACCCGGCCCAGGCCATGCTCAGGCACCCGGCAACCAGGGCGGCCGGCTACGGGGACTTCGGCGGCTCTATCGGTCTCACTGACCGGCCGCCGCTTGGCCCCGATGATGACCCGGACTTCCTTTCCGAGCTAAGCCGTCGCATCCGTGACTCCCGCGACGGCTCATTAGGTCTCCAGGCGGCTAGGGCCGCCCGCAGCTAGCTCGAACACTACGGTGCCGGGCGTCGGCCGCGGTCAGGCGGCGTGGCCGGGCGGTGGGTGGCTGTGCAGTGTCTTGGTGCCGTCGGGGCTGACGGCGGTGGTGGTGGCGTCGGGGTGGAGGGTGAAGGTCCAGCCCCATCGGTGGATGGCGATGAGGTGGTGGAATCTGCACAAAAGTACCAGGTTGGTGAGGGTGTGGCGGCCGCCGTCTGTGCGGTGGATGATGTGGTGGACTTCGCAGCCGGCGGCGGGCAGGTCGCAGCCGGGGAACCGGCAGTGCTGGTCCCGGCGGCGGACGGCGCGGCGGAGGTGGACGGGGATGGTGTCGGTGGCCTCGGC
>JAJYUU010000229.1 GCA_021792405.1 Actinomycetes bacterium
ACGATCGCCGTGCGGCTAGCGGGTGGCGCCGCGTCAGCGTGCATGTGCCTCACCATCGGGTCGCAGCGCCGATAGCTTTCCCGGCGAAGTCGGGTGTAAACCCGGCATGCTGCGGGCAACCTCGCGGCATCGCTTCGCCGCCCTCAGCCGGCCGGCGCGACGCCTGCTCTGAGCACGAGCATCGTCAGGTCATCGGCGAGCACCCCGTGACAGAACTCGAGCACGGCGGTCCGGATGCCGGAGACGACCTCAGCCGAACGCCTGCCGGGCAACTGGGCGAGGCAGTCAGCGAGGCTGTCCTCGAAGTACGTCGCCTGCGGGCTGCGCGCGTCCGCCAGGCCATCGGTGAAGAAGAACAGCAAGTCTCCGTCCGACAGGGCGACTTCAAGCTTGGCGGGCTCAGGGTCCGGGAAGATCCCGAGCGGCACGCCGCCGCCCGGCAGCACTTGCACCGTGCCGTCCGGCTTGACCAGAAGCGGCGCCGGATGCCCCGCCGTGGCGAGCACGACCCGCAAGCTGTCCTGCTGCCAGCTCAGGTGAGCCGCGCTGGCGGTCACGAACCGGCCGCCGAACTCCTCGGCGAGCATGATGTCGTTGGCGCGACGCAGCACATCGGCCGGATCGCCGTTCCAGTGCGCGAGCACCCGGATCGCGTGCCGGGCCGCGGCGGTCGCGGCCGCCGCGTCCTCACCCTTGCCGCAAACGTCCCCGATGGCGACACCCCAGCCGCCGGGCGTCGGATAGGCGTCGTAGAAGTCGCCGCCTACCTCCCGGCCGCGAGTCGGCGGGAGATGGGCAGACGCGATCTCGACTCCCGGCACTGGCCTGAGAACCGGCGGGAGCAAGCTCGCCCGCAGTGCGTCCGCAGCCTCGGTTCGGCGTCTCAGTACGCGCCGCCCGGACAGAGCACGGCCAAGCAGCGCGCCCACTTCCTCGGCCAGCGCTCCGTCCGCAAGCCCGAACTGGCCGTCCTCGGCGCGCCGCACCAGGGTCAGCGCGCCGTGCCGGTGAGCGCCGTCGGTGATCGGCACGCAGGCCAGTGAGGTCGCGCCGAGCGCCGCCAGGAAAGGCAGGCCGTCCGGCGTGGTGCCGAGCGCCCCCTCGTCGCCCACATGGGTGAGCAGCAGCGTCTGGCCGGACTCGCTGACCTGGTCGGGTACCGAGCCGGGGGCGGGGCCGGCAATCGTCATCGCGTGGGCCAGGCCGGACGACTCGGGATCATCGGGCCCAGCCACGTACTGGCGCCGGAGCTGCCCGCGGCGGCGCAGGTCGACTATGGCCCAGGTGGCGAGGCCGGCCGACAGCAGCCGGGCACATCGCTGCAGCAGCACCGACTCGCTGATGGTGGCGCTCTCGAGCAGCAACCTGGCCGCATCGGCGAGCAGGTCATGCCTGCGGGCGGCGGCAGCGGCAGCCGCGCTGGCATCCCCCGCGTCGTCAGCGAGGCCAGCGCTAGCGGCCTCGCCGGAGTGCGCTTGCTTCACCGCCCTGGCCGTGCCCGCGGCGCCGCGCGCCGTCCCGGCCTGGTGCACAGCGGCCAGCGCGACCAGCAGCCGGTCGGCGTCGCCCCGGACGCGGATCAGCCGGATGATCATGTCGCCGCGGACCACGCCGGTCGTGCCGGCCAGGCCGCACGTCAGCCTGGCTGTCTGCCCGGTCCGGGCGACGGCGGCTAGCTGGGACCGCAGCGCTGCTCTGGCGGCCGGCTCGATCAGCGCCGTCAGCGCTTTCCCGGTGGCATAGCCCGGACCGGTCCCGAGCACCTCGCAGCCGGCCGCGTTAGCCCGCAGCACGGTCCCGTCGATGCCGGCCACGTACATCGGCGCCGGGGCTTGGGAGAAAACCGCATGCAGCAGCCGCCGCTCTGAGTGCAAGCCGCTGAGCGCGCGGCCATCGGCTGATGCGGTGCCGACGCCGTTCGCCTCGGCGAGCGCCTCGATGGCGCCGTCCAGCTCGGCCAGCGCCGCGTCCAGCAGCACCGCCGGGTCAGCTCGCGGCAACCCGGCCGCCTGCCGCAGCGCGGCTGCCCGGCCTGTGATCTCGGCGATCTCGCCGCCGGACGCTGATGGGTCAGGATCCGGCATTCTGATACCAATCCTCGCGGTCGGTCACCATCGTATCCGCGTGCCTGGCTGCCCGCCGACGACCGGACACCGGTTAGCCGCCGAGCCGGCGTGGCCGGCTGGCCAGCGCCGCAAGCTCGCCACGGCCGCCGGGCCGGCTGTGTGCGTCGATTACCCGCCGCGCCACCTCGGTCGCGCGCAGGTTACTGCGCTGGGACACTGCCCGCATCCGCTCGAGCGCCTCGTCCGCAGTGCAGCCGAGTGCGTGCATCAGGATGCCCTTGGCCTGGTCGACTACGGCCCTCGTGGCGCTGGCGTCCCGCAGCTGTGCCGCCACCCGGCGGGTGTCGTCGTATTCGGAGACTGCGCCGATCAGGGCGCCGCCATAGGCCACAAGCAACTCGGCAAGCTGGAGCTGGTCGGCTTCGATGGCCCGGGGCCGCAGGCCGAAAAGCGTCAGCATGAGCACGACAGCACCGCTGTAGCTCACCGTGACCGAGCTGCGCACGCCGGCCAGGAGCGCCGCCAGGGCGTACTCCGGCCAGCGTTTCTCGGTCAGCGTGTCCGGGCAGCTCGCCGGGATGCCGTCGGCCAGGGCATCGATCAGCGGCCCGCGCCCGCTGGCGACCTGTACTTCCACCAGCCGCGCTGGCTCAGGGTGGCTGGCGGCCTGGCTCACCAGCTCGCCGTCATCCCAGACAGTTATGTTCGCCGCGGCGCAGCCGGGTACCTGGCTGGCGGCCAGCGCGGTGAGCTGGCTGAGCGATCGTTCCTGCGTGGCGGCGAGACTGAGCAGGGCGGCAGCGCGGTCGGCGAGGTCAGAGCCGGGCACCTGCAGCACCTCCAGTCACTGCTGCGGCTGTCCGGCCGCCCTTCCCAGCGTCCGGACGCCCTCGTCGGCCGTGTCGTACATGACGAGCTTGTCCGCCAGCCCTGTGATCCACAAGGTCTTGGTGTAGCGGTAGCGCGCGCCGGCCAGCGCTAGCGTGCCGCCAGACCCCGCTGCCTTCTTCCAGTGCCCCACTATCACCGCGAGTGCGCTGGTGTCGAGGAAGTCGACCTCGGCGAGGTCCAGGATAATCCGGTCATGGGTGCGCTCGGCCGCAGTCAGGCTTTCATCAAGCTGCGGGCTCGTCACGATGTCCAGGTCGCCGCGGATCGCGATGACCATGCAGTCACCACGGATCTGGGCGGAAAGCCATGCTTCGTCCACACCGCACCCCAAGGGCAACCGCTCTGGTATTAACGATATACCGGCCAATAGTAGAAGTGCTCCGTCGCCACGGTCCTCGCATACACCGTAGTACCGCGGGAACGTAGGGAACCGGACAGCAGGCGGCTAGCCGGCGCTGCGGCGCGTTCCGGTCGGCTGACCCGGCCGGCGGACGGGAGAGGGTAGGCGAGCGGAAGTTGAGCAGCCGGGCCGGGCGCGGTGCGGGCATCCGCCATGTCGCCTGGTTCTATCGTGCGCAAGCCGATTACCTGCGCGCGGTCGAGGAGTTCGTGCGTGCTGGCCAGGCCTGCGGGGAGCCGGTGCTGGTGGCCGTGCGGCGCGTCCAGCTGCCGGGCGACTGGCGGCCGCCAGCCGGGCCCGGCGTGACGATCGCCGACATGGCGGCGATGGGCAGCAACCCGGCGCGGATCATCCCGGCGCTGCAAGCGTTCCGCGCGCTGCACCAGGGCCAGCGTATCCGGTATCTCGGCGAGCCGGCCTGGCGCGGCCGGACGGTTGCCGAACTGCAGGAGATAGCGCGCCACGAAGTCCTGCTCAACCTGGCCTTCGCCGAGTCGGAGCTGACCGCCTTCTGCCCGTACAGCGCGTTGCTGCCGCAGCATGTCATCGACGAGGCCACCAGCACCCATCCCTGCGTGCTGGCTGACGGCACCGAGCACGCTAGCCCCGGCTACCAGAGTCCCTCGGATTACCTGGCCAAGCTGGACTGGCGGCTGCCAGCCCCGGCTACCGCGCAGGTGCTTGAGTACGCGGGTGATCTGCGGCCGGTGCGCGCCCTCGTGGACGCCATCGCGCAGCGCGCCGGGCTGCCGTCATCACGCCGTACCGATCTGGTTATCGCGGCGAGCGAAGTGGCGGCCAACACGCTGCGGCACACTAGCGGAACCGGCACGGTCCGGCTGTGGTTCACCGCCAGCGAGGTGCTGTGCCAGCTAGAGGACTCCGGCTTCATCACCGACCCGCTGGCCGGCCACTGGCGGCCAGCCGGCGATAGTGCAGGTGGCCAGGGTCTGTGGCTGGTCAATCAGCTATGCGACCTGGCCGAGATCAGGACCGGCGAGCTAGGCACTACCGTGCGGCTGCACATGTACCGGTAGGACCGGCCTGATTGCCAGGCCGGTCCCGCGCCGGGCAGTCGCCCGTCGCAGTGGGGAGTGACGAGTGAAGCCAGGCAAAGCGCCTGGCTTCACTCATCGAGCAGGGCGAGAGTCAGCGTCCCGCCGCCAGCGGCAGGCGAAGCTGCTGGCTGACGTCAGCCAGGTTCTGGCAGAACTGCCGGTAACCGCGCAGCGTCTCACGCAGCCGCGCGGTGTCGTCATGGTGATCGCTAGCGGGGCTGAGACCAGCTTCCCGCTGGCGGAGGGTGTCTGTCAGCGCGGTGACGGCGGCTTCTGCGGCGGCCGCTGCGCGCCCGTCGCTGAGGTCCGCGGTACGCCCGCTGCCGGCGTCCGCGGTCGGGGTCGGTCTGCGAGGTCACGTGGTCGGCGGGCCAGCTTGCGCCGCTGCCAGTTGTCTCGTCCGCGTCCAGCACACGCTGGTCGGTGTCTAGGTCAGAGGGCCCTGAGGGCATTACCTGCTTCCGTAGCTTGCGGCCGGATCTGGCTGGTTCGACGTGGGTGCGGTCACGCCGGTCCCGTCGGCGTCTGGTGTTTGCCTGGGGGTGGGAGGGGCCGGGGGAGGGGCCGCAGTCATGGCTCCGGGAGCCGGCCCGGCCTGCTCGCCGAGCAGGAGGCCGCGGGTTCGAATCCCGCCATCCCGACCAGGTAGGAGCGTTGTGGATCTTGTTTCAAGATCGCGTGGGAGCCAAAGTGGGAGCCAGCGCTCTTCTGGTTCGTGTTAGGGTCGTGCTGTAATGCACACCACTAGCCGTCGCGGGAACGGTGAGGACTCGATCTACTACGACCACCGGGTCGGCACTGAGTGCTTAGACGCCCGGTCGCACAAGCCGTGCTCAGGCCGGTGGCGCGGAGTGGTGTCGCTGGGAGACGCGCCGGACGGCACGCGGCTGCGCCGGAAGGTAAGCGGCCGGACCCAGGCTGAGGTCAAGGACAAGCTCCGGGCGCTGCACGAGGAGCTGGCCAAGGGGCTGCACACCTCGCACACTTACACGGTCCGGCAGTGCGTGGACGACTGGCTGGTTAACGGGCTGGACGGCCGGTCGGCCAAGACGGTGTCCACGTACCGTGAGGTCCTGGACCCGCTGGTGGCGCTGATCGGTGCGGCCAAGCTGCGGACCCTCACTGCGCCACAGGTCCGGGCGGCGCTGGTGAAACTGTCGGCGGACCGGTCGACGCGGACGCTGCAGATCGCTTTGAACTCGCTGACGCGAGCGATCAGGCTGGCGGAGGCCAACGACCTCGTCGGCCGCAATGTAGCGGCACTGGTCAGCGTGCCGAGGGGGACCGCGGGACGGCCGTCGAAGTCGCTGACGCTGGCGCAGGCCCAGGCGCTGATGGC
>JAJYUU010000230.1 GCA_021792405.1 Actinomycetes bacterium
CGCGATGCCCAGAGGTGCTCTTCTGAGCGGGTATCGATGAGCTGGGCGGTGACGCGGATCCGGCTTCCCGCCTTCCGCACGCTGCATTCCAGGGCCATGCCAACACGAAGGGCGCGGCCGATCTCGAGGGCTGTCTCCTGGCTGCCCTTGTAGCGCATCGCGGTTGTGCGCGCGATGACCCGGAGGTTCTGGACGTGGGCGAGCTTCTCGATCAGCTCTTCGGTCATCCCGTCGGCAAAGTACCCATCACTCGGATCGGGGCTGATATTGGCGAACGGGAGAACAATTATGCGCAGGCTCTCCTCTGGAGGAGCGGGCGGTGCTGCCGACCGGTGCGGATCGCTGCGAGACCCGGCGATCTTGTATAGCTCTATCGGGGTCTCGATGTTCTTCAGTTTCGGGATCCCGATGGACTCGAAGCTGACATCGAGCTTGTTGTGTACCTGGTCGTAGACCTGGCGGGACACGCACACTCCGCCGTGATCAGACTGCGGCTCGATGCGGGCGACGATGTTCACGGTGTCGCCGAACACATCCTCACCCCGGTATTCGACATCGCCAAGGTGAATGCCGATCCGGAGCAAGATTCGCTCGCCTTCGGCGGCCGAGTTGCGCTCTGCCAGCGCTTCCTGCAGCCGGACTGCGGACCTCACCGCACTGAGCGCATTGGCGAACTCGGCCAGCACACCGTCGCCCAGCGACTTCACCACGCGACCGCCGAAGTGGGCCACGATCGCCCGGACGATCTGGTCTTGCTCCTGCGCGAGGTCGAGGGCAAGCTTCTCGTCCCGCTGCGCAAGCCTCGAGTACCCGACCATGTCCGTGAGCATCACAGCGGCCAGCCGACGACGATCACCCTCCATAGCCCGAATGTATCTGCTAGCGAGTCGCCCAACGTCCGCCTGGCTTCGCCGCACGCAAGCAGACCTTGTCCTGCGTCATTGCGCGGGCCGCGGCTGCGTGACCGGCCGCTGGCTGCGCTTCTGCCCGAGTCGCGTCGTCCCGTCGAGCAATTCCCGGCCAATGTCCAGGTGACCGCAATGCCGTGCGATCTCCTCGATCACGTGCAAGACAACCCATCGCACGTTGGGTGGCTCGGCAACCTCCGGGTCGCCGTGCCTGCCGCGCGGCGCCGTCGACAGCGGCGTTATCGCCAGGATCGCGTCCGAGCGAGCGCAGATCTCCCGGTACTCGGCGATGATGTCCGCAGACGACCACTCCGTGACGAACGGTGCCATCGGGTCATAGGGCTCGACCTCGGCGTCAGCGGGCGGCGAGGTGTCCTCGCCGGCCACGACGCCGATGAACCAGTGAAAGTGCGCACCGCTCAGGTGCTCGACCAGCCCGGCTGGCGTCCATCCCGATGGCACGACCGACCGGTGCCATGCCGCTTCATCCAGGCCTGCCACGATATCCAGGGCGGACGCGCGCTGCGCCGCCAGAAAGTCCAGCAGCATCTGATCCTCGGCGGGATGGCTAACCGTCACGCGGTCTTGAGCTGCGGCCTCGGTCATATCCGTTCCTCCTGGATCTCGGCCGGCCGGCTGGCCGACGTCACAAGGACGACGATCTGGCTGGGGCCCAAAGGACACCACCCGTACGCTCTGGCTCGTGAGCACTGAACGACGTCAGACATACCGACCGCAGTAGGTGACCGGCAGGATGCCATCGACCATTACGCGACACGGTTCGCTGAGCGCGACCCGCCGGGTACGACCAAGGCTAGGGAGCCGCCGCGCTGCGAGTTCAAGTGTTCGTTACCCTGGCGATCATGACCCTGATCGGCAGCGGCTCGGCCTGACTCGGAGATCTGATGCGACCGCAAGCGCGTTTCGGCGTCCGCTCGATGACGGCGCCGCTCCGCCGGGTGCTCGTCCGGCGCCCGGCGACGACAGGAGACTTCGCCGGTGCGGACTGGCGGGCGCCGGATCCTGAGCTGCTTGCCCGGCAGCATGACCAGTTCTGCGAGCTGCTGGCCGACCTCGGCAGCGAAGTCGAGGTGGCCGCGGTAGCCGACGAGATGGTCGACGCAACCTACGTCCGCGACCCTGGCATGGTGACCAATCGCGGCGCAGTGCTGTTCCAGATGACCAAGCCGGCCAGGGCCGCGGAGCCGCCGTTGCTCGGCATCGCGCTCGAGGCCGCCGGAGTGCCGGTGATAGCCGAGCTGGCGGGACCAGCCAGGGCCGATGGCGGCGACATCATCTGGCTGGACGAAGGCACCCTGCTTGTCGGCCGTAGTTATCGCACCAACGCCGCCGGCGTGCGTCAGTTGCGCGAGATCATGGCCGCGGAGGACGTCGTCGTCAGTTCTGCCGACATGCCGCACGACCGCGGTCCCGATCACGTGCTGCACCTGATGTCGGTCATCTCGCCGGTGGCTGACGACCTGGCCGTGGTGTACCCGCCGCTGGCTCCGGTTCCGCTGATGGAGGAGCTGGCCGCGCGGAGCGTACGCATCATTGCGGTGCCGGCCGAGGAGTATCAGACCATGGCGTGCAACGTGCTAGCTGTTCAACCCGGCGTAGTGGTCATGCTCGACGGCAACCCTCAGACCCGGGCAGCACTGACTAAGGCAGGTTGCGAAGTCCGCGTCTACGATGGCTCCGAGATATCGATCAAGGGCGACGGCGGCCCGACGTGCCTGACCGCGCTCATCCTGCGCGGCTGAGCCTGGCGGTCCGCAGGCCTATGGCGCTAGTTCGCCACCTGACCAGCGACCAGGCTGACCTGCTCGGGGAACGCGGCAGCCAACTGGTCGAGCTCGGCCCGCCAGAACCGGTGGACGTTCCGGCCAGCGGCCGAAGCCACCGCCGTGCCCGGCGCACCGCTACAGGATTGGCACGCACCAAACCGCGACCGTCTAGAAGCGGACCGGCATGTGCTTGATGCCGTTGATGAAGTTGGACCGCAGCCTGCTCGGTTCACCGTCGAGCCGGATGCCCGGCAGGCGCTCGGTCAGCGCTTGCAGCAGCACCCGGAGTTCCAGCGCGGCAAGGTGCCGCCCGAGGCAGAAGTGCGGGCCGCCGCCCCCGAACCCGACGTGCGGATTCGGATCGCGACCGACGTCGAACTGATCAGGCTCGGCGAACACTGCCTCGTCCCGGTTGGCTGAGGCGTAGAACACCACGACCTTGTCGCCCGCTGCGATCCGCTGTCCGCCGAGGTCGGTATCCCGCATCGCTGTGCGGCGGAACATGTTCACCGGGCTCACGAAGCGCACGATCTCCTCGGCCGCGGTCGGTATCAGGCCCGGATCCTCGAGCAGTCGCTGCCATTGCTCCGGATGCTGGAAGAGCGCGAGCATGCCGCCGGCGGCCGCGTTCCTGGTCGTCTCGTTCCCGGCCACGGTCAGCAGCAGGAAGAACATGTCGAACTCGGCGCTGGTGAGGGCCTCGCCGTGGCTGTCGGGACGCAACAGCCGGGTGATGATGTCGTCGGCCGGCGCTGCCCGGCGACGCTCCGCCAGTGCCGCGCCGTAGGCATAGATCTCCGCTGCCGCGTCCTGCTGCGCCTTCGGCCGGATCTGGAACTCCGGGTCCGCGGAGCCGATCAGCAGGTTCGACAGCTCGAAGAGCCGATGCCGGTCTTCGACGGGCGCGCCGACAAGCTCGCAGATCACCCACAGCGGCAGCGGCGCGGCGATCTCGGTAACGAAGTCCGCGCGGCCGGCCTCTCGCACCTCGTCGAGCAGCAGGTGGCAGATCTGCGCGATGTGCTCCTCGAGACGCCCGATCATGCGCGGCGTGAATCCTCGGTTGACGAAAGCGCGCTGCCTGGTGTGCTGCGGCGGGTCCATGTTCAGCATCATCAGGCGCTGCAGTTCGATCTGCGGCTCGGGGATCTCGCCGAACAAGCACAGCCGCTCGGCCGAGGAGAACAGCTCCGCATGCCGGGACACCTGTGCCACGTCGGCGTGCCTGGTAACCGCCCAGAAGCCGGGCCAGCCAGGTTCACCCCCATTGGCATGCCAGAACACCGGATCGTGTCCGCGCAGCCAGGCGAACGCCTCATGCGGCGCTCCGCCGCGCTGGTAGACATCCGGGTCGATGAGATTGATCTCTGGCGCCATTCGCTCCCGCCCTTCGCCGATCCGAATCACTCGCTGCGCCGCGGGCATTCCCGGCCGAGACGGATTAGCCTGGACCCGGAGGCCCGCCGATGAACCCACTGTCCCGCATCGCAGGCCTGGCAGTCGACCGGGCGATCGGACTGTCAGGGCCGGCTGAGTCGTTCACGGTGCGGCGCGACGTCGCGGTGCCGATGCCCGACGGCGTCGTCCTGCTCGGCGACCACTACCGTCCGGTGCGCAACAATGCCCCGATGGCCGTGGTGCTGATCCGGTCACCGTATGGCCGGGCCGGCCTCGCCGGCCAGGTGTTCGCGGCGCCGCTGGCCCGCCGTGGCTTCCAGGTATTCATCCAGAGCACGCGCGGCACGTTCGGCTCCGGCGGTCAGTTCCGCCCCTTCGTGCATGAGCAGGCGGACGGGCTGGCAACCGTCGCGTGGCTGCGCGAGCAGCCATGGTGCGACGGCCGGGTGTCCATGACCGGCGCCAGCTATCTCGGCCACACGCAGTGGGCCATCGCGCCGTACGTGGAGCCGCCGCTGGAGTCGGTCTCGCTGAACATCACCGCGGCGAAGATCACCGCTGCGTTCTACGAGCACGGCGCGCCCGGCCTGCGTAACGCACTGAACTGGACCGGCCAGATCGGCCGCCAGGAGCGCAGTCCGCTCGGCTTGCTGCCAAATCCCGTTCAGGTTGCCCGCATGCGCAAGGCGCTGCGGAAGCTTCCGCTGCAAGCCGCGGACGTCGACGTGGCGGGCGCCCCGGTCGCGTTCTGGCGCGACTTCGTCGACCATGCCGCTGCCGGTGACGACTTCTGGGCACCGGTAGATCACGATCGCGCTGACCTGGCCAGGGTGCCGCCGGTGAGCATGGTGACCGGATGGTGGGACCTGTTCCTGCCGGAGCAGCTCCGCGACTACGCGGCGATCCGGGCAGCGGGGGTGACGGCCACCCTCGTCGTTGGCCCGTGGCTGCACGGCGAGCCCGGTGAGATGCGGGCCATCAGCCGCCAGGATGTCGCCTGGCTCCGCAGGCACCTCGATGGCGGCCCGCCGCCAGCCGGCCCGCCGGTCCGGGTGTACCTTCAGCAGGCTGGCAGCTGGCTGGAGTTCGACCAGTGGCCGCCGCCCGCGACGGTCCTGACGTCCTACTACCTGCGTACTGCCGGTCGGCTGGCGCCGGAAGCCGAGCCTGGTGATCCGATGCCTGCCTGGTTCGTCTACGACCCGGCCGAACCGACGCCGTCGGCCGGCGGCCCCGTGCTGCAGCCGCCGGGCAAGCAAGTCGACAACGGCCCGATCGAGTCCCGGTCCGACGTGCTCACCTATACATCCGCCCCGTTCGCGGCCGACCAGGACCTGGTCGGACCGGTGAGTGCGCGCATCTTCGTGCGTACCGAAACTGAGCATGCTGACGTGTTCGTCAGGTTGTGCGACGTCGATCAGAAGGCCGTCTCGCGCAACATCGTCGACGGGATCCGCCGCCTCAGCCCGGACACCGTTCCCGCCGCCGACGTGCAGGCGGGACCAGATGGCGTGCTGGCAGTGGACGTCGAGTTCTATCCGACCGCGTACCGTGTGCTGGCCGGCCACCGGCTGAGGCTGCAGGTGTGCGGCGGCGCCTTCCCGCGGTATGCCCGCAACTTTGGCATAGCCCAGCCGTTCGGCACCGGGCGTGCCGGTCG
>JAJYUU010000231.1 GCA_021792405.1 Actinomycetes bacterium
CGGAACGCTCGCCTTGGGCCAGCAGATCCACGATCTCCACCCGGCGCCCCGCCGACAGCGCCCCAGCCACCTCAGCCAGCGCGTCGAACAGTGCCGCTTTGGCCACGCGGGTGCCAGGAACGCCGGCTCGCCGGTGTCGGCGCCGGGTGCGGCGAAGTCGAGATCGGTCGAGAACCGGCCAGCGTTGCCGGCCCGGAACTTGCGCAGGGACGTTCCTCCCGTGAGGACGACACCGAGATCGAAGATGCCTTCGCCGGAAAGGTACTGGAGGGCGTAGTCCTGGGCCACGTCGAGTAGCGCTGGCCCCGCCATGCCAGTGCGGCCCATGTAGTGCCGGGCTAGGTATCCCTGGGTGATCATCGAGCCGGCAGCAGCGCATCGTACAGCCGCCAGCGCTTGACCCACCGGCGTCGGTGCCCGCGGGGGCCAAGGAACGTCACCGGGAGCCGTTCGGGCAGCAAGGGGATGAGCGTTTCGACGATGTCCTGGCGCCCCGACCACTCAGCCAGGTAGCTCAGCCGGGCCAGAGCGGATGCGCTCTTGCCTCTCGCCTCGGTCAGGACGTCTGCAGGGGCCGTCGCGCGCATTGTGTCGGGCAGCTGGTCCCCCTCGCCATAGCAGCCGCAGCCACCATCGCCTGTCCGGCGAGCTGGTCCTGGTTCACGTCGGGAAGCGTGTCCAACTACGCCCTCACCGTCAACGGATGGCACCAGCTCCTGCGGACCGATCCGTGCCCCGAGCACGACCGTGAGCGATCCGGTCCGGGCCCGAGTAGTCGGAACGGCGGGCAGGCGGTCAGGTGATATCTCGGGACAGGGTGGTCCGCACCGCGGGATCGACGCCAGCACGGCGAGCGCTGCGACGAGGGCTACCGCGGCGGCGAATGGCAGCTGCCCCGGTCCTTACGAGCCTGTGGGTGCCGAGATTGCCATCCGTGACCCTCTCGTTCCTTTACCGTGCGTTCTGCCGCGTCCTCCAGTTGATCCGGCTCATCGTGGCAGTGACACGGACCTCGCGATCGAGTACCTTGCGGGCCGTAGCGCCGGATCCTGCTGCCATCCTGCTGCCAAAAGGATCAAGGCCTGACCGCCATCTCCGGCGATCAGGCCTCTGACCTGCTGCTACTTGGTAGCGGGGCGGGATTTGAACCCGCGACCTCTGGGTTATGAGCCCCTTCCTTGTGTTCATATCAGACTTGCCTAGGCTCTAGCCTGCCAATATAGTTGCTGGTAGATGGCTGTTTTCGATGACGTGAACTGTCAGCTGATGACCGATGACGACGCTGGATCCACGGTCAAACTACGGTCAAACGATCATGGGGAGCCGACAGAGTGGGGTACGTGCGCAAACGCGCGGGCCGCGGCGGCAAGCTGCGCTACACCGCCTACTACTGGGATATCAAGGGCCGGGAGCGCTCGGCTGGAACGTTTGGCAGCAAGAAGGACGCCGACAGGGCCTGGCGGCGGGCGGAGGCCAAGCTCGCCGAGGGGCGGATCGGGGACCCTGCCCGTGGCCGGATGACGTTCCAGCGATACGTAGAGGAGATCTGGCTGCCGAACCACGTGGTCGAACTGACCACCCGGCAGAGTTACACGTACTCGATCTACAGGCACCTCATGCCTGAGTTCGGGCCGATGCGGATGGTCGACATCCTCCCTGAACACGTGCGAGCGTGGGTGGTGAGGCTATCCGGCGACGGTGTATCACCCAAGACCATCCGCAACAACAAGGCGATTATGAGCGCGATCTTTTCGACCGCGCTGAGTGACCAGGTGACATTCCTGCACCCGTGCAAGGGCGTGAAGACGCCGACGGTCCCGGTCAGGCCGCGCACGATCATCACGCCTGGCCAGTTCGAGTTGTTGTATCAGGCTCTGCCTTATGCCGGTGCGAAGTTGCTGGTGGAGACAGCGATCGAAAGCGGCCTGCGCTGGGGCGAGTTGTCCGAGCTGCGAGTGCGGGACCTGGACCCGCGCACTGGCATCCTGACGGTAAGCCGAGCGGTCGTCGAGGTCAACCCGAAGTTCCAACCCGAGCGCGAGCGTTTCCAGGTCAAGGACTACCCCAAGGACAAGGAATACCGCCGGCTCAAGCTCAGCGCCCAGATCATCCGCCGGCTCCAAGCTCACGTCGCCGATCATGGCCTCCGCCGCGATGATCTTCTGTTTTTCATCCCGGCCGATGTCACCCCCGCCACAGCGCCGACCTCCGCGTCAGCTCCGGAAGAAATCGGGCTGACCGAACCGAACGACAAGGGACGCCAGTACCGGCACGGCACGCTGAGCGGATACGCCGCCGCGAAGTGTCGCTGCCCGACCTGCAAGTCCGCGTATGCGATCTACCGAGCACGGCGGAGGGCGGCAGGCAAGGACGAACCTCGTGGCAGCCGTTCCCGCGACACCGACGGTCACATCCCGGCCGACTGGTTCCGCCGACAGGTCTGGGAGCCTGCCGTAGATGCCGCTGGCCTGGGAATACGAGTACGCATTCACGATCTTCGCCACGCACACGCCTCGTGGCTGCTCGCCGGTGGCGCCGACCTCCAGGTTGTCAAGGAACGGCTCGGTCACGGCAGCATTGCCACGACCGAGAAGTACCTGCACACCCTGCCGGAAGCCGACGAAACTGCCCTGGACGCGCTGTTCCGCATCCGCAGCCGCGCCGCCGAGGACGCCCTCCAGCACCGGCAGGAGGACACTGGAAACGTGAGCGCGATGGGCTACGCCGCGGTACGGCCATACACGGTTCCGAACACCCTCGATGAACTTACTGGGCCGACCAGCGGAGTCGTAGAACTGCCCGGTCATCTGGACTGGGGGCCGCGGCGGCAGTACAACCTGGACGACTTCAGCGACTCACGGCTGTTTTACATGCGCGTCATCAGAGAGAGCACACACGTAGAGGATCTGCATCGATTCCTCAACGCCCAGGTCCTCATGCGGCTGTGGCCAGAGCTCGTTCTGCCGCCTCGGGTACGTGCGCTGTGGGAGAGCAAATTCCCGACCCTCGGTCGTGCGGCGTAAGTGGACGCCTTCCACGAGCGCCTCGCCCGAGTCGCGCTGCGCGCTAGTTCAGCCCTCGGGTTCGCGCTCGCCGGCGGTTATGCCGTTCAGGCGCACGGGTTTCTCACCCGCCCGAGCGAGGACGTGGACTTGTTCACTTCGGCGGAGCGCACAGACTTCCGTGACGGAGTCACCGCGATCAAGTCCGCGTACGAAAAGAACGGCATCGAGGTCCGCGTCGATGTGTGCGGCGATCATTTCGCCCGGCTATGGGTGACCGACACACACTCCGGCCAGTCAGGGAAAGTTGAGCTCGCCGCCGATATCCGCAGCCAAGCGCCAGTCACCATGAGCATCGGACCGGTCGTGCACGTCGACGACGTCGCAGGCGGGAAGATGGGAGCGCTTTTCACACGCGCCGAGGCACGAGATTTCATCGACATTGACGCCATAGTCGTCAGCGGTCGATTCACCCGAGGCAGGCTGCAGGAACTCGCTGCCAGTAAGGACGCTGGCTTTGATCTTCGAGTTCTCGCCGACATGCTTGCAGTCATCGACATCTATCCGGACACCGAGTTCTCGACCTACGGCCTGCGCGGCGACCAGATCCAGCAGATGCGAGAGCGGTTCGGCGCATGGCGGGCCGAACTGCTGCGCGAGCCCGGCCCGACCAGCCGCTCATGAACACGCCGCCGTCAGAGGCCGCGCGGCGGTGATGGCCCAGCAGAGTTTCGGCCTCTTTTCTGCTGGTCGCAGATTTTCTCGACCCGCGATCTGGCGAGGATGACACTGCCTGCAAGGATCTTGCGGAGAGGCAGGCGATGGGCGAGCCCGCGATTGTCGCGCGCAGGCGCGGCGGGTTGCTGTGGCACCGCAACTTCCGGTTGCTGTGGTTCGGTGAGACCGTCAACCAGCTTGGCAGTGCGATGGCGCTCGTCGGCGTGCCGCTGCTCGCGGTCATCGACCTGCACGCGAGCCCGTTCGTGGTGGGCGCGCTGGCCGCCGCAGCCTGGCTGCCGTGGCTAGTCATCGGCCTGCCAGCGGGTGCATGGGTTGACCGCCTGCCCGTCAGGCCGCTAATGATCATCTGTGATCTCGTCCCGGCTGCGCTGTATGCCAGCGTTCCGCTGGCGTACTGGCTGCACCGGCTGACGATCGCACAGCTCCTGGCCGTTGAGTTGCTCGCCGGCGGGGCCGCGGTGTTCTTCTCCACCGCCTACCAGGTGAACCTGCCAGCCCTGGTGTCGGATGCGGACCTGGTCGAGGGTAACGCCAAACTGCAGGGCAGCGCGTCGGCTGCGTCGCTGGGCGGCCGGGGACTGGCCGGAGTGATCGCCCAGGCGCTGGGCGCGGTGACCGCGCTACTGTTCAATGCGATCAGCTTCCTGGTATCAGCCGCATGCCTGCTTGCCATCCATGCCAGCGAGCCGAACCGCAAGTCCCGCCGCGAACAGTTCCGGCTCCGCCGCGATATCGGGGAGGGAATAAGGCTGGTGTTCGCGGATCCGTACTTGCGCCAGCTGAGCCTCTTCGGCGGAGCCGCCAACTTCGCCCTCGACGGCTACGCGGCAGTGGTGGTGGTCTTCCTGGTGCGGGTGCTCGGGCTGAGCGCTGGCCTTGTCGGCGTGCTCGTCGCCGTGCCCGGCGTCGGCGGCCTGACCGGCGCGCTCCTGGCACGCCGAATCTCGGCCCGGCTCGGTACCGCCAAGACGATGCTGGTGAGCACGCTCGGTGCACTGCCGTTCGCGCTGCTCACGCCGCTAGCCGCTCCGGGTCCCCGGCTGGCGTATTACGTGGCCGGGATCCTGGTCGCCGCGACAGGTGTCGGGATCGGCAACGTCGTCCAGGTCACATTCCGGCAGATCTACTGTCCTGCGGGCATCCTCGGCCGCGTCACCACCACGATGCGATTCGTGGCCTTCGGGACCAGCCCACTCGGGGCACTGGCGGGAGGCACGCTCGCCACCGGGCTAGGCGCGCGGAACGCCCTGTGGATCATGCTCGGAGTCCTCGCAGTGTCCGGGACTGTTCTACTCACACCATGCTTTACCGGCCGCAGGGACCTGCCTACAGCGCCCCCCGCTGACACACCGGCGGGAGTAGCTGTGTAGGCAGGAGCGGGTCGGATCTTCGCCCCGCGTATCGCTGCGGTCGTCGTCCGCAAGCCTAAACCTAAGATCCTCGCAGTCACCGCGACGGGCACTGACAGGGCGGGCCGACGTGCGGGCCCGCGAGGCTCTGTGCCGCACAGAGAGGCTGACACGGCACCCGGCACCGGTTACCAGCCTGGCGTCCGTGTGTCGCCGACACGGCCCCCACCGGGCAGCGTTCTAGCAACGATGCGGACCGACCGGGCTCGGCGACCAGATTTTGGTTGCCGACGTCAATAACTGGCACCGAAGCCGGATTTCTATCTATGGGCACCGGCCTGCATTCCGGCCGGTCACAGCACCAGGCCTGCCGGCATGTCACTGCGGCTGGATTCGTTGGCCAGGCCGCAGGTCCATAACGATCTCGGCTCCGAGCGTGAAAGCCGTCGCCAGCATCCCGATTTCTCCATACGAGGTGACTGACTTGACTGAGCACCGTCGTTTGGCCCGGATGGCGGACCGGACGGCCGCCCGGACTGTGCCCCGGATGTCCAGAACGGCCGACACACCTGCCGAGCTGCACCCAGGCGAAGCCGCTGGTCGGCGACGGAATGTACCTGCAGCGCCGAACCGGGACTG
>JAJYUU010000072.1 GCA_021792405.1 Actinomycetes bacterium
AAAGTCTCTGGGTTTGACAGCGTGAGGTCCCCGCGAAACTTGGGATAGCGGGCCTGGTGCGGGCGGTCACGGGCCGGCGTGTCTGGCGACAGGTGTGCTGCCCGTGCGCCGGCCGGCACCGTGACCGGATATCCAGGGTGGCCGAGGACGTGCGTGGTGTCCAGCCTGGGCGGCGGGCTGGCGAGATCCGGCAGCGTACCGGGCTGCTGCGGGGGATGATCGCCGTGTGCTGCCTGTGACGCCGTTGTTCGCTTGGTGCTTCGTGCCCGGAACAAAGTCTGGCGCTGGGGGCGATCACGCGGGCTGGGTACTGTCGCCTCGAGCACGCCGATCAGATTCGGTTTTCCCTGCGCCGCCCCCCGGGCAGCCTCGTCCCTGCCGGTTCACGAGGAAGGCGAGGCCGCGATGGCCGCGAGGAAGAACAGCACGAACAAGGACACGGGGAAGGACGCCGCGCCGGGGTGGCCGGCCGGGTCGTCTGCGCCTGGCGATGACGGCGCGGAGGTGGCCGGGGAACGCACCGAAGTGGTGACGTACGCGGCCGCGATTGATGTCGCCAAGGGGTTCGGGATGGTGTGCACCCGGGCCGGGGAGCCGCCCGGACCGCAGGCGGCAGAACGTGTGGCGGGTGGAGGCCACCTACCATTCGGTGGTCGCGCTGATGGATCACCTGCGGTCCGAGGGCATCCAGCGGCTGGTGCTCGAGAGCACCTCCGACTACTGGCGCATATGGCACTACCTCGCGGAGGCCGCGGGCCTGGGGGTGTGGCTGGTCAACGCCCGCGACGTCAAGCACCTGCCCGGCCGGGGCAAAAGCGACCGGGAAGACTGCGTGTGGCTGTGCAAGCTGAACGAGCGGGGGATGCTGCGCCGCTCGTTCGTGCCGCCCGAGGGAATCCGGGACCTGCGGTCGCTGACCCGGACCCGGTCGAAGCTGGCCCAAGACCAGGTCCGGCACCAGAATCGGGTCGAGAAGATCCTCGAGGACGCGCTGCTGAAGATCTCGGTGGTGATCTCCGACCTGTTCGGGGCCAGCGGGCGGCGGTTCCTGGACGCGCTGGTCGCCGGGGAAAGAAGCCCGGCGGCGCTGGCTGCGCTCGGCGATCCGCGGTTGCACGCCACCGCGCGGCAGCTAGCTGCCGCGCTCACCGGCCGGTTCCGCGACATCCATGCCTTCGAGATCGCCACGCACTTGCGGCTGATTGATGCAATCAACGACGAGATCGCCCTCCTCGACGCGGCGATCCAAGACCAGCTGGCGTCCATCCCAGGGGTGGCGCCTGCCTGCACCGCCTGCGGGCTGGTCGGCGGCGGGCACGCGCCCGGCTGCGCCAGCGACGGCAAGCCCGTGCTAAGCCTGACAGAGCGCCTCGATGAGATCACCGGGGTCGGCGTCCGCGCCGCGCAGGTCATCATCGCCGAGCTAGGCACCGACATGTCGGTCTTCCCCACCGCCGGGCACGCCGCCGCCTGGGCCCGGCTGACCCCGCGCACCATCCAGTCCGGCAACACCGCAAAGCCCGGCCGCACCGGCAAGGGCAACCCCTACCTGCGCGGCGCGCTCGGCCAGAGCGTGATGGCCGCGTCCCGGACCGACACCCGCCTCGGCGAGCAGTACCGGCGCACCGCCCGGCGCCGCGGCAAGCAGAAAGCCATCGTCGCGGTCTCCCGGGTCATCTGCGAGCTCTCCTGGCTGCTCATCAGCGACCGCGCAGCCCGCTTCACCGACTCCGGACCCGGCTACTACACTCCCGCAAACCCCCAGCGCCGCACCCGGTCCAAGATCCGTGAGATCGAACGGCTCAACCCCGGCATGAAGGTCACCCTCACCCCGATCGACCCGTCCGCCACCGCCGCCTGAACAGCTCGCTGAACGTAACCACGCCATCACTCGTCACCGCCCGGGGTGTCACCGCCACACACCGTATTCCCCCAGGTAGCGCACTGCCCCAGCGGCCACGCCGCGCGGGGTAACTCGTTGTTGCCCTCCATCCGGTGGTTGTTTCCGGTCAGCGCTCCGAGTCGGCGTTCCGTGCGAACTCGGCGACAGCCGGGCCGACCGAGTGAACCACGCTCCGTGATAGCCGCCACAGAGGTGACGTTCTGGCCGGCGACGGCCACTCGCTGACGGAACGTCCTGCACGGATACGGCCTGGGATGTCTTCGTGGTCCTGAAAGCCGGGCGGCTCTTGGGTAGCCCGTCGCGAAAGTCGGCAGGACTGCCGATTGGAAGCGCTATCGCTGGCCTTCGTCTGGCGGCTTCACGTGCTCGAGGATGTCATGCGCCGATGTGACGCAGTGCGCGCCTTGGTCCCGGATCAGCTCGTGGCATCCGGCTGACTGCACGGACGTGACGGGGCCGGGCACGGCCATCACTGGCCTGCCTAGGTCGCGGGCATGACGCGCACTGGCGAGAGTGCCGCTGCGGGGCACGGCCTCGACCACGACGAGGCCGCTGGCCAGCGCGGCGGTGATGCGGTTGCGGGCGAGCAGCGACGAGCGGTCCGGGGCATGGTTGGGCGGGCACTCGCTGATCAGAACGCCGTGCGTCTCGATCTGCCCGAGCATCATCGCCGCGTCGCGCGGGTAGCGGAAGCTCAGCCCGCCGGCGAGCACGGCAGCGGTCAGGCCGCCGGCCGCGAGCGCGCCCTGATGGGCCTGGGTGTCGATCCCGACGGCGCCGCCGGAGACCACGGTCATGCCATGGCCGGCGAGGCCGGCGGCGATCTGCAGGCTCACGTGCTGGCCGTAGGCGGTCGCGGCGCGCGAGCCGACGACGGCAACCGACCGGGTGCAGGCGTCCCGCAGGCTCGCGCGGCCGCAGGCCCACAGCAGCAACGGGCGGGTGTCGCCGAGGTCATCTAGCTGCGGTGGCCACTCCTCGTCGCCTGGGCAGATCAGCCGCAGGCCGTCGGCCTGCCACGCTGTGGGGTGCTTGGGCGATGGCAGCAGGGCCAGCCGCTGCCGCCACTCGCCCAGGGCAGCGGCCAGGCTCGGAACGTCCGGCAGCTGTCGCGGGCTGTCGTGCCGCGCGCCGCCCATGCCGGTGACCGCGGCCAGGACTTCTGCCGGCGTCCGGGATCGCAGCAACGCGCCGATGACCGGATCGCCGGGGCGGGCTAGGAAGCTCAGGGTGAGCCGGGAGTGCCGCTCGCCGGCGTCGCGGGCGGTCACGGCGCTACTCCCAGCCACAGCGCCAGCGCGGAACCGACCTCTGCCAGGCGCGGCTGGCCGATTCCGGCCAGGTCCGCCAGCGTCCACGACAGCGCGGCGCTGCGGTCGGCGCTGCGGGTGCTGACCTGGCCGAGAGCTATCGCGCGCTCCAGCGGCACCGTAGCGCCGGGTTCGGGCGGGAACGCGCGCCGGATCTCGGGGCCGGGCACGTGGGCGTTGAGCTGCCACGGGGTCCCGTTCAGGCGTCGCGCGGCCCGGTCGCGGGCGGCTGCCACCCGGCCGGCGACGACAGTGCCGGGCTCGCCACTCCTGGCGTCGGCGAGCAGGATGTCCCTAGTCACGGGCAGCAGTGTGATCTTGAGGTCGGCCCGGTCCAGCAGCGGCCCGGACAGCCGGGCAAGGTAGCGGCGGCGCGCTAATGGCGTGCAGTCGCAGGCATCTTCGCCAGCTGGCGCGGCGCTGCGGCAGGGGCACAGGTCCGCGCCGAGGACCAGGGTGAAACGGGCCGGGATGCGGGCGGTCAGCCCGGTCCTGGCGATCGCGATCTCGCCGGTCTCGGCCGGCTGGCGCAGGGCGTCGAGGGTGGCGCGGTCGAACTCGGGGGCGCAGTCCAGGAACAGGCAGCCCCGGTGGGCGAGGGACGCGGCGCCGGGCCGGATGATCCCGCTGCCGCCGCCGGCGATGGCGGCGATGGTCGCGGTGTGGTGCGGCGCGATGAACGGCGGCCGCGTCACCAGCGGGACGTCTCGCGCCAGCGCGCCGGCTATGGAGCGGATCGCGGTGACCTCCAGCGCCTCGTCCGGCGACAGGTCCGGCATGATCGACGGGATCCGCTCGGCCAGCAGGGTCCGGCCCAGGCCGGGACGGCCGCGCAGCAGCAGGTGGTGGCCGCCGGCCGCGCAGATCTCCGCCGCCCGCCGCGCCTGCGGCTGGCCGGCCACATCAGCCAGATCGCGCTCCGGCACGTCCCCATGGCCAGCCCGCGGGGCGCTATCGCCGGGCAGTGGCAGCCCCGTGCCCGGCCCGGCCACCTGAACGGCGGCGCCCGCCGGGCTGCGGCCGTTCAGCCAGGCCACCAGCGCGGCCAGGCTCGCGGGTGCGACGACCCTGACGCCGGGCACGAGCAGCGCTTCGCGCAGGTTCGCCTGGGCTACCACGACCGTGACGAATCCCGCCGCCGCGGCCGCTGCCGCCGACGGCAGCGCGCCAGGCACCGGGCGCAGCGCGCCATCCAGGCCGAGCTCACCGGTAAACGCGATGCCGTCCAGCGCAGCAGCCCGGATGGAGCCTGCGGCGGCGAGGATGGCGACGGCGATGCCCAGGTCAAAGCTGGTTCCCCGCTTAGGGAGGCTGGTCGGCGCAAGGCTCACGGTGACCTGGCCATATGGCCACTGGTGCTAGCTGTTGATGACGGCGGCACGGACCCGATCGCGGGCCTCGCGCAGCGCGGTGTCCGGCAGGCCCTCCAGCAGCAGCAAACCCGGCCCGTTGCGTATCGCGGCCACGACCTCGACCACGGCACCGTCGACTCCGGTCAGGGCAATCGCGTGAGCGCGCGCGGCGATCACCTAACTCACCTCCCGGGCACGGTCCGTTCCGGACCGATCCGGACCGGCAGGCACGCCGTCGGCGGCGCGGCCGTCCGCGGGGTCACCGGATCCGGGCATGCCAGCGCGGCCATGGCTGGTGCCGTCGTCGTGGCAGCCCGAGACGCGTGGTGTCGCGTCCGCAGCGCCGGGCGGGGCGCTGGTGACGGGGAAGCCTGGGCCGTGCGCGGCGCGGATCTCGGTGACCGGCTGCAGTGCAGCGCGCAGTGCCACGGGCGTGGCGTCGGGCCGGTCGTAGCGGGCAGCGTCATCACCATGGATCAGCGCCGCCAGCGCGGAGCCTGCCCGCGCCGGCACGCCGGAGTACAGCCAGCCTTCGGGGAAGCGATCAGATCCGTCATACAGGGCGGCGAGCGTGGCCGTGGCCGGGCCAGGGACCGGATGCGAGCGCCACCAGCGGGCGTCGGCGCTGATCTCCCCGGAGGTCATGTAGCTCATGCCGGGCTCCCGTCCGCCGACGGCTGGCCGGCCTGGCCGGCGGGGCCGGTCGAGGCATCGCGGATGGCGGCGGCGATCGTGGTGATGATCTCCTCGTGCTCGCCCGTCAGGGCAGTAGCGGCAGCGCGCGTACCGGGGCATCCGGAGAACACGGCGGCGCCGGCGAACAGCGGCCGGACCTGACCGCGGGACAGGAACGCCACGATCGCCCCGGCCGCTGGGTTCGGCGTGAGGCTGCCGGTGATCAGGCTGTGGCCATCGGTCCACATGTCCAGGCCGGCGCCGCGCGGTCCGGGCTGGATGACGCTGGTAACGGTGACGGCGCGGCAGCCGATGGTGGCGCAGATTATGGCGCTGGCCTCGGCGGGGTCCTCGGGCACGTCGACGGGCTCGGTTGCCCCGTCGGCGCGTACTAGTCGTGCTCGCATGGCTCGTTCCTTTCAGCGGATCGGGTTGCCCTGGCCGGGCATGAAGACGGCCGGGCGGAAGGCCCGGCCGTGGCCTGGTACGGCGCATGGCGTCGGCTGGCAGTAGTTGAGTGAGGTGGTTAGCGGGCGGCGGCGAGCTGCAGCGCCTTCAGTGCCTGGGACTCCGTGTCGTGGGCGTTGTCGGCGTCATCGAGGGTCTGGGCGACGCTGGTGACTGCGTGCATGACCCCGCCCGCGGTCAGGGATCCGCCGCGGATGAAGTGGCCCAGGATGGCGTCTTGCTGCTCGTCGGTGAACCGCAGCTGCTGGGACACCATCGCGATGGTGTCCTGCGGCCGCTCGACCGGCACGCCGGCGTCCCGCTCGATCCGGGTCACCACGGACTGGACGTAGGCGGGGTCGAGGAACCGGGCCACGGCGTCGCGGGCCTTGGCGGTGATCAGGTCCAGATTGCGCTGCTGGGTGTCGGCGCTCCAGTCGATGACGCCCTCGGCGAGCTTGCCGCCCAGGTGCACCGCGCGGTGCGCGTCGGCGGTGATCGTGTACCCGTTCCGGCACACCTGGACGACCAGCCGCGGGGTGATGGCGGCGGCGCCGTCGCCGGTCTCGGAGTTGGTGATCACCAGGCCGCCCCACACCACCGGGTTCGGCGCCCTCGGCGCCGGTGAACGGCGACCGGTACCCGGCCAGCAAGACCGGGGCGAGCGCGGTGACCTGCTCGGAGTACAGCCGGACGTACATGCGCCGCTCGGTCAGGTCACAGCCGGCCATCTGCACCGGCACCCCGGCTCGCTCCACCCCGCTGAGAATGGCGGTGAGCACGTCCAGGTGGTCGATCCGCTTGTACCCGTCCGACAGCAGCGCCCGCGCCACCCCGCGCCCGGCCTGTCCTCGGAAGCAGCGGACCAGGAACCGGCGGGCCGGGTCGGCGCGGTCCAGCCAGCCGTTGACGTTGACGTCGTACAGGTCGATGGCGTGTTCGCGGAGCTTGCGCAGGTACCGCAGGTCGATGCCGAGTTTGTCGCTGATCCCTTCGTCGCACGTCGCGGTCGGCCGGTAGGTCCCGTCGGCCAGGTCCACGCCGGTGTCGGTGAGGACCGGCTCGGTGCCGGCGATGACCAGCATGCCGTCGCGTGCGCGCAGCGCGGACGGTGGCGCGACGACGTCGACCTTGCGGGCCTGCTGCTCGCGCAGCAGCGCGGCCAGGTCACCCAGGTCGGCGTGCCGGGTGGTGAGGCGGGCTGCCTCAGCCGGGACAGTCATCGTGTACTCCCCTTCCCTGCAGGTGGAGGGCAGGCGGTTCCTGCCCTCCGGCAGACC
Source organism: Actinomycetes bacterium (assembly GCA_021792405.1). Classification (GTDB taxonomy): domain Bacteria; phylum Actinomycetota; class Actinomycetes; order Streptosporangiales; family Streptosporangiaceae; genus JAJYUU01. Next base: position 6,968 of record JAJYUU010000072.1, read on the forward strand.
GGGGATCAGCGCGGCGGCCGCAGCCGGGAGTCAACCGGGCAGCCGGCGAGCCGGGCAAGATGCTTCCCGCCGGGACCCTGCGGGAAGAGGGAAGGATCTGTGACCGGCCGTCGGCGAGCGCTGCGAGAGCCCGGTTGACGCACCGCCAGGCCGCCGCGATACTCACCTGGCGCGAAGGGCCGGAGCCGCCACAGGCAACTAGCACGGCAGAACTGTCGCCAGCCGGGGGAGGTGGCTGCGGGCCTGGACGCGGGAGGCGCAGGCGGACGCATCAGTAGCACAAGCTGCAAGGTCAGACCCGCTCCCGGTGACATCCGGTTCGATGGACCGTGAGATTGCCGCATCTGCTTGCGGGTTGGTACCTGAAGACAATTGAGACAAGCAGATACTTAGAGGCGAAGCGCGAGCTGGTGTCGGAGTCGGAGGTGCCGAGTTAGTAGGCAAAGACGTCCCGGTACTCGCCGACCTCTAGTTCTGCACGCGCAGGCAGAAACTCACAGCATCTGTCGTAAAGCCACGTCAGGCCAGCCCGCGCAGTCCCTGCCTGCAAGGCTCTGAGCAGTGCAGGGAGATGAACGACGTCGGCCGCCGCAGAGGCATGAAACGCCGCTTGCCGACCACCAGGAAGGGCGAGATCGTGTTGGCGGCGATCAGCCTCCCGCCGCTCACCGAGGACGCGAACCGCCACGCGCCCACCGGCGCCCAGCCCGGCAGGGCGGCGGCCGCGTCGAACGCCGCGGCGACGGCCGCTAACGCGAACGCACCGGGATCCGCGGACGAGCGGGCCGGCTCGCGGCCCAGCTCCACCGCCAGCGCCGCAAACGCCGCCCCTAGCTCGGGCGCCCGCACGGCGAACCGCCGGCACCAGCCCCGCGCGGTCGTGTGCGGCACCCGGCACGCCCGGCCGCCGGGCGGACCCCGCAGGCACCGCCGGCCACCGCGGCGACCACCGACCCGACCGCCTCCGCCGAATCCAGCCGCCCTGCCAGCGTCAACGCCGGCAGCAGCGCATGGCTCACCTTGCACGAGCCGCACCGCAGCCGCGGGACGAAGATCCTCCGGCACAGCCCGACCTGGCGGACGTAACGCCGGTACCCTGACCAGAACGTCATCGGCGCCCGGCACGACGGGCACTCCGGCCGCGGGAACTCCGCGTTCCGGCCTGCCGCCGCGTACGCATCGACCGACAGCGGGCACGGCCATACGATGGCCACGGGTGACAACACCGCCCCGGATCCCTTCTCGCGCACGTGACCAGCGCAGGCGAGGAGGGATCCATCACGTTTCAGCAGGGACGGTCAAGATCCTGGCCCGCCCCCAGCGGCCCAGGCATCAACATCCTCAAAGACCACGGCCCACACCACGGCCGGGATGCTCAGGTACTCAGGCCGTCAACAGCAGCTAGCCTCGCTGACCGGCCGGGAGCGAGACATCCTGCTCCGCCTCGCCCGCGGGCTGACCAACGCGGAGATAGCGGCCGACCTGGTTGTCAGCGAAGCCACGGTCAACTCGCACGTCGGGAACCTGCTGGCCAAGCTCGGGCTGCGGGATCGAGTCCAGGCCGTCATTCTGGCCTACGAGACCGGGATCGTGCGACCTGGAGAGCCGGACGCGGCCGCCACGCCCTAAGTCCGTCGATGGCCCGTCGCGCCGACGGCGAGCGCTCGTAGCGCTCATCCATCGCGGCGTCAGTGCTGGCCTCGGCTGGCGGTGGGAAGCGCCAGGGACAAGTACCGACCACCCTCCTGGATCATCCCGCGCCACGCTACGCACGAGTCCAGGAACTCGCTCAGCTCGCCGACGGCCGGCACGTGCGGCACGTCCTGCGCCTCAGCCATGCGGCGGCGCAGCCCAGCCACGGTACGCGGGGAATCCCCACACATCTGGAAGACGGTGGCCTGCCAACCGTCGAGATACTGCTCGGACCGGTGCGCGCCCCGGCTGTCCATGATCCGGATCCAGCCGGGTCCGCGCTGGTAGCTCAGGCTCGGACCGGGTCGGTCGGGTGGCCACCGGTCGCGCCACACCTCCACCGCCGCAGCAAGTGTGGCCACGGCTTCCGGGCTGACCTGGCTCTCGCTGGTGTGGTCGAAGAAGTAGGCGATCTTCGCGAGATCGAGATCAGGCAAGGGGTAGATGAACGCGTACGCCTGCCTGGGCCGGATGTCGTGGAACTGCGCCGGTGGCTTGGAGAAGTACGGGCTGAACCGCTCCATCCACAACTCGCCGAAGGCTAATGGCGGAGCCAGGTGGTGCAGGGCCGGCATGATCTCGGCCTGGTTCAGGTAATCCGCGTCGGTCTCACCCGGGAAGCCGGTGAGGATGTTCCAGCCAACCGCGATGCGGTGATACCGGGCCCACTTGAGCAGCCGCACGTTGGTAAGCAGGTCGGTGCCCTTGTCCATAATGCGCAGCACGCGGGTGCTCAGGCTCTCGATGCCGGGCTGGATCCGGGTTACCCCCGCGGCGCGCAGCCGGCGCAGTTGCTCCGGTGACAGGTTCGCCTTCACTTCGAAGAACATCGACAGGTCGTAGCCATGGCCGGCGAGTTCGTCGCAGAAAGTACCGAGGTATCGCATGTCAAGAATGTTGTCGACGGTGTCGATCACGAGGTTGCGGCTGGCCGACGCCATCGCGACGATCTCATCGATTGCCCGCCGCGGAGACTTCGAGCGGTAGTTCATGCCCAGCGCGTTGAGGCCGCAGAACGTGCAGTGGTGCTTCTCGCCCCACCAGCACCCGCGCGACAGCTCGACGACCAGATGCACTGGCCGGCCGCCCAGCGCAGCCCGCCGGCCCAGCCGGTCGAGCTGCAGGAAGTAATCCGTGAAGTCCGGTACGGGCAGTGCGTCCATCTCACGCACCTGCGCAGGCGGGCGCGCGCGTACTGTTCCGTCCGGGGTACGCGCCGCCAGGCCGGGAAGGCCGAGGCCGGATCCGCCTCCCGATAAGGCGGCGGCGAGGTGCAGGAGTGCCACATCGCCCTCGCCGGTCACCACGTAATCGATGTCCGTGAAGCGCCGGACGAACTCCAGCCCCATCTCGCCGTCCAGATTGGCGCCTCCGAAAACGGTGGGCACCGTCGGCGCCAGCCGCTTGACGCGGGCGGCCCCGGCGAGCGCGGCGACGTTCTGCTCGAACGTCGAGGTGAAGCCGACCAGGTCGTACTGCTTCCAGTCGATGTCGCCGATCACCTTGTCCAGCCACTCGGGCAGCCACGTCCCGCGCAGCTCGCACAGCTTCTCAAAGGTAAGCCCGAGCTTGGCGCACGCCTCGTCCACCGCAGGGAACGCGGCACGGTAGGAGTCCTCGCCGCCGACAGGCCCGAACGCCGCGACGGTGAACAACCACTCGCCCAGCATCAGGGTGCGCTCTGCGGGCATCTCAGCAATCTGCAGGTACATGTCGGAGCCGATGCCCACGGCGAGTGCCAGGTTCAGGTAATGCACGTCTACGGTGTGGCCAGCCGCCTCGAGCCCGGCCTTGAGCAGTCCACATTGAATAGACGGCCGGTCGGACAACGCCCAGGGCATGTTGACGAGCGCGACGCGCAGCGGCCGGGCAACTGCGGGGGCCGGGGGCGCCGTATTAAGGTCTGCGACGAGCGGCAGCGTCGTGCGGTGGATCGTCATGGTGTGTCTCCTCCGGGCGGTGCCGCTCCATGCGCCTCGAGATACGTACGGGGCTCGATTGCGGAGCCGTCCAGTTCGAGACAGCGGGCCATCGCGTTAATCGCGTTGCTCCGGTCACCGAGGGCGTCAAAGCACTGGCCGGCCCGGTAATAGCCCATCGCGCCGGCCGTGGTACCTAGCTCCCCCGCTCGGATGTACTGGACGGCGGCATGCGCGTAATCCCCGGTCGTGACATACCCGTCGCCGGCGATGATGCGAGCCTCGGGACAGTTCGGGTCCAGGTCAGCAAGCTCCTGCGACCAGGCGCGCACCTGCCTCGCCGTCTCGCCGGTGGGCGCCCGGCCAGCCGCCTTGATCTTGGACTCTGTCAGGATGCGGCTGTTCTCCAAGGCCACGAGCGCGTCGGTGTCCTCCGGCGCCGACGCGGTCAGCCGGTCGTTGGCAATCGTTGCCGCGTGCAGTTCGTGCTGCATGCCGTCGGCGTCCCGCTCCGCCATTCGCAGCAAGGCCACGGCGCGGTGGAACCGGCTGATCACGAGCCAGCTGTGCCACTGATCGCCGAGGCGGGCGGCGGCGCGCTGGCCGCGCGTCTCGAACGAACGTCCCAGTGACGTGTCCTGGGCACCCCGGATGGCGTTACTGATCCCCTGCGCGCAGGCGGCGAGGGCCAGCAAGGGATCCGCGTCGTGCTCGGCGAGCGCGTCGTACACTGCGAGCGCCCTGTCGGTGTGGCCGGGATAGCGGGCGTGGACGCGGGCAACCTCGTACGCGTACCGGTCGTGCTCAGGGTCGCCGTCGGGCCGGACCACACCAGTCAGGGCGAACACGTACTGGCAGTACGAGAGCTGCGCCAGCTGGAAGACCAGCAGCGCGCGGGTGCCGTCGTCCAGATCCCGGAACCGGGCGATCACGTCCAGCAATGTGTTCCACCGGGGCGTGCGCAGCTGTTCGGTCAGCCCGGTCGGCTCGCGGCAGTCGTACCGGTCCAGGCCGGCGTGGCGGACCACCTGGTGTCGCAGGCCGGCCACTGCGATCATCGCGAACCAGGATCGGCGGCCGGGCTCCGGCCTGGCCAGCCAGCCGGAGACCGGTGCGATCATCCGTACGTGCATAGGCGCGAGAGCGCTGTCGGTCATGTCGATGAGCGGCCGCCAGAACATGGCCAGCCGGTTGTGCTCGATGTCCGGGGATGCCGGCAGGCGCGGGAATGCGCCGCGCGGGTCGCTGCGCGTGTAACGGCGTTGGAGTTGCAAGCTAGCGGTGGCGGACAAGGTGTACCTCCCCGATCATCCGACGAAGGTGGCGATCAGGAGGCCGGACGCCCAGTCGACCAAGGTAGCCAGCAAGGCGGGATCCGCCATCACTTCACTGCGAAAGCGATCCACGCGTTCCGGATGCTTCTCGGTCCATTTCGGCTGAGGCAGCAAATCGTCTGCGACCACGATTGCCCCTCGGCGGAGATGCGGATACAGAAGATGGCGATCCTCAAACTTCACGATTGTCGTATCGATGAAAGCGAAGTCGAACGGAGGGCCATCGTAGCCGCGCAGCCAGTCCGACGCGTCGGAGGTAACTATCGTCACGCGTGAGTCACATTTTAGCAGGTCGCGTGCTACTGTCGCGAAGTTGTCCTTGATCTCCAAGCCAACCAGCACCGACTGAGCATCCATTCCGGCAAGCAGCCATGCTGACCCGACGCCAATGCCGGAACCGACCTCAAGGAATCTTCCGGCCGGCTTGCTAGCCGCTAGAGTACGCAGAAAGCTCCCGGTATCGTCATCCGACGACAGCATCCAGTTGGCATGTTCGCCAATTGCTCGGATCTTGGCCGCGAGCGGGGGTACCGTAGTCATATCCGCCATTCCTCTCCGATCAGGCCTGCCATTCGTGAACTCTTGTCACCGAATTGGCTTCGCTCGCGGTGGCAGCGCTCAGCTGCTCGATCCGTAGTGCCTCACCCGCCCATCCCCGCGCGCGAGCCAGGCTCAGGGCCTGCGCTGTGAGCTGGTCCGCTTCCTCGTGGCGGCCATTTGCGTAGCACCAGCGAGCTAGCTCCGTGAGCGCGAGCAGATGTGAGCCGAGATAGGCGTGATAGCCAGTTCCCGTGTCGGCGTGCGAGGTCATGGCCGCGCTTCCTTCACGCAAGGCGACGCGCAACCAGGTCTCGGCGTCGGGAGCGATCCCCGCGAGCGCAGTGAGTGCACTACCTTCGGGTTCGGGCACCTCTGCCGAAGAAGCAAGGGCAATTCCTGCTGCGAGGTACGCCAGAACGGGCTCCCGGTGCGCGCCGGTTTGCGCGAAGTGCTCGAAGTACCTGCTCGTGCAGCGCAAAGCCTCGGTAGCCGGCCGGTGCCGCGCCGCCGCATAGGCTTGATGCGACAAGACGAACCCGAGCTGGCGAGTCGCGGTCGTTGCAAGATCGCGATCCGGGCCCGCCTGTACCTGCGCCAGAAGCTCGGCCGCGCGCTCATAAGAAGCGTCGGCGTCAGCATTCCGGCCAGCGATGAGCTGGACGTACCCGAGGTTATGCCAGGACTGCGCGGCACCGATGAGATCACCGATCGCGATCCGTGCCTTGATGGCCGCTGCGAAGTCCTCAACAGGTGGGTCGTTGTTCAGATTATGGAACTTCCAGACCGCGATCGAATGGCAGACCTCAGCGAACCACCGGAGATCATCATTCTCGCGAAGGATATCTCTGGACACCTCAGCCTGCTGAAGTGCTTCGCTCCAGCGGCCTTGTTTTTCCATCGCCCACGCAACCCCCAGGAGGGCCACGCCGACGATCGTCGCCCATCCATTCCGAGGCGGATCACCAGCACCCTTGGCTTCGGAAGCTATGCGCTCGAAGCGGTTCTCGACTTCGGAGTATCTCGTCGGCTCATCCAAGCCGAGCTCGTCAGGCGTAAACAATGTAATCACTCCGTCCGGCGCTCGTCACTACTTCCTGCATTAACTAAGCGGCATGCCGTCATCTCGGTGATGGCGTGGGAAACGGTGAGCCCGTGCGTTGACGGGATCTCCGCGAGATATGCTCGCGGCTCGATGGCAGTAGCGTCCAGTTCCAGGCAGCGGCCCATAGCGTGGATGGCCGATGGAACGTCGCCGAGAATCTGATAGCACTGGCCTGCCCTAAACCATCCGATGGCGCCCGCACTCGTACCGAGTTCACCTGCACTCGCATAGGCCTCGGCGGCTTTGCGAAGATCACCGATTTCGGCGAGAGCGTCTCCGATGACCAGCCTCGCCTCGACGCAATTGGGATCCAGTTCCGCAAGCCTCGAAGATAATTGACGGACTTCTTCCGCCGCTTTGTCGGCGCAGGCAGCCCTTATCTGGAGCTCCAGCATGTACCGATCGTTCTCGGCCGCGACAAGCCGCTGCGCATGGGTAGTTGCCTCGGCTGACAAGCCCCTACTGAGGCCGACCGCGTGAGCTAGCTCCTGCGGCATGAGTTCAGGCCGTCCTTCTACCGAGCGCAGCAGGGCGACAGCACGGTGGAAGCGGCTCCGCACCAGACAGCCATACCAGTCGTCCGGCAAATGTTGTATTGCCTTACCTCGGCGCTCGAACTCCCGCGCCAGGGCGTTGTCACCAAGATCGCGCATCGCATGCCCAATGCCCTGGAAGCAGGCAGCCAGAGCGAGCAGCGGATCGGCCGCGGACAGCGCGAGTCGCTGGAAGACCCCGAGCGCATGCCTCATGCGGTCAGGCTGACGGGACGGAATACGGGCAACCTCGTAGGCGTACCGGTCATGATCCGGGTCGCCAGTGGGCTCGACGACACCAGCTAAGTCGAGTGCGGTCCCGGTCAGGGAAAGCTGGTCGAGGTGGAATACAAGCAGGCACCGGGCGCTGTAATCCAGATCGTGGTAGCTATCGGTTAGGTCGATCAGGTTCTGCCAGCGCGGACTCCGGTAGGCGATGGGGAGATCCCCTGGTCGGGAACAGTGGTAATGGCGCAGCCCGGCGTGGAGTAAGACCTGACGCCGCAGCCCCGGGACACCGATTATCGAGAACCAAGAACGATGCCTGGTCTTGGTATCAGCGAGCCAGTCAGCAACCGGGATAATCGCACGAAGCCACAAAGCCGCGTAGGGGCTGTCCGTCATATCGATGATCGGCCTCCAGAACACGGCAAGCCGGTTGTGTTCAAGGTCAGGGTAACCGGTAATCTGGGGAAGCCGACCGCGCGGATCCGACCTCGAATAGCGCGCTTGCAGCTTTGGATATACCATTAACTCTCATTTCCTCATGCGGTGACTTGATCGTCAGTCTGCTCAGTGGCACCGTGAATTCGCCGCGGTGAAAGGTCAGCGGTAGTCGTTCATCCGGGCTCATGTGGATACACGCGACTCTGCCGATATAAATGACATGATCACCGCCCGCGTGCCGGGCGAAGAGCATGCATTCCAATACGGCAATCGCACTAGCGACGATCACGTTCCCGAGCGGCGTGGGCACGGCCTCGAGCACATCGGCCGCTTGCGCGCCACCAGGCCGCTGATGCCTGGCGAAACATGCGGCAAGGTGACGCTGTCCTTCGTGCAGGATCTGAATCGCGAAGGTTGTGCACGCGTCCATCCGCGCACGCATCCGGCTGTCGGAACGTACGCTGATGAGGATAAGTGGCGGTTGCAGAGAGACCGACGCGAACGAATTCGCGGTCATCGCTTCCAGTGTGTTCGGCCCCCCCTGGGTGAGGAGGACCACGCCGGTAGGAAAGCGGCTCATAGCTGCCCGGAAGCGCATGGCATCAGGCTCGTCACTCATGGATTGCTCCCTGGACGCCCGCGGTTGCCGACGTCGGTGAATCGGCCTTGGCCGCCAGGGAAAGCCGCTCCGCCACGAGCTTGCGTCCGAGCACTTCGGTCATGACCGCGCGAGTCAGCCAGTAGGACACCACGCCCAGGTAGCACCCGGTAAGCCCGAGGTGCGCCACGTGGCCGAGCAGCCAGGCGAGCGGGAGCTGTATGCAGATAGCGGAAACTAGGTTTCCGTACATGTCCCAGCTCGTCTTACCGAAGGCGCGCAGAACGCTGATGTTGGCGAGCGTCCAGGCCATGAGGGGCACGCAGATGCCGGTCAGCCGGATCGCGCCTTCGGCAGCACTCTGGATGGCGTGGAAGGACGTGACCAGTCCTGTCACGGCCGCCGGGAAGAAGAGCAGCGGGAACGCGATGATGAGTGCCGGGACAATCGTCACCCGGACAGCTGTCCGCCACAGCTCGGCAATCGCCTCGGGATGGTTAGTGCCGAGCGCCCGGCCGATGAGGATGCGCTCGGCCGCAGCGAAGGCGAGGCCGATGCCAAAGAGCAGGAGGATGATGTCCCACGCGATCCGTGCCCCGGCAAGCTCGATTGCGCCGATCCCGCCGATGATCGCGAAGAAGACTGCCAGGCTGATGTGGTCCAGGGCCATAGAGAGCATGGCCGGGATGCTGAGCCGCGGGATGGACGTGACAAAGTCCGGTTGCGCGAGCACGGGGCCGGGAGTCCACCACTGAAGCTCGGGCATGCCGGATCGCCACGCGACGACTGCGAGTAGCGCGACGCCCACAGCCCAGGCGATACTCGTCGCCAGCCCGTTGCCGACCGCGCCCAGGCGGGGCAGGCCGCCGAGACCGAAGATGAGCACGATGTCGAGCACGAGGTTGACGATGTTCACCGCAATTGTCGCGACCAGGACTGGCCTGATTCTCTTGTGAGCGCTGAAAATGGCCGTGAGCAGTGAGAATGGAACCAGGAGCAGCAATGTCGGCGAGATCGAGAGCAGGTATCCCTCGCCGATGCTCTTCAGATGGGCATTGTCGGCAGTGATCAGGCCGGTCATCCAGCCGCCGCCGACCATGCAGGCGACGGTCAGCACGAGGGCGATCCCTCCGCAGAACCAGGCCGATGAGCGCAGCGACCTGGCGATGCCGGCCGGTTCCCCCAGGCCCGCGAACCGAGCGGAGAGGATCTGGTGGCCAGTCACTGAGGCGAGGACGACCGCATCGAAGATCTCGAATACTGCCGCCCCCCCTGAGACTGCCGCCATGGAATCGGCGCCGTAGTGGCCCATCATCACGGTGTCCACGAACGCGGCGCTGGTCGAGGAGAGGCCGCCGAGAACCAGCGGCAGGCCCAGCGCCATGAGCTGGGTACGGTGCGGCCGGCGGTCTTCGTCCCCGGGCGGCGCGGTCATGCGACACCTGTCCTGACCACGGCCGGCGTTCTCTCAGCAAGCCCGATTCGCGAATGCTCGCGGATATATTCGCGGGGCTCTATCGCCGAGGCATCCAGCTCCAGGCACCGGCCCATGGCGTTGATGGCAGCCGCTCGATCACCGAGCAGGTCATGGCATTGTCCCGCCCGGAACCACGCCACTGCGCCGATCGCTGTCCCGAGCTGTCCGGCGCAGCGGTACTGCTCTGCCGCCTCCGCATAGTCGCCTGCGGCGGCATACCCGTCCCCGGCGATGCTGCGCGCCTCGACGCAGTAGGGATCGAGCGCAGCTAGCGCGGCGCTTAGCTTCGCCACCTCGGCGTCCGTTTCGTCGCCGCGCCGTTTCAAGACGGACTTGATCTTTGTCTGGACTAGGACCAGCCAGTTCTCCGTTGCGACAAGCTGATCGGGGCCGGCTAGGCCGGCCGCGAGGACCGCCTGGCCGAAGCGCATGGACTCTGACAACTCTGACCGCATCCCGCTGGGGTCCCGCTGCGCCACGCGCAGCAGCGCGACGGCGCGGTGAAACCGGCTGCGCACCAAGTCGCTGTGCCAGTCGTCGGGCAGGCCTTTGGAGATGATCCGCATGCCGCGGGTCGCGAACTCGGCCGCGAGGGCGATATCGCTGACGCCACGGATCGAGTGCCCGGCCCCCTGCGCCGCCGAGGCGAGCGCGAGCACGGGGTCGGGGCAAGAGCGGGAGAGGGCGTCGAACGCCGACAACGACCGGTCTCTGTGATCGGGGTAGCGGGAGTGGACGCGCGCAACCTCGTACGCATACCGGTCTCTCTCAGGGTCCCCGTTCGGCTCCACCACGCCCGTCAGCGCGAACACGCTCTCGGTAAATGACAACTGCGCCAGATGGAACACGAGCAGCGCCCGCGTCCCGTCCGCTAGGCAGCTGAACCGCCCCAGCAGGTCCACCAGGCACTGCCACCGCGCGCTCCGAAGCCCCTCCGCCAGCTCGTCGGGCCGTCGGCAGTCAAACTCCTCCAGTCCCGCGTGCAGTACTACCTGCCGCCGCAAGCCCGGCACCCCGATCATCGCGAACCACGACCAGTGGCCATCGTCGTCGGCTAGCCAGTCCGCAACCTGGATAATCTCCCGCAGCAGCACGGCAACGTACGGGCTCTCGGTCATGTCGATCAACGGCCGCCAGAAGACACCCAGCCGATTACACTCCACACCAGGGAACCCCTTCACGCGCGGAAACCGCCCGCGCGGATCATCCCTGGAGTAACGGCGCTTCAACTGCGGCCGCTGGGCTGCCAATGTGCTCCTCCAGGAATTCTTCGATAGCGGTAAAGAAGGCCTGACGGTTTGAAGACGAATTGATGTAATGTCCCTCGTCCACGAAACGCAGGTACCTCATCTGGACGCCTATGCCCCGGGCCGTCGCAGCAAACTCATCGACGAGCGCGATCGGCACCCTGGGATCGCGCACGCCGTGCGCCAGCAGGACGGGCGCACAAGACTTGTCAATGACGTGGGCGGGTGACCGAGATCGCAGTACCGCGTCGCCGACCGTCTGGCCATCTGAACGCCGGGTGATCTGGCGGTGCAAGAGCACGCCAAGAGGCTGCCAGTAGGACGGCGGCCGGTGAGCCAGCGCCAGCAGGTCGGTCGGTGCGCCTATCGCGACTGCGGCGCGTACGATATCGGGTCGGCTGCATGCCGCCAGCAGCGCCGCATACCCGCCGTAGGACGCGCCGAAGAAGACGACCCGCCGGCGATCGACGAGCCCCTCGGTGGCCGCGCTGGCTACCGCGTCGTACAGATCCTGCTGCATGCGGCCGCCCCACTCGCCATCGCCTGCCCGCTCGAACTCCGCGCCGAAGCCACCGGAGCCTCGGTAATTGATGTGCAGCGAGCAGTAGCCAAGCGCGGCTAAGTACTGTGCGTCGGCGAAGAACCTCCACATGTCCCGGCCCGCGGGCCCGCCATGCACGATGACCACCGAGGGATACGGAGGCGTCCCGCTGAGAGGCCGCATCGTGTACCCGCCTATCCGGCGTCCATCACTCGCCGTGAAGAAGAAGTCTTCCAGCTTGGGCATGGTGAAACCGGCGAGGCCGGGGCGGTTGGTGAAGACGGGCTTGCACTTCCCCGACGCCGGCTCGAAGAGCTGATACTGAATCGGCGCGTTGTCGTGAACGGTCACGGTCAGCCACGTTCGGTCGTCGGCGGCGCGATCCATGATGAGCACGGGGTCGGCGGCCTGCCTGATCATGCGGCTCACTGCCTGCCGCGTCTCCGGCCTGAGCGGCTGGTACTGAAGCCGCTGGTCCATCACGGCGCAGATATCCGGCTCGCCTGTCAGCGGGTCGAACCAGACGCCTTCTCCGGCGATTGGGTAGCAGTCGATGTCCAGTGACGGGTGCTGGTACGTCCCGCTGATCTCGCATGTCTCGGTATCGATCGCGATGAGCCGCCGTGTCTCGGCGTCCACACGTGACAGCACGTACAGGCTGCGGCCGGTATGGTCGAAGCCGAGAACCGCCAGCCCGGGAAGTTCCTCAACCGGTACTCGGAGTACGGTCTTGGCCGTGGCGAAGTCTGCGCCGAGACGGAGGCGGACCGAGCCGTCGTCGGCGATGAAAGTCCCGCCGCGCGGGCGCAGATCGGGGCCGACGATCCATGCGCGCAGCCGCGCGTCCGCCACCGAGTGTTCGAACGCCGGTCCATCCCCGATGTGGCCTCGGGTGAGGGTGCGCTGCCCGGTCCGCGGGTCCATCCAGCTATAGGTCACCGCACGCACGCACGTGCGGGAGAGCCAGTAGGCGTTGACGCTTCCGCGGGCCGATAGCCTGATCTGCTCCAGGTCAGTCATCCGGATCGCCGATAGCCGCCATGCCTCCCGACCCTGCGCGGTGTGGCGGTAAAGGAGGTGCGACGCGTCCGCGGTCCAGCACGGGTCGCTGATCGTCTCACCGTGGCAGGCGGCTGCCATGCGCGGCGTCCCGTCCGCAGGATGCAGCCAGAGCTCCTGGCCGGCTGTGACCGTCTTGATGAACGCGATCGTCCGCCCGTCAGGGGAAAGACGCGGCGTGCTGTTGGTCTCCGAGCTCAGAAGTTCGTGCTTCAGGTCGTTGACCCGGCTATCGACCTTCACGCTGGATCTCCGCGGGAGCGATCGGTTCCTCGTTGTCGAACAGCTGGCCCGCGTTTCCCCTTGACCAGCCCATTGTCAAGGTATATATCGGGGCGAAACGATCCGGCGAGAGTTCGTGCAACTCCATGTAGGGCAGATCACGCTGAGCTGGCGTGACCAGCGTGCTCAGGCCGTAGGCCATTGCCAGGATGACCAGTTCCTGACCGAGGATGCCCGATTCCATATACAGCCGGCGCAGCCCGTGTTCGTGTCGGTAGCGCCACTGGTACCTGGGGAAGTCCGCGACCAGCCCGAGCGTCCAGGCAGCGGTGGCCGGTGAGCGCATGCCCTGCAAGACCTTAATCATGGCATCGCGATGGTCTCCGGGACGGATACAGGTCAGGTCGTGATCGGCAACCCCGTACCGGTACACCCCCGGCTCAAGTCCCGCGACGCTGTAGACGCAGACGTAGAAATCCAGGGCAGATCCGTAGCTGTCAAGCAGTGACAAAGGCTCTTCTTCTGCGGCGCGTCCCCGGTAGGCACGGACTTCCGCCAGACCGTGCCACAACAGCCCGGAAAGGCGAGCCAGGGGGACAGGCTTGCGCGCGTACGCCCGGCCGCTCCGGCGGTCCACCAGCAACTTGGACACCGACGCGTCCTCGGGCAGGGCAGTCTCCTCCAGCAGCACCCGCGGGCCGGTCCGTGGTTCGACCGGATCCGGCGCCCCGTCCAACTCCAGGTAGCGGCGGATCGTGGCATCGCGGATTGCGCCGTCGGGGTCTGGCAAGTCGCGATAACCCCAGCGGCGGGAGGCGACGTAGTACTGGTCAGATGGATACCAGGCCCTGTGCTGCCAGTGCCGCCAGCCCGGCACGAGTCCGGAACGATCGCGGGCCGCGGCCACGGCGTCCCTCCACGCGGCGGGGCGATCGCCGTTCAGCTCACCGCGAAGGATGCGCCCGGCGAGTGCGTCTGCCGGCCAGTGGAACCGGCGCCCGCTTACGACATCCGCCACCTCGGCATCGGGTCGTCCGGGGTCCGTGGCCGGACGGATACGGAAGCCCACCGGCCATTCGGGTTCAGTGGGTGCCATTGACCTCACCATCCTGCGGCGCACTATCGCGGCGATCTATCCCCGCCGACAGCGCCACGGTGAGCATGTAGCCCTCCGCCATGCCGTCGATGCCAATAGCCGACTCGATCTCCGTCGCGTGGTCGCACATGCTGATACCCGCGGTCAGTCCCATGGCCCGCGCGGCCATGCGTATCGTTCCCGCGATGTGTCCCGCGTCCATGTGCACGGTCCGGAACGTCCGCGGCTCTCGGTAGCGGTACATGTTCCGTTCGAACCTGCACGTTATGACGATGAGGCAGGCAAACTCGAGCGGGAAGCGCTCGAACGTTAGCGGGAACAGGCGACTGAGCTCCGCCTTGTCCGTGGGCCGACCGTCAAGGCGGCGCAGGCTGAACGGCTGCATCGTGATGTGGTACCAGCCGGGTTCGACTTCTGGCACGTCCAATATCACCGCGTAGCCTTCCGACGGGTGACGCGCGCCGCCCGACGGGCTTGTCCTCCGCAGGAGGGGAGACGCGTTCGTCCGCGTCGTGAAGAATCCAGTCGCGCCGAAGGCTAGGGAGATGATATTCGCTATCTTGGCGAAGCTGACGGTCTCGGTCGCAGCCGGACTGACCCAGATGTCGTGTGTGGTTCCTGACAGTGTGTTGACGCTGGGTTCTGGCAGTGGGACACCCGGAGCATCGGAGTAGTCGAGCTTGAAACGGTCGTCGTCCGGTTCCCGTGCTTGAAACGAGCGCATGAGATCCTGGTCGTACTGGAAAGCCCGTGCCTCTGAATAGTCGACGCAGGGGTAATCAAAGGACAGCAGGTGATACTCGGCGGCCTCGTGCCAGCCGCGGCTGCTCCATGCCTGCCGCAGCCGGACAAACCAGGCCAGTCGCGGGTCATCGGTCAGTGCATTCTCATCGACGATGAGGCCATGCTTCGTCAGGTTCGCGACTACACCCTGCCAGCCGCGCTCGTCCTCGCCTCCCGCGAGCGCGGCGGCAAGGTCGTTCGGCTCCCGCACGCTGCACGACGCCGTGAGGGCCGCAGCGGCCCGGCGGGTCAGACTGAACCTGCGACGCTCGAGCAGATCCTCGGCCTGCCAGTGCTCACCGGTGACCTGCGATGGCGGGATAAGCCGCACTGCCGGATTTAGCCTTACTCTCATCGCCATGCCCCAGAGCGATCGGCTCAATAAGGACAGAGACCGGTGTTGTGTTGTGGTGCCCGGAAGATCCGCGCACCACAACACTCACTCCTAGTAGATGCGCCCCTGAATAAGCATCACGTCATACGCAGATGTCTCCTCGACGACATCGAATTCGTCGAGCTCGTCATCCACTGCAGTGGTGGCAGTGGTCTCTTCCATGGTCTCTTCCATCCGGCTTCACCTCCTATACTCTCCGGGCTCCCAGAATCGGAGAGCGGGCTGGACCTCGGTTCGCCTGTCGCCCATGGGTTCTCGGCCGATCACCTCAGCCTCCGCTGCATCATCGCACGGCGTTGTGTAAGTGGGGCGCAAGTGGCATGGAAAGTCCGTCCAAGGCGGGTGGAAGCAGCATGGAAGCTTGCCGGATGGTGGCCCGGCTGATGCGGTCGGCTGGGCTGCTGCAAGACCCCGAAGCGGTGGAGCAAGGCCACCATCGCCGACCCGGCCGCGACTGCGCGCGGAATTTACCGAGCGCGGATGCTGGGGAATCACCTGAGTCGGTAAACTGCGGCGCATGTTCCCTGACTTTCCCGCCAAGCGGGACGCCGATGCGCTGGAACGCGGGATCCTCGAGTTCTGGGCTGCCAGCGACATCTTCGCCAAGCTTCGGGCCAGGAACACAGGCGGACCGAGATTCAGCTTTATCGACGGGCCCGTCACCGCGAACAAGGTGCTTGGTGTGCATACCGCGTGGGGTCGGACACTCAAGGATGTCTTTCAGCGGTACAAAGCGTTACGCGGATTCGACCAGCGCTACCAGAATGGCTTTGACTGCCAGGGACTATGGATAGAGGTCGGCGTCGAGCGGGAGCTTGGGCTGAACTCTAAGCGCGAGATCGAAGAGTTCGGGCTTGAGGCCTTTGCTGCCAGATGCCGCGAGGTGGTGCAGTGGTCGTCCGCCGAGCTGATCGCGAGCTCGATCCGGCTTGGCCAGTGGATGGACTGGGGCGCCGATTACTACACGTTCTCCGACACCAATATCGAGTACATCTGGAAGTTCTTGAAGGTCGTTCACGACCGGGGCTGGCTGTACTTGGGTCATCGACCGACCGAATGGTGCCCCAGGTGCGGAACATCGGTCTCCGCTCACGAGCTGGTCGGCAGTTACGTAGACCGGTCAGACCCGTCGCTATACGTGCGGTTCCCGCTAGTTGACCGGCCCGGTGAGGCTCTGGTGGTCTGGACAACGACGCCGTGGACCCTGCCCGCGAACGTGGCCGCGGCGGTACGCCCAGACGCGCAGTACGGCCGACTCGGCAACGGTGATTGGGTCGCCGTGCAACGGGCCGACGGCGATGAGGTGACCGAGGTGCGGGCCGGCCGGGAGCTGGTCGGCTGGCGCTATTCCGGCCCGTTTGACGATCTTGCGCCCGGGGCCGCTGTGGACCATCAAGTCGTCGGATGGGACGACGTGTCGATGGAGGACGGAACCGGGATCGTGCACATCGCGCCGGGCTGCGGCGTCGAAGACTTCGACCTAGGGAAGTCGTGTGGCTTGCCGGTGCTCACCCCGGTCGACGAGTCCGGTGTGTTCTATCCCGAGTACGGCTGGCTCGCGGGCATGGATACCTCGCAGGTCGCGGCACGCGTGATCGAGATCCTGGGTCGACGGTTGCTGCTGGTCGGAGCTGGGGAAATCAGCCACCGCTATCCGGCGTGCTGGCGTTGCGACACGCCGCTGATCTTCCGAGTCTCGGACGACTGGTTCATCTCCGTGGCGCAGATTCGCGAACCGATGCGGGCAGCCAACCGGGAAGTAGAGTGGATCCCCTCCTACATGGGCAGCCGGATGGATGACTGGCTCGTCAACATGCAGGACTGGAACATCTCCCGGCGTCGCTACTACGGGTTGCCGTTGCCGTTCTACCCCTGCTCATGCGGCCACCTGAATGTCATCGGCAGTCGTGCCGAACTCGCTGAGCGGGCGACAGACCCGGCGGCGCTCGCCGGCCTGAAGGAACTGCGCCGCCCGTGGATCGACGCCGTAACTATTCAGTGCGCCGGATGCGACGCGCCGGTCGGGCGGATCACGGAGGTTGGCGATGTCTGGCTAGACGCAGGAATTGTGCCGTTCTCCACGCTTGGCTGGGAGAACAGCGAGCGTGCGCCCGGTGGTTACGGCACCGGCGCTGCGCACGGCATGACTACCGCGGATCTTCCGGACCACGCCTACTGGCAGCAGTGGTTCCCGGCGGACTGGGTGTCTGAGATGCGGGAGCAGATCCGGCTCTGGTTCTATTCGCTGCTCTTCGTATCGGTCACGCTGACCGGCCGCCCCCCATACCGCAAGGTACTGGGCTACGAGAAGATGCTCGACGAGCATGGCCGGGAAATGCACGGCTCGTGGGGGAATGCGATCCGAGCGGATGAGGCGTTCGCCAAGCTCGGTGCCGACGTCATGCGCTGGCAGTACTGCCAGCAGCCACCGAACCAGAACCTGATGTTCGGCTTCGGCCCAGGGGAGGAGATCCAGCGGAAGCTACTCACGCTGTGGAATAGCGTCGCTTTCTTCGCCAGCTACGCGAACATCTCTGGCTACAGGCCTGATTACGCCGACCTCGTTACGGCAAGTGCTCCAATTGGCCGTGCTCCGCTGGATGGACTCCATCTTCTTGATCACTGGCTGCTTGCCAGGACCGGTCGGCTGGTCGACGAGGCCACCAATGCTTATGAGCAGTACCTAACGGTCGGCGTACTGCGCGAGTTCGAGTCCTATCTCGACGACTTGTCGAACTGGTACATCCGGCGATCTCGGCGGCGGTTCTGGAATGGCGAGCCGGCGGCCCTGCGGACCTTGTGGGTGGCGCTGGTCCAGACCACCCGGGTGATCTCGCCCGTTCTGCCGTTCCTGGCTGAGTACCTGTGGCAGTTCCTGGCCAGCGGCTGCGCGGGCGCTCCCGCATCTGTTTTTCTAGCCGACTGGCCGCAGGCCGGTCCGGTGGATGACGACGTGATCGCGGCTGTCAGCGACGTCCGCCGAGTAGTCGAGTTGGGCCGGAGGGCCCGCGCCGAGGCGCGGCTCAAGGTGCGCCAGCCATTGCGGGCGCTCGTAGTCGAAGGGGTTCGGGTCGACGAGGCTTACGCGGCGGAGATCGCCGGCGAATTGCGGGTCAAGCAGGTGAATTTCGGTCCCGTAGAGACCGCCGGTCTGCGGGTGAGACCGAACTTTCCGGTGCTCGCGCCGCGGCTGGGCAGCAACATGCCGTTGGTCAAGAAGGCTCTCGATGCCGGTGACTTCCGGGAACTTGCAGGTGGCAGGTTCGAGGTTATGGGAAGGGTCCTGGAGCCTGAGGAGGTGCTGGTCGAACGGCTGGATAAGCCAGGTTGGGCAGTTGTGGCGGACGGGGGTGTGACCGTGGCGCTTGACACCGCGCTGGATGACGAGTTGCTGCGCGAAGGCCGGGTGTACGACCTCGTCCACCAGGTCAACACCATGCGAAAGGAAGCCGGGCTCAGCCTGACCGACCGGATCGCTCTGCAGTTGCCGGCTACCAGCGCCGACCTGCTGGACTACCGGGACTGGATCGCAGCCGAAGTTCTCGCCACATCGGTCCAGGCCACCGACATTGTGGGGATCCGCATCACCCCCACCCAAGTGGCACCGGCGGATTAGCTGTCGGCGGCGTCGAGCCCAGCCCGGTCAGCGGCGGGACCTAGGTCCGGTGCGTGGTCGCACAGGCTGATACTCGCAGCCAGGTCCCATGGCCGTCGCGGCCATGCGTATCGTGGGCGAGCGGTGGGCCTGGACCAGGGTTCGGATCACTCAATCGGTCGCCACGACTGTGTTGGGCGTCGGTAACGCTGGCGCGGACGCAAGAATTTGTCGCTGTAGCGCTTGTAGTCCGCTCGCTTCGAGGCCCTGGTTGAGCATCGCCTCGATACCCTCGCGGCACACTCGCGCTGCGTCGGCCACCCGGCCACCTCGGTGCAAGGCGAGCACGAGCAGATGGCGGAGCAGCAAGTCGTCGGGCCAGCGAGTAACCATGCTCTCAAGCTCGCCAATGATCTCGTAGTGCAAGCCGAGGCCGATTGCCGCCTCGATCTTCGCCACTCGAATCGACCGGAGCATATGCCCAAGTCGCCTGGCCTCATCTATGGCAAACGGCATATCGGCTACGTCAGCCAGTGGATCGCCGTGCCAGGACGCTAAGGCGTGCGCGAGGATGCCGCTTGCTTCTTCCGGCTGGCCGGCTACAAGAACCTTACGGGCTTGGCCGAGAAGCCGTTCAGCCCGCCAGGCGTCGACTTGGTCATCAGAAACCCGCAGCGCGTAGGCGCATTCCTCCCCCAACCTTATGGCTGTGATCACCTGAAGGCCCGAGCAGTCTTTCGCCTGATCGCTCGTCAGCACGCGGCGGAGGTGATACACGTGGCTTCGCAGTGTCCTGCGCCATCCTGCGGGCGGAGCGCCGCTCCACACGAGTTGCGCCAGCCTCGGTGCTGGCACGGCTTGGCGACGAGCAACTAGCAACGCCAGAAGGAGGATGCGCAGTCGCGGACCTAGCGACACCGAGTTGCCGTTCACCTGCACCACAAGCGGGCCCAAGATCTGCAACTCAAGCATATCGACCTCGTTCACTCTCGGCGGCAGACTGCGCCCGCCACGGCGCTCGTTCAACTGAGAAACTCCTCAGCTGAACGGGAGCGACACGCCACGGCGTCTTGGGGGACAGGCCGACGGCGGCCGCGATGACCCGATCGGATCCGCCGGGCTGGGTTCTTCAGCGCCACAGCATGCTGGTTCCCGGCTAGCCTCCTGACGTGCTCGCCGTCCTCGCCGCACTGGAGCAGCGCAACCAGAACTAACTCCTGCGACTCTGACGTGGTCGAATCTGGCAGGAACGTTCCCTGGGAAGGCAAATGCCTCGCTGGCTCTTGCGGATCAGACCCCATGCCGACAGCGGACATCATGGGCGACCTCGTTCCGCAGACAGAGTGCCTTAGCACTCCTCATCAGCCTGAGGTAGTGGGCCTACCTGCCTCATCGCCGATTTGACTGGCTTCTAGTGACATTAGCGGACTCTGACTATGTGTCAAACTTTGATTAGACTTAGCTTAGGGCTCGCGACAAAATAACGTAGGTTTTCAGCTTCGGTGGCCGTATCGTCTGTGGTATGGGCACGATGGTGCAGGCCGCGGAGTCAGCGGCGCGGAGGTACGCGGTGCTGCGCCCGCACCTG
>JAJYUU010000232.1 GCA_021792405.1 Actinomycetes bacterium
GGGTGCATCGGGTCCGGGTGGCTGCACCATGTTCACGGCAGCTCCAGCACGTCGACAGTCTCGCCGCCAGCCAGCGAGGTGACCTGCTCCGGGACGATGATCAGCGCGTTGGCCCTGGCCAGTGAGGCGAGCTGATGCGATGCCTGCCCCGAGACGGGGGTCACCAGGCCGGCCGCGTCGTCCAGGATGCCGCGCAGGTACGACCTCTTGGCCGCCGGAGACCGGGCCGGCCCGGCGAGAACTGCCTGGCTGGGTTTACCCCGTTCCCGATAGGAATCCTGCAATGCATCGAGCGCGGGCCGGACGAACAGGCAGAACGACACGTAGGCGCTGACCGGGTTGCCCGGCAGGGTGAAGATCGGAGTGCTGGCCGGACCGACGGTGCCGAAGCCCTGCGGCATGCCGGGCTGCATGGCGACCTTGCGGAAGCCGACCGTGCCCAGCGTGGCCAGCGCCGCCTTGACCACGTCGTGCTCGCCGCCCATGCTCACGCCGCCGCTGGTGATCAGCAGGTCAGCGCCGTCCAGGGCGTCCTGCACGGCGGCCAGGACCGCGCTGGCGGTGTCCCGGACGATCGGATACCGGCGGGCCGGGCAGCCCGCCTCGCGCGCCGCGGCGGCGAGCATGGTCGCGTTCGACTCCCAGATCTGGCCGGGGACGAGCCCGCTTCCCGGCTCGACCAGTTCGTCGCCGGTCGAGATGACCGTCACCCGCGGCCGGGGCCTGGCCAGCACGGTGCCATGGCCGGCGGCGGCGAGCAGGCCGAGGTGGACCGCCCCGAGCCGGGTCCCTGCGGTCAGCAGCACATCGCCGGGCTGCGCGTCGCCGCCGGTCAGCCGGACCGCGTTACCAGGGTCGACCGGCTGCCGGATGGCGACCTGCGCGGCGCCGCTGTCGGTGAACTCGACCGGCACCACTGCGTCGGCGCCGGCTGGTATCGCCGCTCCGGTCATGATCTTCAGTACCGAACCGGGAACGAGGCTGTACCGGCCGGTGTCTCCTGCCGCGATCTCGCCGCGCACCGGCAGGACGACCGGTTGTTCGCCGGTCGCGGCCGCCACGTCCGCCGCTAGGACGGCGTAACCGTCCATGGCCGAGTTGTCGAACGGCGGCAGCGGGTGCCCGGCGGTGACATCGGCGGCCAGCACGGCACCGAGCGCGTCGGCGAGCGCGAGCTCGCGCGCAGGCAACGGGCGGATCGTCGCCAGGATGTCAGCCAGGTACTTCTCTACCGAGTCCATCATCGTCTGTCCAGGTTAAGTGTGTGATGCTCCGGTCGGTGGCGGGTCCGGGTGAGCGGCGGGTCCGGCCGGACGGCGTGTCCGGGTAAGTGGCGGGTCCGCCAGCGCGGCGGGTCCGGTCAGCGGGGGGCGGGGTGAGCGGTTGCCGGATTAGCGGTTGTCGGGCGACAGGCTGGCCAGGTAGCCCCGCAGCCATGGCACGAACTCGGGAGCGATGTCCGGCCGTTCGCAGGCGAACCTGATCACCGTCTGCAGGTAATCCAGCTTGTTGCCGGTGTCGTACCGGCGGCCGCGGAACAGCACGCCGTGTACGCCGCCGCCGTCCTGCCTCGCGCCCTCGCTGCGGTCGGTCCTTGCTAGCGTACGGAGCGCGTCGGTGAGCTGGATCTCGCCGCCGCGGCCAGGCTTGGTGACCCTGAGCACGTCGAAGATCGCCGGGTCGCAGACGTAACGGCCGACCACGATCCAGTTCGACGGTGCCTCCCCGACCTGGGGTTTCTCCACCAGGTCAGTGATGGCGACCACGTCTTCGGTGTCGGTTGGCTTGATCGAGGCCACGCCATAAGCCGAGACGAGCTCTGGCTCGACCTCCATCAGGGCGACGATGCTGCCGCCGTACTGCTGCCGCACCTCGAGCATCCGTTGCAGCAGTTTGTCCCTGGCGTCGATGAAGTCGTCCCCGAGCAGCACCGCGAAAGGCTCGTTACCCACGTGCTGAGCTGCGCACAGCACGGCGTGCCCGAGGCCGAGCGGCTGGCCCTGCCGCACGTAGTGCATCGAAGCGATCTCGCTGGATGCGCGAATGCTGGCAAGGCCGTCTTCATCGCCCTTGGCCTCGAGGACTTCCTCGAGTTCGATGTTGCGGTCGAAGTGGTCCTCGATGTTGGCCTTGTTGCGGGCGGTCACCATCAGCACGTTGGTCAGGCCGGCCGCTGCAGCTTCTTCGACCACGTACTGGATCGCTGGCGTGTCGATGACTGGCAGCATTTCCTTCGGCATCGCCTTGGTTGCGGGTACGAACCTGGTACCGAGGCCGGCCGCCGGGATGACCGCTTTGGTAACGGGCGGTGGATGAGCCATGCTGAGAACCTTAGCTAGCGGACTGGGGGGCTCGTGCACGGCACAGGTCAGGAGGATCAGCCGGGCGGCTTGGCCGGGCGTTCCGGCGAGCCCTCGCTGGCCAGCGGGTCGCGGCCAGACCGCCTATCTATGCCCCGAACAGCCCGGTCAAACCAGGCCAATCCCGTGCCCGGCAGCCCCCAGGCTGGCGAGCCGCGCAGGCATGAATGTGAATCTGGGCCGAAGGACGCGCTGGCGCTGGCCAAGGCAGCGCTGCGGGCTGAGATGGTGGCCCGGCGCCGGGCAATGAGTGCCGCTGACCGGTCGGCGTCAGGCCGCCAGCTCAGGGACGCGGTGCT
This sequence comes from Actinomycetes bacterium, assembly GCA_021792405.1. Taxonomy (GTDB): domain Bacteria; phylum Actinomycetota; class Actinomycetes; order Streptosporangiales; family Streptosporangiaceae; genus JAJYUU01. The sequence continues at coordinate 2,660 of JAJYUU010000232.1, forward strand.
GGAGATGCCTGAGCTGCAGATGGCCGGGACCGTGGCCGCCTACGTATCGGTCGGCACCGAGCCAGATACCCTGGGCCTGATCTTCGCCCTGTGGAAGCGCGGGAGCTACGTCTTGCTGCCGGTCCTCCAGGCCGACCGCGACCTGGACTGGGCGTCGTACGAGGGACCGGATTCGCTGGCCGCCGGGCCGCGTGGGCTGATGGAGCCAACCGAGCCGCGCCGCGGTGTGACTGCAATCACAAGCGCTGACCTGATCATCGTGCCCGCGCTGGCGGTCGACCGGGCCGGGCGCCGGCTGGGCCGTGGCGGCGGCAGCTACGATCGCGCGCTGGCCAGGGTGGGCGCGGCGATCCAGACCGTGGCACTGCTCTATGAGGGCGAGCTGGTCAGTCAGCTTCCGGCCGGGCCGCATGACCAGCCGGTCCGCACTGCGGTGATCGCGGGCCAAGGAATCAGCAGGCTCCGCTAGCCGTTGCTACCATTTAGCAGTTGACCGCGGCGAGTGCTAACGCCGCAGAGGGAGGAAACGTGCCGACGTACCAGTACGCCTGCACCGAGTGCGCAGACCGATCCGAGGTCGTGCAGCGGTTTGACGACGAGCCGCTGACCGTCTGCACCGCCTGCGGTGGCAAGCTCCGCAAGATCTTCTCGCCGGTCGGCATCGTGTTCAAGGGCTCCGGGTTCTACCGGACCGACAGCCGGAACGGCGCGAACAGCGTGCCGGCCGCCAAGGACGCCTCGGTGAACGGGTCTAACGGGTCCAACGGGTCATCGTCCGATAGCGCTCCGGCCGGCTCTGAGCCGGCGAAGAGCGGCTCGGCGACCAGCGACTCGGGAAGCTCGACGGCATCGAGCACGGCTAGCGGAGATAAGAAGGCCTCGTCGGTCAGCACCGCGGCGGCAAAGTAGGCGCCGCCGTCAGCCGGTGAATGCGCGTTACCCGCTGTATCTCTTCGGCCGGGACTCGGCCTGGCCGGTACATTGACCGCGTGAGCGACCTGGCGGATATCGGAGTGATCGGCGGCTCGGGCTTCTATGAGTTCCTGGAGTCCCGTGATGAGTTCGAGCTCGAAACGCCGTACGGCCGGCCGAGCGATCTGGTGGCCGTCGGCAAGATCGGCGGCAAGCGGGTCGCGTTCGTGCCCAGGCACGGCCGCGATCACCGGTTCCCGCCGCACAAGATCCCCTACCGGGCGAACCTGTGGGCGTTGCGCTCGATCGGGGTCCGGCAGGTACTGGCACCGAACGCGGTCGGCTCGCTGACGCCCTCCTACGGGCCCGGCACCCTAGCGGTGCCTGATCAGCTCGTGAACCGCACTACGGGGCGAACACAGACGTTCTACGAGGCTGGCGGCGCGGTGCACGTTCAGTTCGCCGATCCGTACTGCCCCGTCGGCCGCGCCCGCGCGATCCGGGCGGCGCAGGCGACTGGCTGGGAGCCGGTCACGTCGGGCACTCTGGTGGTCATCGACGGACCCCGGTTCTCTACCAGAGCCGAGTCCCGCTGGTACGCGGCGCAGGGCTGGACGCTGATCGGCATGACCGGCCATCCCGAGGCGGTCCTGGCCCGTGAGCTGGCGCTGTGTTACACCTCGATTGCACTGGTCACCGACACCGATGCGGGCGTCGAAGAAGGTGATGGGGTAACCCAGGATGAAGTGTTCCGGGTATTCGCGGCGAACACCGCCAGATTGCGCGAGCTGGTGATCAGGGTCATCGAGGAGCTGCCGCCGGAGCGTGACTGCCCCTGCCCGCACGCGCTCGATGGCCTGAAGCTGCCGCTCGCGCTGCCGTGACCCCGTGCAGCTTGCGTTGGGCCTGGTCGCGAGCCTGGGCGTCAGTCGAGGTCGCCCTGCTCGATCCGGGCTAGCCTGCGCTCGCGGACGAGATGGTCGAACTCGTGCTCGACCTTGACCGGCCTGGCGGCCATCGCGGCGAAGACCCCGGTCACGTCGCGCATGCTCACCATACCGAGCAGCTTGCCGTCCGCGACGACGGGCAAGTGCCGGATCAAGCGAGTGGCCATTTCCCGTGCGGCGTCCTGGAGTTGCATGTCCGGCGGCACGGTGAAGACCTGAGTCGTCATGGCGTCGTCGACAGTCGTCTTGTCGGGATCGGCGCCGAGGGCGACGGCGCGCAGCAGGTCCCGTTCGGTGATGATGCCGATGAGCTCGTCACCCTCGGCGATGATGAGCGAGCCAGTCTGCTGGCGCCACATCCGCTCGGCCGCCGACCGGAGACTGTCCTGCGGCGACTCGGTGGCCGTTGCCTGGGTCATGATGTCCCTTACCTGCACGGCGCTGCTCCCGTCCGGCTGTCCGAATGGGCTCCACCTTACGATCCGCACCACGGTCGGCGCCGGACCGCGTCACAGCGGGCCCCGGGCCGCGTCACAGCTGGCCCTGGGCCGCGTCCGCCCGCAGCCCCTGGCTGTGCCGTGATCTGGCGGCTGTTCGCCGTGATCTGGCGGCTGTTCGCCGTGACCTGGCGGCTGTGCCGTGGCCGGACTCGATACCGGCTAGGCTTAGTCCGGCTCCCGGCGGTTTCCTGCTCGTGTGGTGCGGGATGGCGGGTTGGGTAGCCTCGGCCCCGATAGCTCAGGCGGATAGAGCGACTGCCTCCTAAGCAGTAGGCCGCAGGTTCGAGTCCTGCTCGGGGCGCAGGTCAGAGGCTTGTGCGGTGGCTAGCTGGCCGCTCTGGGAGCCAAACTGGGAGCCAAAGGTTCCATGCTTTTGTCGTGTCTGAGGCGAATGCCGCGCGCCGTCGCGGGCATGGCGAGGACGCGATCTACTTAGACGCCGCGCGCGGCCGGTACGTCGGCGCGGTGTCGCTCGGCAACGGGCCGGACGGTCGGCGGATCCGCAAGAAGGTCGTCGGCAAGACCAAGCAGGCAGTCCGGGACAAGCTCAAGAAGCTGCACGCTGACCTCGAAGCGGGTGTGAAGACATCTGCCACCT
>JAJYUU010000233.1 GCA_021792405.1 Actinomycetes bacterium
CACCAGCACGGTCGGAGCCGGCGCGTACTCGGCGAACAGGCCGGCGATCAGCGGGCCCAGGCCGAGGCCGCCCATGTTGGCAGCGGTAGCTACGATCGAGGCGCGCCGGGCGGACGCACTGGCCGCGGCTGCGCCTCCGGCGCCAGCCCGGCGCGCCAGGATGTCGGTGAGTGCCGCGGTGGCGGTGCCGGTGACCAGCCCGGCTGACAGGCCCGACACGACCCGGCCGACGAAGAGCCAGGGAAGTCCGGGGGCCAGGATGAACACGATGGTGCTGACCATGCTGAGGCCCAGGGCGGCGGCGAGCACGGGCCTGCGGCCCACCTGGTCAGACGATCGTCCGGCCAGGAGCAGCGCAGCCAGTACGCCGACGGTGTAGGTGGCGAAGATGACCGTGGTGATCGCCGCGGTGAAGTGCCATTGGGCCTGATAGATGACATACAGCGGGGTCGGGAGAGTGGTGCCTAGCATCGTCGCGGCGAACAGGAACGCCACCAGCCAGAAGGCCACGCCGCACCGCCGGGCCCGCGCCGGGCTGGCGGCCGGCCGGCCGGCTGGCGGCTCCGGCTCGGTCACGCACTCGGCGCAGGGCCGGTCCGCGTCGTTGATGTCGCGCGGCACGATCCGGGCCTTGCGGCCCGCCGCGTCACGCGTCATCGCGGCCCCCTCGCGCTGTGCCCGTCCGCTCTCAGCTACCTGCCGCACCGGATGGCCCAGCAAACCTGCCCGCTTAGCCGGGCGCCGCGGAGGCGCGGAGGCCGCGGAGGCCGCGGACGCAGCACGGGCCGCCTGAGCCGCCGAGGTCAGATTCCGCGCAGAAAAGATGAAAGCATCCGTTCCCGACCGCGCGACTGGCACGCCCCGTTACGGGGAACTGCCCGGCCGGAGGTAACGGGCTCTTACCTGCCGCCCGGTTGCGCGGATCTGCCCGGTTGCGCGGATCCACTCGGCTGGGCGGATCCAGCGGTCGCTATCAGCTCCAGGATCCGGGCCGGAGGCAGGTGCTGCTCGTAGATGCGAACGCCGAACGGCGAGAGCGCGTCCTCGATGGCGTTCACTATCGTCGGCGGCGCGACGATCATGCCGCCCTCGCCCACGCCGCGGAAGTTGACATCAGCGTCGAGCGGCACGGTCTGCAGGTGCTCGATCTCGATCCGGGGCACGTCACAGGCGGTCGGCAGCAGGTAGTCCATGAACGTGGCCGACTGAAAGTTGCCGTCGGCGTCGTAGGCCGATCGCTCGAGCAGCACGGCGCCGATGCCCTGCGCGACCCCGCCCCGGATCTGTCCCTCGACGACGGCGGGGTTGATGAGCACGCCGCAATCCTCGACAGCGACGTAGCGCTCGACCGTCACGATGCCGGTCTCGACATCGACCTCGACCACGGCGCAATGGCTGCCGCCCGACCAGCCGCCCTCGCCGCCGTCGAACACGGCCTCGACCTCCAGGCGGGCGTCCACGTCAGCGCCGAACTCGCCCGACGCCGCCTGCCGCGCGATCTCGCTCACCGCGACGGCGCTCGCCGGGTCGCCGCGCACCCCGACGTTGCCGTCGGTGATCTGCAGGTCCATGGCGCTCACCTCCATCAGATGCGATGCGAAGTCGAGCACTTTCGCCTTGAGCCGCCGCGCCCCGTGCAGCGTCACGCCGCCGGTCATGGTGGCCGACCGGCTGCCGCCGGTCAGCCCGAACGGGACGACGTCGGTGTCGCCGACGACGACCCGCACCTGCTCGAACGGCACGCCGAACTCATCGGCGGCGATCTGGGCAAGGGTTGTCTGATGGCTCTGGCCGTGCGGCATCTGGCCGGTGAACAGCACCACGAAGCCGTCCTCGTCGAGCCGCAGGCGCATGGACTCGCTGCCCATCGGGCCGCTCGCCCCCTCGGGCGAGCGCGGGCCGGGAGCGGCCTCGATGAAGGTCGCCACCCCGATGCCGAGGTACCGGCCCTGGGCTCGCGCTTGCGCCTGCCGGCGCCGGAACGCGGGAATGTCCGCGAGCTTCGCGACCCGCTCCAGGGACTCCCGCGTGGTGACTCCGGCCAGCGGCCGCCCGGTCAGCATCACAGCCGGCGGATCGGTGCGCGGGGCGGCGTTCCGCAGCCGGATCTCGAGCGGATCGAGGCCGAGATCCTTCGCGATCAGGTCGAGCACGCGTTCCCGCACGAACGTCTCGGACGCCCACGGACCACGGTAGGCGACGTACGGCGCCTTGTTGGTGGTGACCCCGACCGACTCGAACCCCAGCGCCGCGAGCTTGTACGGACCGGGCAGCATCGCTTCGATGATTGCCGGGACCATGCCGCCCATGCCCGGGTAGGAGCCGGTGTCGATGACCATGGTCACATCCAGTCCGAGCAGGTCGCCGTCGTTGCTGACGGCGGCCCGGACATTGAAGCTCTCCTCGCGCGCCTGGCCCGAAGCGGTGAGGTTCTCAGTGCGGTCCTCGACCCACTTCACCGGTCGGCCAAGAGCGCGCGAGGCAGCCGCGGTGGCAAGCTCTTCCCTTGAGGCCCCGATCTTCAGGCCGAATGACCCGCCGATGTCGCCAGCCAGGACGCGCACCTTGTCCGGCTCCATGCCGAGGCGCATGGTGACGGCAATCTTGGCGACGTGGACGCTCTGCGTCGCCGCGTGCATCGTCAGGACGCCCAGGTCGGGATCGTAGCTCGCGACGCAGCCGCGACCCTCCATCGGCACGTTCTGATGGCGGTGCACGTCGATGCGGAAGTCGTAAACCCGGTCCGCGCCCGCGAACGTGGCGGCGATGTCACCGAACTCGTTCCGCGACCGGGAACGCGCGATATTGTCACCCAGATTGGCGAACAACGGCGGGCTGCCCGGATCGAGCGCGAAGTCGGCGCTCGCGACCGGAGGCAGCTCGTCATAGTCGACCTCGACCAGTTCGCAGCCGTCCTCCGCCAGGTAGCGGCTCTCGGCGATGACGACTGCGACCGGATCGCCGGCGAACCGCACCTTGTCGGTCGCGAGCAGAGTGAATTCCGGCGTAGGGCCCGCCGCGCCCATCAGCGTCGAGAGGGCATCGGGCCCGGGGACCGTCATCGCTTCCAGGTCCGCTCCGGTGAACGCCGCGACGACTCCCGGCAGCGCCCTGGCGGCGCAGACATCGACCGACAGCACGCGCGCGTGCGCCAGTGGCGAGCGCACGAACGCGGCATGAAGCATTCCCGGCAGCTTGATGTCGTCGACATAGCGGCCCCTGCCGGTCAGCAGGCGCGGGTCCTCCGAGCGCCTGATACTCGCGCCGGTGTAGCGCTGCGCCGCAATCTGAGCCATCGTCGCTCCCTCGCTCAGCCTTCGCTGATGCCTTCGCTGATGCCTGCCCTGCTGCGCCGGGCCGCCAGCAGGACGCCATCGATGATGCTCTGGTAACCGGTACACCGGCAGAGGTTGCCGGACAGCGCCGCACGGATCTGCTGCTCATCGGCGTCCGGGTGGGCGCTGAGGAACGCGGAGGCCTGCATGACGAACCCCGGCGTGCAGAATCCGCACTGGAAGCTATGCGAATCCCACATCGCTTGCTGGAGCGTGCCCAGGGCGCCGTCCGGCGCTAGGCCCTCGATCGTCGTTACCTCGCTGCCGGCGGCCTGCACAGCGAGCATCAGGCATGAGCGCACCGCCCGCCCGTCGACGATGACCGTGCACGCGCCGCAGACGCCGTGCTCGCAGCCGACGTGCGTGCCGGTGAGATCGAGGTCATCGCGCAGGAAGTCGGCCAGCGTCTTGCGCGCCTCCACCGAGCCGGTGCGCGTCGCACCGTTCACTGTCATGGCGATGTCCGTCATCGGTCACTGCCTCTCGCCGGCGTTGCGCGCGGCTGCCTGCAAACCACGACGTACCAGCGTGGCCGCAATCTTCTTCCGGTACTCCGACGACCCGTGCAGGTCAGCAGGCGGATCGAGGCCGGCAGTCGCCCGGCGGGCCGCTTCCTCGAACAGGCCCGCCGACGGCCGCTGGCCGACCAGGAAAGCCTCCGCCTCGGCCGCCCGGACGGGCACATCGGCAAGGCCGGCAAAGGCCAGCCGGGCATCGCCGATCGCGCCATCGTCAAGCGTCAGCGACGCAGCAAGGCCGACAATGGCGAAGTCGCCATGGCGCCGGGCAATCTCCTGGAACGCAACGCCCGTTCCCGGCATGACGGCCGGGAAGCGCACCTCGAGGAGGATCTCGTCGGACCGGCGTGACGTCGTCAGGTAGCCCTCGAACCACTCTGCCGCCGGGATGACCCGATCACCCGACTGGCCGCGCACCACGAACTCCGCGTCAAGGGCGCGGGCGACGGCCGGCAACTCGGCCGCCGGGTCGGCATGCGCCATGCTGCCACCGATCGTGCCGCGGCTGCGGATCGCCTCATGACCGATCAACGGCAGCGCCGCGGCCAGCAACGGCACGGCATCGGCGACCGTGGCGGACTCCTCGGCGGCGAACTCGCGCGTCAGCGCTCCGATCGTCACGAAGCCGTCCGTCACCGACACCCCGGACAGCTCGCCCAGGCCATTGATGTCGATCAGCACCGCGGGGCGTGCCAGCCGCAGCGCCAGCAGCGGGATCAGGCTCTGGCCGCCCGCCAGCACGCTCGCCTGGTCCTCGTGCGCAGCCAGCAATTCGACAGCTTCGGCAACGGTCGCCGGCGCCTCGTAGTCAAAGCGCGGCAGCTTCATCGGCACGGCCTTTCCACGCGTCGCGGTTCACGCGGCGGCTTTGACTCTAGCGAAGTTCCGGCCGGAAGCAGGACCACGTCACCGGGCTGCACGGCTCGCTCACCGATCGAGTGTGCGCGAGGTTCAGTTCCGGCTGCCGTACGGTCGGGTGATGATCTCCAGCCGGTGACCGTCGGGGTCGTTGAAGTACACGCCGCGTCCGCCGTCGCGCTGGTTAATCGCGCCGGGCTGGGTCTGGCCAGGATCTGCCCAGTACGGAAGGTCCTGGTCCCGGATGCGGCCGAAGGCGGCGTCGAACTCTTCTTCACCGACCAGGAAGGCGTAATGCTGCGGTGTGACCGGTCCGGTCGTCTCGGCGAAGTCCAGCGATACGCCGTTGTCGACTTCGACGACGAGAAAATGCGCGAACCGGGTCGGGGTCGGCAGGCCGAGGATGCCGGTCAGGAATGCCGCCGACCGCTGCTGGTCGCGGCACGAGACGATGGTGTGGTTCAGTTGCACACTCATGTCCGTGATTGTGCCCGGCATTGCGGCCGGCGAACGTCCGCCGCCTTACTTGGCGGCAAGCACTTCGAATGCCGGTGCTTAGGCGCGATCGCGCGAATCTGGTCATCACCGGAGTCTGGTCCGGTGCCCTCGAAGAAGATTCCGACAGGTCAGGAATGCGATCACCTGGTTGAAGACATTGCGCGTGAACCAGCCGGGTGCGCGGTAGCGCTCGGACGTAGCGGCCGGCCTAGCGCGGCCGGGCCGGCCGGGCCGGCCGCCGTGGCTTCCTGCTGTGCCTTTTGGGTTAGCCGGGGTGGGGTGGGTGTTCGCGGATGGGTTTGCCGGATCGGTAGATGGTGCCTGGCTGCCAGCCGGGGGGCGGGGGGATGGCGGTGATGTGGCTGTCGGGGTGTTTGAGGATTCGCCAG
>JAJYUU010000073.1 GCA_021792405.1 Actinomycetes bacterium
AGTAGCGAATTGACGAAGATGAGCGCGTACCTGGATCAGCTTTTCTCGCTCCGCGGCCGGGTGGCCGTCGTCACCGGTGGCAGTTCCGGCATCGGCCGCGCCATCGCGCTGGCACTCGGGCAGGCCGACGCGGCCGTAGTGATCATCGCGAGGAACCCGGCGAACCTGCGGGCCGCGGTCGGCGAACTGGCCAGCGCCGGGTGCCGCGTCTGCACCGTCAGCGCCGACCTCAGCGACCGGGCGGCTGTGACGCGGGCGGCCGGCCAGGCGGGCGAGACCTTCGGTCCGCCGGACATCCTGGTGAACTGCGCGGGCCTGAACCTGCGGCCGCCACTCGCCGGGCTCAGCGTGGCCGCCTGGGATGAGCTGATGGCCGTCAACCTGACCGCGCCGTTCCTGCTGGGCCAGGCGCTCGGCCCGAAGATGGCCGAGCGCGGCTGGGGCCGGATCATCAACGTCACCTCGCAGCAGGCAGACCGCGCGTTCGCCAACAGCGGCGGCTACGGCGCATCGAAGGGCGGCTTGGCATCGCTGACCAGGTCACAGTCCGAAGCCTGGGCGCCAAGCGGAGTCTGCTGCAACGCGATCTGCCCGGGCTTCGTGGTCACTCCGCTCACGGCCGAGGCGTCGGCGGATCCGGCTCGGGTGGCGGCGCTCGCCGCCCGGACGATGGCGGGCCGCAATGGCCTCCCGGCAGACTTCGCTGGCGCTGCCGTCTTCCTGGCGAGCCGGGCGAGCGACTACGTGACCGGCCAGGTGATCCGGGTGGATGGCGGCTTCTCGGTGACCTGAGCCGCTGGCCGGCGCCAAATGGCACGGCGCGCCGGCCCCCGCGACGCGCCCGGCACGCTCAGCCTGGCGGCAGAATGGCGACATGGCAAGACGCACTACGACAACGTCATCGGGCGCGGCCGGGGCTGGCCGCGGTCGCGGCAGCGGTCGCGGCAGCGGCGGCTTGGCCGGCCTCGACGAGGACCCCGAGTTCGAAGAGAACATCATCGATATCGACGTCACCGAGGAGATGCGCGCCAGCTACCTGGAGTACGCCTACTCGGTGATCTACCAGCGCGCGCTGCCGGACGCAAGGGACGGGCTCAAGCCGGTCCAGCGCCGGATTCTCTACCAGATGAGCGAGATGGGCCTGCGGCCCGACCGGGCGCATGTCAAGTGCGCCCGGGTGGTCGGCGAGGTCATGGGCCGCCTCCACCCGCACGGCGACAGCGCCATCTACGACGCCCTGGTCAGGCTGCATCAGCCGTGGTCAATGCGTCTGCCGCTGGTCGACGGCCACGGCAACTTCGGCTCGCCCGACGATTCTCCGGCCGCGATGCGCTACACCGAGGCGCGGCTGGCCGCTGCTGCGCTGGAGATGACGAACTCGCTCGACGAGGACACCGTCGACTTCGTCCCCAACTACGACGCTACCCAGACCCAACCCGAAGTCCTGCCGGCCGCGTTCCCGAACCTGCTGGTCAACGGCGCCTCCGGGATCGCCGTCGGGATGGCCACGAACATGGCGCCGCATAACCTCGGCGAGGTCATCGCCGCCGCGCGGCACCTGATCAGCAACCCCGATGCCGACCTCGAGACGCTCATGCGGTTCGTGCCCGGCCCCGACCTGCCGACCGGCGGCAAGCTCGTCGGCCTGGACGGCATCCGGGAGGCGTATGAGTCCGGCCGAGGGCTGTTCCGCACCCGGGCCGCCGCCAGGATCGAGAAGATCACGCCGCGCCGGATGGGCATCGTGGTGACCGAGCTGCCGTACGGGGTCGGCCCGGAGCGGGTGATCGCGCGCATCAAGGACCTGGTGCAGGCCAGGAAGCTGAACGGGGTGTCCGATCTCAAGGACCTGACGGACATGAACAACGGCCTGCGGCTGGTCATCGAGGTGCGGTCGGGGTTCGTGCCCGAGGCGGTGCTGGACGAGCTGTACCGGCTGACGCCGATGGAGGAGACCTTCGGCATCAACAACGTGGCGCTGGTCGACAGCCAGCCGCGGGTACTCGGCCTGAAGGACATGCTGCAGATCTACGTCGACTTCCGGATCGACGTGGTACGACGGCGGTGCGAGTTCCGCAGGGCCAAGCGCGCGGCCAGGCAGCACCTCGTCGACGGCCTGCTGGTCGCGCTGCTGAACATCGACGAGGTTATCCAGGTCATCAGGACCAGCGATAACGCGGCGGCCGCCAGGGAGCGGCTGATGTCGGTATTCGACCTGAGCGAGATCCAGGCGCAGTACATCCTGGACACGCCGCTGCGCCGGCTGACCCGTTACGACAAGCTGGAGCTGGAGCGGGAGCTTCAGACTCTGCAGGCCGAAATCGCCGAGCTGACCACGATCCTGGAGTCTGATGCGCGGCTTCGCGAGCTGGTCAGCTCCGAGCTGGCGGCGGTCAGCGAGAAGTTCGCCACTCCGCGCCGCACCGTGCTGCTGGAGGGCAGCGGCGCGGTGCCGCGGACAGCTGCCGCGGCACTGGAGGTCGCCGACGAGCCGTGCACGGTGCTGCTGTCCTGCACCGGGCTGCTGGCCCGCACCGCGGTGCAGCCGCCCGCGGCCGTGCAGGACACCCTGCCCGTCGACGATAACGGCGGGGAACGGGCTGGTTCGCGCTCCCGCCGCACGCCGGGCCAGGGGAGTTCCGGCCAGCGTGCGGCTCACGACGTCATCACCTCGTCGGTGAGCTCGACCTCGCGCGGCAGCGTCGGCGTGCTGACGTCGGCCGGCCGGCTGATCCGGCTCGGCGTGCTGGAACTGCCCGCACTGCCGCCGAGCGCGCACTCCCCCGCCCTGTCCGGCGGTGCTCCGGTCAGCGAGTTCATCACGACAGCGCCGGGCGAGACCGTCGTCGCCCTCGTCGCCGCTGACGCAGCCGGCGCCGGGCTCGCGCTCGGCACCGCCCAGGGCGTGGTCAAGCGCGTCACCCCTGACTACCCGCAGAGCTCTGCCGAGTTCGAGGTCATCGCCCTGAAGGACGGTGACCGGGTCGTCGGCGCGGTGCAGCTGGCTGACGAGGATGCCGAGCTGACGTTCATCACCAGCGACGCGCAGTTGCTGCGCTTCCCGGCATCCTCGGTGCGGCCGCAGGGCCGTGCCGCGGCCGGCATGGCGGGCATCAGGCTGGCGCCGCGGGCACGCGTCATCTGGTTCGGCGCGGTCGACCCCGCCGCTGGCGTGCAGGACGCCTTGTCGGACGGCCAGGGGTCAGACAGCACCGCGTCCGGGCCGGTCGTGGTGACGGTGGCCGGCGTGGCCGGCGCGCTGCCCGGTACCGGGTCGGGAACCGTCAAGGTCACCCCGTTCGCGGAGTTCCCGCCGAAGGGACGTGCCACCGGCGGAGTGCGGTGCCATCGCTTCCTCAAGGGCGAGGATGTGCTCGTGCTCGCCTGGGCAGGGCCGGGTCCGGCCCGCGGCGCTACCGAGGCCGGCACGCCAGTGGAGCTCCCGCCGCCCGCCGGCCGCCGGGACGGCTCCGGGGAGCGGGTGCGTCACCCGCTCGCCGCCGTCGGCGGCACTGCCGCGCCATGAGCATGTCAGCAATCCCCTCGCCGGCGACGGAAAGCCTTCGCGGTCATGCTCCAGTCAGGTGTCGATGCGAGACGGATCTAGCTCGGTCGCCCCAGCGGCGATGAAGTCACGCCGCGGCCCCACCTCGCTGCCCATTAGCAGGTCGAAGATGCCCTCGGCGGCGCGGGTGTCCTCGATCCTGATCCGGCGCAGGACCCGGTACCTGGGATCCATGGTGGTCTCGGCCAGCTGGTGCGCGTCCATCTCGCCCAGGCCCTTGTACCGCTGCGGCGGCTCGGCGAACCGCTGCCCCTTGCGCTCCAGCTCGAGCAGCGTGCGGCGCAGCTCGGCGTCGCTGTAGGTGTAGATGTAGCGCTGCTGGCCCTTGCGCGGGTTCGTCAGCTCGATCCGGTGCAGCGGCGGCACCGCGGCGAACACCCGGCCCGCCTCCACCATCGGCCGCATGTACCGGTGGAACAGGGTGAGCAGCAGGGTACGGATATGCGCGCCGTCGACGTCCGCGTCAGCCATGAAGATAACCCGCTGGTAACGGGCCGAGTCCAGGTCGAACGCAGTGCCCGAGCCAGCGCCGAGTACCTGGATGATCGCAGCGCACTCGGCATTCTTCAGCATGTCGGCAAGCGACGCCTTCTGCACGTTGAGGATCTTGCCGCGAATCGGCAGCAGTGCCTGGAACTCGGAGTTCCGTGCGTTCTTGGCGGTGCCGAGCGCGGAGTCGCCCTCCACGATGAACAACTCGCTCCGGTCATCGGCCGACCGGCAGTCGACCAGCTTCGCGGGCAGCGCCGAACTTGCCAGGGCCGACTTGCGACGCTGGTTCTCCCGGTGCTCGCGTGCCGCGATACGGGTCCTGGCGGCCGAGATGACCTTGTCCAGCACCGCACGCGCTTGCTGCTTGCTGCCGCGCACCCGGCCCTCCAGAAAGCTGGCCAGCTCCGTCGAGACCACTTGGGCGACAATCTTCGAGGCCGCGGGGGTGCCAAGCACCTCCTTGGTCTGGCCCTCGAACTGCGGCTCGGGCAGCCGCACGGAGACAACCGCGGTCAGGCCCTCGAGCACGTCTTCCTTTATCACCGGGTCGTCCCCGGCCTTCAGCAGCCTGGCGGCCTTGAGCTGATCGTTCAGTGTCCGGACGATCGCTCGCTCGAAGCCGGCGACGTGAGTCCCGCCTTTGGATGTCGCGATGACGTTGACGAACGACCGGAGGGTGGTGTCATAGCCGGTGTCCCACCGCATCGCCACGTCGACGTCGAGCTGGCGCTCTACCTCCGTCGGCGTGAGATGGCCGGCCTCGTCGAGGACAGGCACGGTCTCGGTGAACGCCCCGCTGCCGGTGATCCTCAGCACGTCCGTGACCGGCTCACCGGCCGACAAGTGGGCGCAGAACTCGCTGATGCCGCCCTCGAACCGGAACTCGGCTGACCGGCTCAGCTGACCCTCCCCGGCGGGGCCGGCCTCCTCCGGTGGTCCGCCAGCCCGCTCCGGCGCCTGGCGCTCGTCAGCGATCCGGATGGCCAGGCCGGGAACCAGGTAGGCGGTCTGCCTGGCTTGCTGCGCCAGCCAGGGGAACGTCCAGTCAGCGCCGGGTATGAAGATCTGCCGATCTGGCCAGAACCGGATCCGGGTGCCAGTCGCCGTCCGGGCCACCTTGCCACCCTGGCGCAGCCCGGAGCCGGGCGTGAAGGCCGCGTCCGGGCCGTCGCCGGCGAACTGTCCGGGCACGCCACGGCGGAAGCTGATGGCCCACTCATGGCCGGCCTTCTCGACCCACACGTCGAGGCGAGCCGACAGCGCGTTGACGACCGAGGCGCCAAGCCCGTGCAGCCCGCCCGAGGCCGTGTACGAGCCGCCGCCGAACTTCCCGCCCGCGTGCAGCCGGGTCATGATCAGCTCGACGCCCGGCAGGCCGGTCTTCGGCTCGTTGTCGACCGGGATTCCGCGGCCGTTGTCCGCCACCTCGGCGGAGCCGTCCGCGTGCAGGATGACCTCAATCTGCGTGCAGGCGCCGGCCAGCGCCTCGTCCACCGCGTTGTCGAATATCTCGCCCAGGCACTGGGCCAGGCCCCGGCCGTCCGTCGAGCCGATGTACATGCCCGGCCGCTTGCGCACGGCGTCCAGGCCTTCCAGGACGGTCAGGTGCCGCGCGGTGTACCCGTCGGTCCCCGGCGCCGCTTCGTGGCTAGGACCGGCATTCCGCGGCGCGCGGCTTCCCGGCCCCTTGCCAGCTGGCCCCTTGCCAGCTGGCCGCTTGCCGGCCGGCCCGGTGCCAGCTGACACCGAACGGGCGGGCTCTGTGCTGAGGGCGGTCACAACGGCTCCCTGACAGTCCTGAGATAGCGATTTTGCCCCGGCCAGCGGCCAGACGCAGGTCCTCTGGGCAGACTAGCCGGATGCGCGGCGTGCCTCGCGACACCACGCCGTGCCACATAATACGCATAGATCTACATAACGCCTTTATCGCGCATAACAGAACGCACGCGGCCGGCCGGGCATAGCCGGATGTTCGCCTTCGGCATACTGGTGGCCGACGGGGGATGACAAACAGCCGCCCTGAGTGTTGTGATGCGTAAGAGTTCACAGGTTGGATGGACTGTCGGCACCGTTGCCGCCAGGCTGGGTGATCCCGGCACCGGCAGCAGGGCCGGTACTGTCCAGAGGCGAGGAGGCGACTAATGACCGGTGCACTTGCCCCAACGAGGCCGCTGACCGCCCTCGACTTGTGTGACCGATGCGGGGCACCCGCGTATGTACGCGTGCTGCTTCCCGGTTCGGGAGAACTATTGTTCTGCGCTCATCACAACCGCAAGCACGCCGATGCTCTTGCCAAGATCGCAGTAGAGATCCAGGACGAGACCGGCAGGCTGGCGAGCAAGCCCGGCGGCGCGGCTTCCTGATTTCCGCGAATCAGGCCCCTGACCAGCGCTTGCTGGTCAGGGGCCTGATTCGTTCCCGCAGGTAGCGTGCCGGGCCCGGGCTAGTCCAGGTAGTCGCGGAGCACCTGGGACCGGGACGGGTGACGCAGCTTGGACATCGTCTTCGACTCGATCTGACGTATCCGCTCCCTGGTCACCCCGTACACCTTGCCGATCTCGTCCAGAGTCTTGGGCTGCCCGTCGGTGAGCCCGAACCGCATCGAGACCACGCCTGCCTCGCGCTCGGACAGGGTGTCAAGTACCGAGTGCAACTGCTCTTGCAGCAGGGTGAAGCTGACGGCCTCGCCGGGCTGGATCGCCTCCGAGTCCTCGATCAGGTCACCGAACTCGCTGTCTCCGTCCTCACCGAGCGGCGTGTGCAGCGAGATCGGCTCGCGGCCGTATTTCTGCACCTCGATGACCTTCTCCGGGGTCATGTCCAGCTCGGCAGCGAGTTCTTCCGGGGTGGGCTCGCGGCCCAGGTCCTGCAGCATCTGCCGCTGCACCCGGGCGAGCTTGTTGATCACTTCGACCATGTGCACCGGGATCCGGATGGTCCTGGCCTGGTCGGCCATGGCCCTGGTGATGGCCTGCCGGATCCACCAGGTGGCATACGTGGAGAACTTGTAGCCCTTGGTGTAGTCGAACTTCTCCACCGCGCGGATCAGCCCGAGGTTCCCCTCCTGGATCAGGTCCAGGAACAGCATGCCGCGGCCGGTGTAGCGCTTGGCAAGCGAGACCACCAGCCTGAGGTTGGCCTCCAGCAGGTGGTTCTTGGCCCGCCTGCCGTCGTCGGCGATCCACTCCAGGTCCAGCCTGGTTTCCGGGCGAAGCGCGCTGGTGCTCTCGGCGAGCTTCTCCTCGGCAAACAGGCCAGCCTCGATCCGCTTGGCCAGCTCGACCTCCTGCTCGGCGTTGAGCAGCGGGACCTTGCCGATCTGCTTGAGATAGTCCTTGACCGGGTCGGACGTCGCGCCCGCGACCGCCACCTGGGCAGCCGGCAGGTCCTCGTCATCGTCGCCGTAGACGAATGCCTCGTCGTCGCCCTCGTCGGCCGCGGCTGCGGCTGCGGCCTCGCCGGCCGCGCCATTGGCGGTGAGGAGCGCTTCGGCGCCGGCGACTGCGGCCGCCGGCCGGCCGGACCCGGCCTCCGCGGCGTCGGCCTCGTCACCGTCGGCCTCCTCGCTGTCGAGGCCCTCGAGGCCCTCGAGCTCCTCGAGCTCCGCTTCGACGTCAAGGAAGGCCACATCGGCCAGGTCGGGATCGCCGTCTATGTCCGACACCTCGGCGAGGTCTGGATCGGTGTCCATGACGCCGGCATCGGCGAGATCGGACTCGGTGTCCAGCTCGTCATCCGCGACCAGTTCGGCGTCCGCCGTCACGTCCACGCTCCCGTTGTCACGATGGTCTCCCCTGCCCGGCAGCTCACTGGCGGCCCTCTTTCCCTGCCTGCGACTGGTGTCAGCCTGGCCGCCCTGGCCACGGCTGCTACCTGCTGAAACCCGCTCGCCGGCGCTAATGCCGTGAGAACCGCGCGCGGCCACGGGCTTGCGGCTGCGACTGTCCCCTGGCCGCCTCGCGGCCGGCACGCCGCTGGTGGCGCCGTCATCCGGAACCAGTGCTACCGGCTGGTCGGCCAGTTGAGCCCTGCCGTCGGCGGCACCGGCGCGGGCCTGCCGCGGAACGCGCTCGCTCCGCGGTCCTCGCGATCCCTGCGGTTGCGATTCCTGGGACACCTCGGACGACGGCCGAGCATGCCGCCGCGCCGCCGAGCCTGCAGCGCTAGTCACCCGCGGTCACCCCTTCCCTCGCTGGATGCCGGCCCGGCGCGCCGCGCACAGCATCATGCCGTTCGAACTAGCAGGCG
Source organism: Actinomycetes bacterium (assembly GCA_021792405.1). Taxonomy (GTDB): domain Bacteria; phylum Actinomycetota; class Actinomycetes; order Streptosporangiales; family Streptosporangiaceae; genus JAJYUU01. The sequence goes on from JAJYUU010000073.1 coordinate 8,306, forward strand.
ACACTGCAGCAGCCACGCCTTTCTGCCCCGGATCGTCTCCCGCCCACCACATTAGGCGCACTGCCGGTGTAGGTCGTACGGTACGAGTCCACCGCCATGCTGTCCGGCCCGCGCTGACGTCGCCACGGCGCAGAGCACAACCTCGGGAATCGTACCCGCATTCCTCATGCCCTCCCCTTTCGCGCTGAACCGGCCCGCCCCCTGCCAGCGCTCACCCCGCCCTCGGCGGGCACGTGCAGCACCAGGACGGTGACGTCGTCATCCTGCTCGTACCCGGTCAGCATCCGGTCCACGAGGTACTTCAGCAGCAGCGCCGGATCCGCTGTCACCGACGCAGGCGCCTGCGCCGCGACCGACACCAGCTCGTCCAGGCCAGCATCCAGGCCCCGCTTACGGTTCTCCACAAGTCCATCGGAGTACAGCACTGCCGTGTTGCCTGGCGGCAGCCGGAAGGTGTACTGGCGGCGCGGGCTCGCCCAGCCGAGCGGGGTGCCTGCCTCGGCTGATTCCAGTCGCGGGGACCCGTCCGGCGACAGCAGCAGCGGGGGCAGATGACCCGCGTTCCCGGCGACGCCGTCCCCGGTCAGCGGGTTGACCACCAGGTACGCGACCGTGGTGACCTGCTCGGCAAGCTCAGTCGCCAGGAACAGGCGGTCAAGCCCGGACAGCACCGCGGCTGGCCGCGGGTCGGTCAGGGCCAGCGCGCGCAGCGCGTTCCGCACCCGGCCCATGCCCGCGGCCGCGGTCAGCCCCTTGCCCATGACGTCGCCGGCTGCCACCGCCAGCCGCCCGTCCGGCAGCCGGAACGCGTCGTACCAGTCGCCGCCGATCTCCATGTTCCTGGTCACCGGAAGGCACTTGGCCTCGAGGATGATGCCGGGGACGGTGGGCAGCGTGTCCGGCAGCAGGCTGCGCTGCAACGTCTCGGCGGTAGTGTGCTCCCGCTCGTACAGCGTGGCTCGCTCCAGGGCCAGCGCGCACTGACCGGCCAGTGCCTCGAGGAAGACTCGTTCCTCCTCGGTAATCTGGCGCGGCCGGGTGAAGGAGAACCGCAGGGCACCGAGCGAGGCGCCCGACGACAGCAACGGCAGCCCGACCCACGCCTTCTCATCACTGTGCGCGAGGAAGAGGCTGACGTCCACGCCCTCGGCGTCGAAGCACCGGCGCAGCGCGTCGGGGCTTTCCATCAGCACTGGCCTGCGCGTCGTGATCGCGAGGGTCATGACGCTGGCCACCGACAGCGGGATTTCCTCGCGGGGAGCACCGGGGCTGTCCGGCAGCCCGCCCCGGTTGATCGTGCGCAGCCGCAGCCGCTCGGTGTCGAGTATGGCTACCGCGGACCGCTCAGCCCCGATCGCCGAGCGGCCGACCTCGGTGATGACCTGGACGACCTGCTCGACGGTCAGCGCCTCGGCCAGCATCGAGGTCGCCTGCTGCAGCCGCGCGGTGCGCAGCGCTGCCGCCGACAGTTGCTCGGTGAGCCGGCCGCGCATCTCTTCTGCCTCACGCTGCGCGGTGACGTCCGTGCTGGCGCCCATCCACTCGATGATCTTGCCGTCCCGCTCGATCGGCACGGCGCGCACGTCATAGTGCCGGTAGGAGCCGGTGCGGCTGCGGACCCGGTAGCGACCGTCGAATACCTTGCCGGTGCGGACGCACTCGCGCCAGGCGGCCTCAACGCGCTCCCGGTCATCGCCGTGAATCGCGTCGAGCCACCCTTTGCCGAGGTACTCCTCGGCAGTCTGGCCGGTGATCGAGCGCCACTCGGGCGAGTCTTCGGCAATCTCGCCGTCCGGCCGGGTGACCCAGACAACCTGCGCCCCGGCCTGGACGAGCGAGCGGTACCGCTCCTCGCTGCGCCGCAGCGCCTCCGCGGCCAGGTGCTGCGCGGTCACCTCGACCGCGATCACGCCCACTCCGCTGACCTCGCCGTCGTCCGACGGGAACCAGGAAAGCGACCAGTAACGCACAGCGCCGGCCCGGTCTGCATCGGCCGGGTCCGCCGCGAGCGCGTACTCCGTCTGGCCGGCCGGCCGCTCGCCCGCCGCTACCCGGCGAAGAGCCGCCGCTGCGGCTGCGGCCAGCTCCGGCGGCCAGCCCGCGACCGACTCCAGGTCGGCCCGGCCGACCCCGCTGGCTGGACCGCCCGCACCATCCCCGTCAGGTCCGGCCAGGTCAGCGCCGGGCTGGCCGAGCGCGCCCGCCATATCCGGGTCGTCGCCGCCAAGCAGCCAGGCCATCGCCTGGTTCATCCGGCCGACCCGCCCGTCAAGACCGATGAAGGCGAAGCCAACCGGCGCCTGCCTCAGCAAGCCGACCAGCAGCGCCGAGTCAGCGTCATCCAGGCCCGGCAGCCGCGGACGGGGCACTGACATCCCGGTGCTCATCGCGGGCACCTCCCTCCGACCGACCGCCGCGCACCGAACAGTTCCCTCCTGCTCACTGCGGACACATGAAGGCTAGCGGCAACAACGGGCGCACGACGGAGCACAGCGACAACTCGGTGCTGCCAAGGCCGCCGCGTCCCCGGCAAACCGGGCTCAACCCGATAACAGCCGGGTAACGGGCAGCGATCAGGCGCGCGCTCAAGCGATGCTGGGCGCCGTCCGCCCGGCCACCTGGCCGGCCGCCGCCGGGCCGAGCGGGAAGTGGCAGGCTACCAGCTGACCCGGGACGGCGTGCGGGCGCAGCGCTGGCTCCTGCTCGGCGCAGACGTCACGGGCAAATGCGCACCTGACCCGGAACCTGCAGCCAGATGGCGGATGCGCGGGATCCGGGCCGGCCACCGGCGGCCCGGATGCGCCGGGCAGCGCGGTCATCCCTGGCTGCCCCGTGCCTGCCAGCAGGGTGCCTGCCAGCAGGGTGCCTGCCGGCCGAGGCTGCGTCACCTCGGGGCCGGTCACTACCGCCGGCACGGCCGCGATGAGGCTGGCCGTATACGGATGCCCGGGCGCCGTGCAGATCTCCTGCGCCGGCCCGGTCTCGACCAGCTTGCCGAGGTACATCACGCCGATCGTGTCGGCCATGTACCTGATCACCGACAGGTCGTGCGAGATAAACAGGTAACTGAGCTCGTACTGCCGTTGCAGCTTGCGCATCAGGTTGAGAATCTGCGCCTGGACCGAGACGTCGAGCGCCGAGACCGGCTCGTCGGCGACGATCAGTGCCGGGCGCTGGATGAGCGCCCTGGCCAGGGCGAGCCGTTGCCGCTGGCCGCCGGAGAACGCACGGGCGTACTGGTTCTCGGCATCGGCCGGCAGCCCCACTTCGTCCAGGATCCGCAGGACCTGCCGGCGGTACCCCCGGCGCCGCACGGTCTTATGGATCGCGAGCGGCTCGCTCAGGATCGACCTGACGCGCATCCGGGGATCCAGCGAAGCGAACGAGTCCTGGAACATCAGCTGGATGCCCGACCGCCGCTGCCGGCGCTGCCTGGCAGACATCGCGGCCAGATCGGCGCCGTCGAAGACGATGGCGCCCGCATCTGGCCGTTCCAGGCCGACAAGCAGCCTCGCGAGGGTGGTCTTGCCGCTGCCCGACTCACCCACCAGCCCGAACGTCTGGCCGGCCAGTAGCTCGAAGCTCACGTCCGCAACCGCGCTGACCGCCCCGGACCGGCGGCCCAGCACCCCGCCTGCTACCGGGTAGTCCTTCACCAGCCCTGAGACTCGCAGCAACGGCTCGGCGGCCGGGTCGGCCGGGACCGCTGTCGCCTCCCGGCCGGCCGCCTGGCGGCCACGACCGCTGACCCAGGCGCTGATGAGGGTGTTTCTCCCGCCCGCACCGCCCTGGCCGTCGGCACCGCCCTGGCCGTCGGCACCGCCCTGGCCCATGACACCCACGGGGAAGAAGCAGGCGTAGCTATGCCCGGGGTGATCTCCGTCCAGGGCCGGCTCATGGGTCGCGCACCAGTCCCGCACGTAGCGGCACCGCTGCGCGAAGCTGCACCCCGGCGAGCGAGTCACCAGATCCGGCGGGCGGCCCGGAATGCTGTACAGGCCCCGGCTCGCCAGCCGCGAGCTCGCCATCTCCGGCAGGGCTTCGAAGAGCGCCTCGGTGTAGGGATGCCGGGGCCGGGCAAACACCGCGCTGGTAGCCGCCTGCTCGACGATCCGGCCGCCGTACATGACAGCGACCCGCTCGGTCCGGCCGGCGATGACGCCAAGGTCGTGGGTGACCAGGATGACCGCCATCCCGAGTGCGGCGCGCAGGTCCCCGATGAGATCGAGGATGTCCCGCTGAGTCGTCACGTCCAAAGCCGTGGTGGGCTCGTCCGCGATCAGCAGGCGCGGCTCGCAGGCAAGGGCGGCGGCGATCATGGCTCGCTGCCGCATTCCGCCTGACAGCTGGTGCGGATATCCGCGCGCCACGCGCTCCGGGTCGGCTATCTTGACCAGGCTCAGCATCTCGATGGCGCGAGCCGTGGCCACCGCCCGGCTGGCACCCCTGTGCACGACCACCGACTCGGCGATCTGCCGGCCGACCTGCATCGTCGGGTCCAGGGAGCTTGACGGGTCCTGGAACACCATCCCGACATCGTTGCCCCGGATTGTCTGCATGTTGCGCTCCGACAGCGCGGTGAGCTCGGTCCCGGCCAGCACGACCGAGCCGGCCGTGATAACGCCGCCGGCTGGCAGCAGGCGCATGACCGAGCGGGCCGTCATCGTCTTCCCGCAGCCTGACTCCCCGACCAGGCCGAGGCACTCACCCGCCGCGACCGTCAGGCTGACGCCATCGACGGCCCTGACCGCGGCGCCATTGCGGCGGATCTCGGTATGCAAACCGGTGATCTCGAGCACCGGCCCTGACGGTGGCCCGCTCACCGCGCACCGGGGCCAGGGACCGGCCGGTCAGCCTCAGCGGCTGAGGCCGGCACCGCGTCGTAGCCCGCCTCGGAGAATGCGTCCCGCAGCCCGTCGCCGAGCATCGCGAAAGCCACGACGACCAGGGTGATCGCGGCACCCGGCGCCAGGATCTCCCACCAGTACCCGTCGGAGATGGTTTGGGTCGCGGAGGCAATCATGTCGCCCCAGTCGACGTGCGGGAACTGCACGCCCATTCCCAGCCAGCTCAGCGTGGCCAGGATCAGGATCGCGTTGGCGATCTGGAAGGTGACGTTCACGACGATAGTCCCGATCGCGTTCGGCGCGATGTGCCGCAGGATGATGCGGAAGCTGCCGCCCCCCATCACGACTGCCGCCTGGACGTACTCGCGCATCCGCAGCGTCAGTGCCTCGGCACGGACCAGGCGGGCCGTGCTCAGCCACGAGGTTCCCGCTATCACCAGTACCAGCATCGCCGTCGACGGCTGGTAGATGGACGTCAGCAGCAGCAGCAGGACAACTGCGGGGATGGCTATCCCGGCGTCGACGACGCGCATCATGACCGCATCGGCGGCACCGCCAAGGTAACCCGCCACCGCGCCCCACAGCGAGCCGAGTACGGCGGCCAGTACGCCGGCGGCTGCGGCGAGCTCTAGCGAGACCTGCCCGCCGGTCATCAGCCGGCCAAGTTCGTCGGTGCCGTCGCCATCGGTGCCGAGCGGGTGACCCGACCGCGGTGTGAGGTTAGCCTGCGACAGGAATACGTGTAGCTGGTCAGTGTGGTAGACCAGCGGGCCGAGGAAGCAGAACGCTGCCATCGCGACGACAATGCCACCCCCGGTCGTGGCCAGCGGATAGGCCCGGCAGGCGGCAAGGCCGCGGCGCATCCGGCTGGCCATCGCGGCCCGCTGCGCAGCCGCGCCCGGCGGGCTGGCTGCCGGGCCCGCATGCCTGCCGCGGCTCCCGCGGACGGGCGCGGCAGGCCCGGCTGGGTCGGCTGGATCGGCAGCGGCGAGCGACACTCCGGCCGCCCCGGTGAGCCGTCGCACCGGCCCGGCCTTGTCGCCGGCGGCCTGGTGCGCTGTCATGGCCGCGAGATCCTGACCCGCGGGTCGAGAATCGCGTAGCCGATGTCGGCCAGCAGCGAGCCGACAGCCGCGGCTACCCCGATGACCAGGGTGAAACCCAGCGTCACCGGGACATCATGGTTAACCGCCGCCTGCCAGATCTGCCATCCCATGCCCTGGAAGTTGAAAAGGATTTCCACCACCAGCGCACCGCCGACGATCTGCGGCAGGCTGAGGCCGATCAGCGTGACGACCGGCACCAGCGAGTTCCGCAGCACATGACTGACGATCACCCGGCGCTCCCCGCCGCCGCGGGCTCGCGCCGCCTGCACGTACTCCTGATCAAGGCTGTCCAGCGCGGATGACCGCATGTACCTGGCAAAGATCGCGATGGTGACCAGGGCGAGCGTCAGCACCGGCAAGGTCAGGTCGCGCGGGTCGGCGAGGACCCCGCCGATGCCTGCCGCCTGCGGACCCTCTGCGCCGAAGAAATGCCAGTCAACCGCGAAGTACAGGATCAGCACCGAGCCGAGCACGAACGGCGGCATGCCGTAGCACAGGTACGTCAGCCCGCGCAGCACATGGTCGACCGTCGAGCTCCGGCGCACCGCCTGGAGCAGCCCGACAGGGACCGCGACCAGCAGCGCTATCAGCGTCGAGACGCCCGTCAGCACCAGCGTCCGCGGCAGGCTGGCCGCCAGCAGCGCGCCCACGCTCTCGTTCAGCCTGGCGGACCGGCCCAGGTTTCCGCTCAGCACCCGGCCAAGCCAGGTCAGGTACTGAGCCAGGAACTGCTGGTGCGCGGATCCGCTGCCGAGCACAGCCGTGGTCACGCCGCCGGGGGCTAGCCGGACCAGCCCGAACACGATCAGCGTCACCAGCAGGACGACAGCGACGGCCTGCAGGGCGCGGCGGGCCAGGTAGACGGTCACGAGTCGGGCCCGCGAGGCCGGCTGTCGTTCACTTCAGGTAGTGCCAGAATTCCGGGGTCAGCGTGTCCGCGCTGTTCTGCGGTCCGATGTCCAGCCCCTTGATCGCCTCGATCAGTGTCGCGGCATCGGGCTCGTAGACCACCGGCAACTGCTTCGTCAGGTAGGCATCCCAGGTATGCATCGCGCGGTCGAACTCGGCCGGCGTCCTGGCCTGCAGCGTGTCCGCGATCAGCTGGTTGTCCTCGGAGCTGTTGTAGTTCCCGGCGTTGTTTGGCGCGTGGCCAAGGAACAGGGTGTCGCCAGTTGGCAGGTAGTCGGGCGCGTAGGTCCAGGATCCCCAGAAAGCAAGCTGCCAGGCGCAGCTCCTGGGCGTGCAGGTTGGCTTGACTCCGAAGGCCGCGTCGATGACGTCGTTGAACGACTCCGCTGTCACCGTGAGCGCAATGCCAGCCAGCGACGCGTTCGAGGCCAGTTCGCGCGCCGCGGACTGCATCCAGTCGGTCCCGGCGGCATAGATCATGGTGAGCTTCAGCTGCGTTCCGGCCGGGATGTTCGCACCGCACTCGGTCGCGCTGGTGCCGGGCCGGGCACAGGTATCGGTGCCGTTCGGCCGTATCGTCCAGCCGTGCTGCTTCAGCAGGTTCTCGGCCGCCGAGATGTTCAGCGTCCACTCATCGCCCGCGGCGGCAATCTGCGGTGCCAGGTACTTGGTCTGCGGGTAGAAGGTGACGGGTCCGACGGTTGGCTTGCCGTAGCCGTGCAGCGGCCCGTTGATCACGCCCTCCTGGTCCACCAGGTGCTGGAACGCCTGCCGGAAGTACAGCTGGTCGAAGATGGCTCCCTGGCCGGTGGTGTTGTTGAAGTTGTAGGGCATATAGCTGAGCTGCCACAGGTACTGGGCGGTCAGGTTGTAGTTCGACAGCGACGGCGGGTTGGGGCCTGCCAGCGCCCCGGCCGGCGGGGCCGGCGCGTCGACCGTCGGCAGGTAGCCAACGTCGATGGCCTGGTTGCCGGTGGGGTCCTGCAGCACGTTGTACTCAGCCTGCTCGGAAGTGAAGGGCAACTCGGTCAGCGTGGTGATGTGACCCTTCGCCACCGGACCGCTGTAGTGCTTGTTGAACGTCAGGACCAGCTTGCCCAGGCTGCTCAGGCTCTGCAGCTGCCACGGGCCGTCGACGACTTTCCACAGCGGCGAGGACGCGAGCGTTGACGCGTTCTTCGACGACTGCGCGGTGAGGAAATTGAACACGGCCTTGCACTTGGCCCATCCGTCCGCCGCGCTGTCGCTCGCGCAGCCGCCGCTGCCCGCGGCGCCCGTCAGGCTTGTCACGTCCCAGGCCATCGGCATCGGCGTGACCTCGCTCAGCTCGTTGCTGGTGAACCAGGCCTGCGAGAACTGCGCCGTGGTGATGTCCATGGTCACCTCGAACTTGCCGGCCGCCCGGACGTTCGTGATGTCGCTCGGCAGGCCAGTCGAGCTGTAGTAGGCGTCGTTCTGGCCCTCGGCGATCATCATGTTCAGCCAGAACACGACGTCCCGCGCGTCAACCTGTTCGCCGTTCGACCACTTGTAATCGTGCTTGAGCCTGATGATCACCTCGTGGCCGTGGTAGACCGGCAGCTGGGCAAGGCTCAGCTGCCGGTTCAGGTACGGGCTGACGCCGGTGCCGAACCAGTACAGCGGCCGGTACAGCAGGTACTGGAAGTCATCGACGTTGAACACGCTGTCATCGGCGATCTGCTGCGCGCCCATGAACGGGAACGGGTAGCTGGCCTGGCCGCCCGGCTCCATCGCGTAGGTGACGGCGTTCCCGCGGCTAGCCGATAGCGCGGCGCCGGGAGCCGAGCCCGAAGCGGCGGGTCCGCAGGCCGCCAGCAGCGTCACGAGGCTCACCACGGCGCAGCACGCCCCGACCGCGCCGCGGCGGCCGCGCACGTGCCTTCGCAGCCGGGCTCGCCGCGAAGCCGCAAGTCCTTCTCGCATCAGGAACCGCCGTCCTTCTCGCACCGGGAAGCGGGCCGCACCGGGCGCTCCACGAGTCCTAACATTTACGTCTTAGGCGTCAAATACTAAATTATTTCTTATGTGCCAGACCCACGCCGACCTGCGCCAGGCTTCCGGCCGGGCGAGCCGCCGGGCCGGCCCGCCGTCAGGTCGACCGGGCCTGACGATCAGCCGGCGAAGCGGCCGCGACGACCGATCCGGCCGGAGGCTGGCCGGGACAGGAGCCAGTGCCGGGCGCGGTCAAGGTGGCGGCAGGCATGCGTCGGTAGGACGCTACCGGACTAGCGGGCAGTTCGCCCGAAAGACGGACGGAAGCATCCCAGTTCTTGCCCCGCGATTCCGGCGAAATATCGCGGAGGCCAAGAATCGGGCACCCAGATGGCGAGCCGTGGCATGCATGCCAGCCAAATCTGACAAGCTAGGAGGGTGACCCCCCAGAGCCGACGCCGAGAACCAGCGGGCGACAGGGGACAGCCGGGCGCGGGCAGCGGCAGCCGGGCGCGCGGCGCCGGGCTCTCCGGGCCGCCGAACGCCCTGTTTGCCGAGATGCTGCGCGCCGCCCGTGAACTGCTGGCCGTGCGCAGCCCGCTGGATGCCGAGCTGATGGTCAGCGAACTGCTCGGTACCTGGTGGGGGCAACAGGGCAGCCGCGGCGCACGCAGCCCCCGCCGCCGGGCCGAGATCGAGGAGCTAGTCGGCGAGGGCATGGTCGGCTACGCGGCCGAGCAGGGCAGCCCGGCCGCGCTGGCGCTGCTGTCCGGGATCGCCTGCCTGGGCACCTCCCGCCAGGCAGTCCAGGCCGAGCGGGCCGCGCTCACCCTGATGGACCGGGGAGTGGCCCGGCCTGCCTGGGCCGAGCACGTCGGCGCGGTCAAGGCGGCAGAATGCTACGTCAACTCCGATGCCTACGGCGACCGCGAAGAGGTCGTCTGCGTGTTCAGCTATGCCGGACAGGAGCAGCACGCGCTCGTGGTCATCGTGGACTACAACGCGGGCGGGCTCGCCCGCGATGGCTGGGTGACATCGCAGGTCGGCAAGCTGCTGGACTACTGCCAGGACGGCAAGGGAGCCGGCCAGGCCTTCAGCCAGGTCGAGGCTCCGCTTGCCCGCAGGATCCTTGCCAGCGCGCTCGCCGCGACCGAGAACGCGACCGACCCCGCGGTGAGCGCCTCGTTCCCGTCCTATCACGCCTTCATCCGGGCGCGGGTGCGGACGCTGCCGCCGGTCCTGCCGCCAGGAGCGCCCGGCTCCGCTTCCGCCGGGCCGGCGAACACCGGGCCGGCCGTCACCGCCGCTGCCCGGCGCGCCGTGTGGCGCAAGGACCGGCGGGCCATGCTGGTCGCCGAGTTCCTCGCGTCCGACGAGGCGGAAGACCTGTCCGACCGGCAGGCTGCCAGCAGATGCGCCGACCACATCGTCGAGTACGGCTGTGATCGCGACTTCGGCCGGCCGCTGCGGGTCAGTCCGGCCAAGGCTGAGACGTTCCTGCTCGACTGGCTCCCCCGCAAGGTCGTGCTGTCACGTGCCGACCAGGAGGCGATGCCGCATGTGCTGCTGGCCTGGGTGCGCTGGGCCGGCCCGAAGTCCGGCCTGGACTCCGGCGCCGTAGCGGCCACGCTGGATGCGGTGTTCGACGCGATGCGCACGTTCCCGACCGCATACCGCGACCCTGCCTCGTTCGGCCTGGACGCGGACACGATCGCCCGGCTGCTGCCGGACGGCGACCTGGAGGCGCTGGCCCGCCGCCTTTTCGCCTTCCCGCTGCTGCGCGGCAGCTACCGTGGCGTCAACCTGTCGACGCTCAGCCCGGCGATCCACGCCGACCGCAGAACGCTGCTCGCGGCCGATCATGATGACGCGATCGGCCAGCACGCCGACGCCGCGTCCCGGGTCAGCGCTGAGCACCTCGACAAGCACATCGCGCTGGCCGACCGGCTGTGGCGCGGCGACCCGCCCGAGTTGTGGGAAGCCGCCCAGCGCCTGCTCGACCTCGGCGAGGACAGGCACGAGGTGCTGCACTTGCTGATGAACACGATCGGGTCGGCCGGGCCGCGCGAAGCCGACATCGCGACGGCGCTAGCCAGCCTGCCACCCGAGGAGCCCGGCTAGCGATGGCGTCCGGTGCGGACGGCGCCGACCGGTCCGGCACCCTGGCGGGCGAAGTGACCGCGAGGCTTGTCCCGGCGGGCACCACGCCGCCGGTGGTCGACCTGAACGCCGATCTGGCCGAGAGCTTCGGTGCCTGGCGGCTCGGCGACGACGATGCCCTGATGGCTCTTGTGACCAGTGCGAACCTTGCCTGCGGGTTCCACGCCGGGGACCCGCTCACGATCCGCCGTGCGTGCGCGACCGCCGTCGCGCGTGGCGTCGCGATCGGCGCTCAGGTGTCCTACCGCGACCTGGCTGGCTTCGGCCGCCGGGAGATGACGGTGCCACCGGACGAGCTGGCCGCCGAGGTGCTCTACCAGCTGGCCGCGGTCGATGGGATCGCCAGGGCAGAGGGCGGCCGGGTCAACTACGTCAAGCCGCACGGCGCGCTGTACTCGCGCGCAGCCCGCGACCCCGAGCAGGCCGCCGCGATCGCCTCGGCGGTCAGCGCGTTCAGCCCGCGCCTGCCGATCCTCACGCTGCCAGGCTCCGCGCTGGAGACGGCGGCGACCGAGCTCATGCTGCCGGCGGTGGCCGAGGCCTTCGCTGACCGCGCTTATCGCGACGACGGGTCGCTGGTGCCGCGCAGCGAGCCCGGCGCGGTGCTCACCGATCCGCAGACCGTCGCGGCCCGCGCGGTCGGCATGGTGCTGCACGGCACCGTGCCGACGATCTCCGGTGCTGCGCTGGAGATCAGCCCGCGCTCGATCTGCGTACATGGGGACACGCCGGGCACGGTCGCCCTGGCCAGCGCCATCCGCGCCGCGCTGGAGCGGGCCGGCGTGACGTTCGCACGGTTTACGTGATCACCATCAAGGGCGCCGGGGATGCGGCGCTCCTGCTCCAGGTCAGCCAGCCGGTCCAGGCCAGCCACCATGGCGGGAACGCGGCTGCCTCGATCGCGGCTGCCATCCGGGCCGCGGACGTGCCGGGAGTAATCGACGTGGTGCCTGGCGCGCTGACCGTGCTGGTCACGTTCCGGCCCGGCGCGCTCCGGCCTTGTGCCGAGCGGGCCCGCGACAAACTGACTCGCGACGAGCTGGCCAGCGCGCTGGTGCGGATAGCCGGCCAGGCCAGTGCGACAGCGGCCGGACCGACGGAAGGCCCCGTGGTGATCGACACCGTCTACGACGGTCCGGACCTCACGGAACTGGCCGCGCTGACCGGGCTGACGACGGGCGAAGTCGTTGCCCGGCACCAGGCGGCCGAGTACCGGGTGGGCTGGCTGGGCTTCTCCCCCGGCTTCGGCTATCTCACCGGGCTCGACCCACGGCTCGCCGTGCCGCGGCTGGACACTCCGCGCCTCTCGGTGCCCGCTGGCTCGGTCGCCATCGCCGGCGGCCTGGCAGCCGTCTACCCGGCCGCCTGCCCCGGTGGCTGGCGCCTGCTCGGCCGCTCTGCCGCGATCTTGTGGGATCCCGGCCGTAATCCGCCGGCTTTGCTCGTGCCGGGCCAGCGAGTCCGCTTCCGCGCGGTCAGCCGGCTGCCGGACCTTGAGGCGCCGCATGTCAGGGATTCCGATCGGCCAGATCATGATCAAAGCGCCGGCCAACGGCACGAGATCCGTGAAATGCCGGGAGGTCGTTGCGTCGAGGTGGTGCGGCCAGGTCCGCTGACGACCATCCAGGATCTCGGCCGGCGCGGCCTGGCGCACCTCGGTGTACCAGGCAGCGGCGCCGCCGACGTCGGCAGCCTGCGGCTCGCCAACGAGCGGGTAGGCAACGACGCGAACGCCGCGTGCCTGGAAGTCACCCTCGGGCGGCTCGAGCTGTACTTCCACTTCGACGCTGTCGTCGCGGTGACCGGTGCCCCGGCGCCGGTGCGGCTCACCGGGCCCGGAGCAGGCAGCCAGTCCGGCCCCGGAGCACGCCTCGACCTGGCAGGTGACCGCTCGCGGCCGGCCGAACCGGGCCCGGCCCACGCGACCGCATTCGCCGTGCCAGCCGGGACGGCGCTGCGGCTTGACCCGCCGGCCACCGGACTGCGCAGCTACCTGGCGATCGGCGGTGGCATCGACCTCGCGCCCGTGCTCGGCAGCAGGTCCGCCGATCTTCACTCCGGCCTTGGCCCGCCGCCGCTGCGAGCGGGCCAGGTGCTGCCGGTGGGACATGCCCGTTCCCGGTCCGGAAACGGGCAGGCGCAGCCGGCGCACGCGGCCGGGCCGGCCAGTGCGGCGCGGCGGCCCGGCGCCGGCGCCCACCAGGAGCTGCGCGTGCTACCTGGCCCGCGGGACGACTGGTTCGCCGGCACCGCGCTGACCGCGCTGACTACGGAAAGCTATGAGGTCACCACCGCCAGCAATCGCAGCGGGTTGCGGCTGGCCGGCCCCCGGCTGCGCCGGGCACACAGCGAGGAGCTGCCCAGCGAGGGCATGGTGGCCGGCTCGTTGCAGGTCAGCCACGACGGGCAGCCGATCTTGCTGCTGGCCGACCACCCTACTACTGGCGGGTATCCGGTTATCGCAGTGGTCGCATCGGCTGACCTGGACGCCGCGGCGCAACTGCGGCCTGGTCAGCGGGTCCGGTTCCGGCTCGTCGACGGCTAGCCGGGTCGCCCCGGTCGCCCGCTTTCGCCGCCCCGGTCGCCCGCTTTCGCCGCGCTGCCAGGGCGGGAAGGCAGCGAGCCCGGTCAGCCGGCCAGTTCGCGGTAGGCAGTGAGCAGGTCGGCGGCGAGCACCGTGGTCAGGTCGGTCGCGGTGGCCGCATCGCCCCGCTGCGAGACCCGTACGTCGCGGGAAGCGCAGGCACGCTCGAAGAGCGAGCGGGCGAACCGGCCGTTCCCCAGCACGTCGATCCGCCCGGTCTCGACAGCCTGGACGAAGATCGAGTGCAGCACTGGCAGCGCTTCGGCATCGAAGGAGTCGCCGGCCTTCGCCGCGATGACCCTGGCGATCTGGCTGAGCTCGGCCCCTGTGTAGCTGGGGAAGGCAATCCTGGTGCTGAACCGGGACGCCAGGCCCGGATTGCTGCGCAGCAGCCTGTCCATGTCGTCGGTGTAACCGGCCAGCACGATCACGAGCCGTTCCCGGTCGTCCTCCGCGCGCTTGAGCAGCGTCGCGACCGCCTCGGACCCGAACGCGTCGCCGCCGGTGTAGGCGTCGTTGTGCAGCGCGTAGGCCTCGTCGATGAACAGCACGCCGCCTATCGCCGAGTCGATCAGCTTGGACGTCTTGATCGCGGTCGAGCCGAGATGCTCGCCGACAAGGTCGCCACGGTGGGCCTCGATGACCTCCGGCCGCACCAGCAGGCCGAGCGCCGCGAAAATCCGGCCGATGATGCGGGCCACGGTGGTCTTGCCCGTGCCCGGCGGGCCGGTGAAGACGAAGTGCCGCGACGGCGGCTGGCTGGCCAGCCCCTGGCGATCCCGGAGCCTGGCCACTTGCAGCTGAGCGACGATCTCGTGCACCTGGCGCTTGACCGGTTCCAGGCCGACCAGCGCGTCGAGTTCGGCGAGCGCGTCATCCACTGTCGGCGTGTCGGTGTAGCCGCGGAACCGCGTCGTCAGCTCCGCGTAGGCGAGCCGCATGTCCTCGCCGCGCAGCGTGACCAGCTCGGCCGGCGTCGGCTCGGCCGGCCCGCTCATCACCCGGACGTCCCGCTGCTGCCCGGCCCTGGCCAGCAGGGTGCGCACGAACCGGCCGTTCCCGAGCTCGTCCGCGAGGCGGCGGCGACCGACCTCATCGAAAATCTGGCGCAGGACGGGACGGGCATCCGGGTCGATCAGCTCGCTCTTGGCCTGAACTGCGTGCTCGGTGAGTTCCATCAGCTCGGCCGGCGAGTAGGTCGGGAACTTTATCCGGACGCCGAAGCGGGAATTCAGGCCGGGATTGGCGGACAGGAAGGTCTCCATCTGCCGCTCATAGCCGGCCAGGATGATGATGAGGTTGTCCCGGTCATCTTCGGCTCGCTTGAGCAGCGCCTGCACGGCCTCGTTGCCGAACCGGTCTCCCTGCCCGTCGCCCTCGTTCACCAGGCTGTAGGCCTCGTCGATGAACAGGACCCCGCCGAGCGCGGAGTCGATCAGCTGATTGGTCTTGATGGCCGTTGCGCCGAGGTACTCGCCGACCAGGTCAGCCCGCTGCGCTTCGACGACACTGGGCGCGTCAAGCAGGCCGAAGGCGTAGAAGATCTTGGCGAGGATGCGCGCGACCGCTGTCTTGCCGGTGCCCGGCGGGCCGAGGAACACGAAGTGCTGCATCGGCTTCTCGGCACCGTGACCGGCGATCGCCCGGCGCCGGGCGGCCTCGACGGAAGCAGTGATCGACCGGATCTGATCCTTGACGGCGGTCAGCCCGACCATCGCGGTGAGTTCGGCCACCGCCTCGTCGACGGTGATCGGCGGCCACTGGGCCGACTGCTGAGCCTGCCGCGCCTGCTGGCCGCGGTCCAGGTTCCGCACTCCGCCGGGCGCCTGCACGACCCGAGTGGCTTGGGTGCCCTGGGTGCCCTGGGTGCCCTGGCTGGCCTGGGTGCCCTGGCTGGCCTGGGTGCCCTGGGTCACCGGACCTGCCGGGCGTGCCGGGCGCGCGGGGCCCGCGAATCCCGGCCCGGCGGATCCGGCCGAGCCACCCGGCATGGCCGCCGCCATCGCGTGTGGCGCGGGCAATGCGGCGAACCCGGTCCTGCGGCCGTACTCGCGGCTGTCTTGCATGGCCTTGGCCAGCCGCCAGCCGAGCACCACCAGCGCGATCAGCCATGCGGTAGCCGGTCCGAGCAGCGGCTGGCCGCGCCAGAGTTGCAGCATCGTGATGAGCAGGCCGGCCGACAGCGACCACAGCAGCGCCCACGCCGTCGTCCGGCACGGCACCTGCCAGCGGCCGAGTACGCCGAGGTGGGCCAGGACGGCGACCACCGCCGCCAGCAGCAGGAGCAGGTACCGCGGTTCGGCCGGCCCGGCTGTCCGGGCGGCTGCTACCACCACTACTGCTCCGCCCCAGAGCGCGACCGAGGCCGTGGCGATCGCGGACCGGGCGCCCGCCCACAGCGCGTATGGCGCGTACATCAGCCCGGCGGTTATCCCTACCGAGACAAGCGGACCGGCAAAAACGCAGATCGCGATGATCAGCAGAATTTTCACCGGCACCGGCGCAGCACTCATGAACTGACGAAGGCGGGATAGCCAGCCCTGCACGGCCGCACGACCGGGCAGAGCGGGGTGCTGCTCTGGTGACCGCATCTCGCTCCCTCGCGCCAAGACTTGTATAGCGCATTTCGTACCGAGATTCCCGGTCAACTCACCATGCATGACCTGCATAAACGCATGCCAATCCGGCTAACTATGGGAAATGGCCGACTGCCGCGTGCTGTCACCGCCGGGATAATGGCTGTGTTTTGGCTGCTAGCAGCCCTGAGCCAGCCCGGAGCCGGACGGTCACGTCCGACGCCAGCCAGAGCGCTGTCAGGGCACCGTGCTAGAACGCTCGCATGGAAAAACTCAGCTTCCCGGACATGCTTGACCTGATCGAGGATCGCTCACGGGCACTGCGCTCCGCGGCGGCGCAGGCAGGGCTCGAAGCCCGGGTTCCCGGCTGTCCGGACTGGACGGTCGCCGACCTGATCGCTCATCTGGGTGAGGTGCAGCTATTCTGGCGGGCTGTCGTCGGTGCCGGCGAGGCCGCCAGCCCGCCAAGCCCGGACGTCGTCGGAGACACCACCCCCCAGGGCGACCTGTTCGCCTGGTCGGCGGATGCCACCGACCAGCTGGTGCTCGAGCTGCGCAGCGCCGGGCCGAACCGCATGTGCTGGACATGGTGGGAGGCGTCCGGCGCGCCGATGACGTCTGGCGCGGTGGCCCGGCACCAGGTCCAGGAGGCTGCCGTGCACGCCTTCGACGCACAGCAGGCGGCCGGCCAGCCTCAGCCACTTCCGGACCCAGTCGCGGCTGATGGCGTTGGCGAGTACCTCACAGTGGAGCTGCTCACCAATGGCCCGTGGCCATACGAGCCAGGCACCGTCGTGCTGGAGACCGGGGCAGGCGGAAGCTGGGTACTGGACCTGGAGACTCCCGCCGTGACGGTGCTGCTCGGCGACGAGCATGGCAGCGCCAAGCCGACCGCCACCGTGACTGCGGATCCAAGCGACATGATCCTCGCCTTCTACCGGCGAGACCCGATCGGGGAACTGCGCATTGAAGGCGCCAAAGAGCTCGTGCCCCAGCTGCTGAACTGGCCGAATCTGGACTGACGCCAATCAGCGCACGGTCGCCGGTATCGGGCGGTTGCCCGGCACGACCACGGTCATAGCCTGACCACCAGGAGCACTAGCAGCGCGACGACCACGAGCACGAGCACGCAGCCCATCACCATCAGCGCGGCATTGCCCGACAGCAACGCCAGGAGTTCCCGTTCAGCCTTCGGCTCCGGCGACTTGTACGGCTTGCCGCCTACGCGCGCCGCCTGCTCGAACCGGTAGAACGGGTCATAGGTCCGGCCAGGCCCACGCCGCCCAAATGTCGGAGGCGGCATCCCCGCTGGTCGTGATCTCCTGGTCATGCAGCCTCCGGTCGAATCACAGAGCCCCGAGCGCGGGCGCCCGGTCCAGCGCCATGGCGACCTGGCGGAGTGCATCAATGGTATGCCGAGACCACGCGGCGACGAGGCGCTCAGCTTAGGCGTGCACCCGAACAGTCCGGGCGAGCCGTGCCAGCACCCTGGCTACCTCAGGCGAGCCAGTCGCCGTCGCGCATCAGCGTGCGTCCGGGCAGTTCGTTGACTTCGCGCCACGCCTGCATCGGGTCCGGGACGATGCGGAAGT
The DNA here is from genome assembly GCA_021792405.1 of Actinomycetes bacterium. Taxonomy (GTDB): domain Bacteria; phylum Actinomycetota; class Actinomycetes; order Streptosporangiales; family Streptosporangiaceae; genus JAJYUU01. Next base: position 26,033 of record JAJYUU010000073.1, read on the forward strand.
ACGCGTAATCGCCGGTTTCTTAGCGCGGATCCCAGCCATGCTTGACCGCGAACGCGTCCTTCACCTGCTCGTCATCCACCAGTTCAACTGTCCCGTCGATCATGGTGACATCGCGCAACTGCCCGACGCCTACCCGTACTCGGCCGCCCCGGCTCAGGTTGCGGCCCGTCACGCTGGAACGCCGAGTAGCCACGATGATGCCCGCGCCGTCCCAGAGGAACGAAAGCGGCAGCAAGTAGGCGCTGCCAGCGGTGCCGGCCGTGGCGCCCGGCCGTCCGGGCTCTCGGGCTCTCGGGCTCTCGGCTCGTCGTCGCGAGCTCTTCAGTGGCGGACGCCCGCCTTCGCCTGATGCCGCCGGCTACTGACGAAAACGATGTCACGATCGCGGATCTGATCCGGATTGGCGGTCAGCGCGATGGCCGTGATCTTCCCGCCGGAGACAGCGAA
>JAJYUU010000074.1 GCA_021792405.1 Actinomycetes bacterium
ACACGCTGAGGTTCATCCTGCACAGGTACAGGAGCATGCGTTCTGGCCTGCAAAAACGCGAAAGATGTCGTTCATGCTGGCCAAGATCATCATTGACCTCCGCCGCACCGGGAATCGAGGTTAGCGGCCGGCCGCCAGAACCTGGCGCACGGTGCCGGGGCGCGCTGCGCGCACGGACGCCTGGTCTGATTGACTGCTTGACGTGCGCCAGATCTATCCGGTTCAGGGCCCGGAGCTGCAAGTCGTGCCGAACGCGGGGCCCGGCGCGCCGCCGGCCGCGATTTCAGAGCTTGCCCGGCTGTACCGCGGTGACGGCCGGGACCACCAGCGCGGCTGGCTGCAGGCGAACATGGTTGCCAGCGTCGACGGCGCCGCCTCGCTCAGCGGCCGGTCCGGCGGCTTGTCCGGGCCGGGCGACCGGATGGTTTTCACGGTGCTGCGCAGCCTCGCCGACCTCATTCTCGTCGGCGCGGGAACCGCACGGGCGGAGCGGTACCGGCCAGTACAGGCCGCCGAGCTGTGGCAGCAGTTGCGCCCGGCCGGCGCTCCGCTGCCCGCCATCGCAGTCGTGACCGCCAGGCTCGGCGTCGACCCCGCCGGGCAGTTGCTGACCGGGGCGGCCGCCGGAGCGCAGACGATCGTGGTCACCACGGCCGACGCTCCGCCCGATCGCAAGACCGCGATCGCCAGGCACGCCCGGATCGTGGAAGCCGGCCATGGTCAGGTCGACGTGAGCGCGGCCGTCGCGGCGCTGCATGGCCTCGGTTACTCCAGGATCTTGTGTGAGGGCGGCCCGGCCCTGCTCGGGCAACTGGCACAGGCCGGCCTGATTGACGAACTATGCCTGACAACTAGCCCGGTATTTGCCGGCGGTCCGGCTGGCCGCATCGTGAGATCGGGCTCTGGCCAGGTCACCGGGCTGCCTGCTGCCATCACTGCGACTGCCGCCACCGCGACTGCCGCCACTGCGACTGCCATCACCGCGACCGCGGTGACCACGCGGCTGTCCCTGGCGCACCTGCTGACCGATGCGGATTTCCTGTTCAGTCGCTATCGGAGTGCAACCTGAACAAGCTCGCCTGACCGGCGGAAAGGATCACGACATGCCGCTTCACGCCAAGATCGACGAGGCCCGCGGACCCGCGATACTCGATCTCAACCCGGTCTACTGCCGGATCGAGCATGCTGTCCCCCGGCACCGGTTGCCTGCGGAGCCAATGGACCCGGCTGCCGCGCTCGCGCTCGTGCGGGATGAGCTGATCCTCGACGGCAATGCCCGGCTCAACCTGGCTACGTTCGTCACCACCTGGATGGAGCCGGAGGCCGAGCAGCTCATGGCCGAGTGCTTCAGCAAGAACATGATCGACAAGGACGAATATCCGCAAACCGCGGAGCTCGAGCGCCGCTGCGTCAACATCCTGGCCCATCTGTGGCATGCGCCCGCGGCTCTCGCCGACGATGACGGGCCTGACGACGGCGCTTCGCGCGGCTCGGCGACCGGTTGCTCGACGACCGGGTCAAGCGAGGCATGCATGCTCGGCGGGCTCGCCCTGCTCTGGCGCTGGCGCGCCCGCCATGGCGCCACGGCGGGCCTGCCCGGCAGTGGTGTCAAGCCGAATCTGGTGATGGGGGCTAACGTCCAGGTTTGCTGGGAGAAGTTCTGCCGCTACTGGCAGGTAGAGCCGCGGATGGTGCCGATGGAGCCCGGCCGGCTGCATCTGACCGGACCGGAAGCCGCAGCGCGCTGCGACCAGAACACGATCGGCGTCGTAGCCGTTCTCGGGTCCACGATGGACGGTAGCTACGAGCCGGTCGCGGAGATAGCGGCCGCTCTTGACGCGCTCCAGCACGACACCGGGCTGGACCTCCCGATTCACGTCGACGGGGCGTCCGGCGGCTTCGTAGCGCCGTTCCTGGCGCCGGACCTGGAGTGGGACTTCCGGGTGAGCCGGGTCGCCTCGATCAACACCTCCGGCCACAAGTACGGCCTGGTGTATCCCGGCGTCGGCTGGATCGTCTGGCGTGATGCCGCCGCGCTGCCCGACGACCTGGTGTTCCGGGTGAACTACCTGGGCGGGGACATGCCGACGTTCGCGCTGAACTTCTCCCGGCCCGGCTCGCAGGTTGCCGCGCAGTACTACAACTTCGTCCGGCTCGGCTTCGAGGGATACCGGCAGGTCCAGCTCACCTGCCAGCAGGTGGCGCGCTTCATCGCCGAGCAGGTAGCCGGCATCGGCCCGTTCGAGCTACTCTCCGACGGCAGGGACCTGCCCGTGGTCACGTTCAAGCTGGCCGACCAGGCCAGCGCCCGTTACACCGTGTTCGACCTGTCTGAGCGGCTCCGGCAGCGTGGCTGGCTCGTTCCGGCCTACACCTTTCCCGAGAACATGCAGGGCACCGCGGTGCTGCGGATCGTGGTCAGGAATGGCTTCAGCCAGGATCTGGCCGGACTGCTGATCAGCGATCTGCGCACGCAGGTGCAGGTGCTGGAAGCGGCACGCCGCGAGCCCGTGCCGTTGCTGCCAGGCGGCCAGCGAAGCGCCTTCGCCCACTAGCCAGCCGACGGCGAGCGGGCCGCCCTTAGGCGCCCTTGCGCAGCCGGTCGAGGGCCTCGGCGAGGATCGCGGCCCCGTCGGTGTCGTTGCGCCGTTCCTTCACATAAGCCAGATGCGTCTTGTACGGCTCGGCGTGCGGCGGAGCAGGCGGGTTAGCCTCGTCCTGGCCGGCCGGCAAGCCGCAGCGCGGGCAGTCCCAGAACTCCGGGACCGCAGCGTCACAGGCAAAGCTCGGAATGGTCTCGTGTCCGTTGCAGCACCAGAAAGACACCCGGATGCGCGGCGCAGCCTCGCCGCGCTCGGCCTCACCCATCGGCCCGGCACCTACCCGGCTGCCGCGTATGGCGTTGCCACTACTCACTGCTCACCCCTTGCTCAGATGTCGTGCGGATCGCTTCGCCGCGCCGGGCGCCGCACCAGCCTGCTCGTTCCCTATCCAGTTCACTGCCGTGTGTATTCAAGTGCCGTACATATCGAAGACCGTGACTGTCGGTGTCCCGTTAACCCATGCCGGTCAGTGCCCTGCCGAGCCGGCGCTCAGGCGCCGCCCGGCCTCAGTGCTTGTCGAGGATTCCCAGGGCAACGATGCAGACGAACCAGATGATCCCGGTGACGATGGTGATCCGGTCCAGGTTCCGCTCAACCACCGAGCTAGAGCCGAGCGAGGAGGATATGCCGCCGCCGAACAGGTCCGACAAGCCGCCGCCCTTGCCCTTGTGCAGGAGCACTAGCAGGATCATCAGCAGGCTGGTGATGATCAAGATCACGGAGAATGCGACAGTCACTGCGGTTTCTCGTCTCTCCCAGCTAGTTCTGGCCGCACGCGGCACCGGTCTCTACGTGGCAGCAGCGCGCTCAGGCAGTGCTTCTTTCACGATACCGGCAAATCCGCACGAACTCGCTGGCATCTAGGCTCGCACCGCCTACTAGCGCCCCGTCGACATCGGGCTCGGCCATGATCGCGGGCATATTGTCAGGCTTAACCGACCCGCCATACAGAATACGCGTGCTCGCGCCTGCCGGGTGACCGTGAACGGCGGAAATCCGTCCCCGGATGGCCCGGCAGACCTCCTGCGCGTCGGCCGGCGTCGCCACCTGGCCGGTTCCGATGGCCCAGACCGGCTCGTAGGCGACCACCAGGCCGCCTACCTGGCCGGCAGTCAGGCCCGCAAGGCCCCCGTCGAGCTGGGCCAGAACGTAGTCGAGATGCTCGCCAGCCTGGCGTACCTCGAGCGGCTCGCCAATGCACAGCACCGGCGTCATATTCCGCTGGAGCACGGCGCGAACCTTGCTGTTGACCAGGACGTCATCCTCATGGTGGTGAATGCGCCGCTCGGAGTGCCCGGCCAGGACGAACCGGCAGCCGAACTTGGCCAGCATCCGCGCCGAGACATCGCCGGTGTAAGGCCCGTCCTCGTGCGGCGAGACGTCCTGTGCGCCGTACAGCAGCCGGAGCTTGTCGCCGTCGATCAGCGTCTGCACGCTGCGCAGCGCGGTGAACGGCGGCAGGACCGCGATCTCGGTGGCAGCGAAGTCCTTGTCGGTCAGCGCGAACCCGAGTTTCTGGGTGAGCGCGATGGCCTCCAGATGGCTGTTGTTCATCTTCCAGTTGCCGGCGATGAGCGGCTTCCTGACGGCGGCCACTAGCGGGCCGGTTCCGCGTCAGCAAGGGCAGAAAGGCCGGGCAGAGACGCGCCCTCCAGGTACTCCAGGCTGGCTCCGCCGCCGGTGGAAATGTGGCTGAAGCCGTCCTCAGGAAGCCCGAGCCTGCGGATGGCAGCGGCCGAGTCGCCGCCGCCGACCACGGTGAAACCGGGCACGGCGCTGATTGCCTCGGCCACCGCCCTGGTGCCGGCCGCGAAAGCGGGGAACTCGAACACCCCGACCGGCCCGTTCCAGAACACCGTCGCCGCATCCGCGAGCTTGGCCGCGAACAACTCCCTGGTAGCCGGGCCCATGTCCATGCCCTCCCGGTCGGCAGGGAACGCGTCCGCCGGGTACACCTCGTGGTCCGCGTCCGGCGCGAACCGCGTCGCGCCGACGAGGTCGACCGGCAGCACGAGCTCGACCCCGCGCGCCTGCGCGTCCGCCATCACCCGGCGGACGTCATCGATCTTGTCGGCTTCCAGCAGCGAGTTGCCTACCTCATAACCCCTGGCCGCCAGGAACGTGTAGGACATCCCGCCGCCGACCAGGATCCGGTCGGCCCGCCCCAGCAGGTTCGCGATCACCGCTAGCTTGTCGGACGGCTTGGCGCCGCCGAGCACGACGACATACGGCCGGGCCGGATCCTGCAGCCGTTCCAGCACGGCTACCTCGGCCAGTACCAGGTTCCCGGCGGCATGCGGCAGCAGCGCGGGCAGGTCACACACGCTGGCGTGGGCGCGGTGCAAGGCGCCGAACCCGTCCCCGACATACGCCTGGCCGAGCGCCGCCAGCCGCCCGGCGAGCACCGCCCGCTCCGCCGGGTCCTTGCTGGTCTCGGCGGGCTCGAAGCGGATGTTCTCCAGCATGGCCACGTCACCGTCGGCAAGTCCGGCCGCGACGGTCCTGGCCGAGTCGCCCGCGACATCGGCTGCCAGCGGGACTGGTGCGCGCAGCAACTGCGACAGCCGGGCTGCCACCGGAGCGAGCGACGGGCCACCGGCTGCGCGGTCTGCGTAACTGTCGCCCTTCGGCCGCCCCAGGTGCGCGATGATCAGCACCCTCGCGCCGCGTTCCCGCAGGTTACTGATGGTTGGCAGGCTGGCCAGGATGCGGCCGTCGTCGGTGATCGCGGTGCCGTCAAGCGGCACGTTCAAGTCGGCCCGCAGCAGCACGACCCGGCCGCTGACGGTCAGCGAATCGAGGCCCTTCACGAGCGGGCAGGCAGGCTGGCGCCCACCAGGCCGGCAAGGTCGGCGAGCCGGTTGGAGTAGCCCCACTCGTTGTCGTACCAGCCGATGACCTTGACCTGGTCGCCGGAGGCCATCGTGAGCTGAGAATCGAACGTGCAGGAATACGGCGTTCCGACGATGTCGGAGGACACGATCGGATCGGCGGTGTAGTGCAGGTAGCGCTTGAGCGGGCCGTCGGCGGCGGCCCGGTAGGCCGCGTTGACTTCCTCGATGGTGACGTCCCGCTCCAGCTGGACGACCAGGTCGGTCACCGAGCCGTCCATCACCGGTACCCGCATGGCCAGCCCGTCCAGCTTGCCGGTCAGCTCTGGCAGCACCAGAGACGTCGCCTTGGCTGCACCTGTCGTGGTCGGGATGATGTTCTGCGCGGCAGCCCTGGCCCGGCGCAGGTCCTTGTGCGGGAAGTCAAGAATTACCTGATCATTCGTATAAGCGTGAATGGTCGTCATCAGCCCCTTGCGAATGCCGAAGCTGTCGCTCAGTACCTTGGCCATCGGTGCCACGCAGTTCGTCGTGCACGACGCGTTGGAGATGATGTGGTGCCGTGCCGGGTCGTACCGGTCGTCGTTCACGCCGAGCACGATCGTGATGTCCTCGCCCTTCGCCGGCGCCGAGATGACCACCTTGCGGGCACCGCCAGCCAGGTGCTTGGCGGCATCCGGCGCGCTGGTGAACCGGCCGGTGGATTCGATCACGACATCCACCCCAAGGTCGCCCCATGGCAGCGCCGCCGGATCCTTCTCGGCGAGCATCTTGATCGAGTGACTGCCTGCCCGGATGACGTCACCCTCGGCGGCAACCTCCATGTCCAGCGTGCCCAGCACCGTGTCATATTTCAGCAAGTGAGCACAGGTAGCGAGGTCGCCGAGATCGTTCGCCGCCACTATTTCGATGTCGCCGCCAGCGCCGGCCTGCACGGCCCGCCAGAAGTTCCGCCCGATCCGGCCGAACCCGTTGATTCCCACCCGGACACTCACCGCAAGTGCACTCCTTCGTCATCGCCGCGCGTGGTCTTGGCTGTGCACGGCTGGCGCACAAAACCCTACCGGACCGGCCCCGCGCCCCGATCGGCCGAGCGGTCATCTAGCGCGCCGGATACCGAACCCTGACGGGCGGGAACGGGCAGTCAGGGCACCAGCATTTCGGCCGTGAGGGTCGCTTCGGTGTTCGGTATCCCCAGTTCAATGGCGCGCCGGTCGGCCAGCGCGAGCAGCCGCCTGATCCGCCCGGCGATGGCGTCCTTGGTCAGGGCCGGCTCGGCCAGCTGGCCGAGCTCCTCGAGGCTGGCTTGCCGGTGCTTGATCCGCAGCTCGCCGGCGACGATGAGGTGCTCAGGAGCATCGGCGCCGAGTATCTCCAGTGCGCGCTCCACCCTGGCGCCGGCCGCGACTGCCGCGCGGGCGCTGCGCCGCAGGTTGGCGTCATCGAAGTTCGCCAGCCGGTTCGCGGTGGCCCTGACCTCACGGCGGATCCGGCGCTCCTCCCACGCCAGCACGCTGTCGTGCGCGCCCAGCCGGGTGAGCAGCGCGCTGATCGAGTCGCCGTCGCGGACCACTACCCGGTCAACTCCGCGGACATCGCGCGCCTTGGCGTGAATCTTCAGCCGTCGGGCAGCACCGACCATGGCCAGCGCTGCTTCCGGGCCGGGGCAGCTCACCTCGAGCGACATGGAGCGGCCCGGCTCGGTCAGGCAGCCGTGCGCGAGGAACGCACCGCGCCAGGCAGCCTCGCAATCGCAGGTCGTGCCCGATACCACCTGTCTGGGCAGCCCCCGCACCGGCCGGCCATGATTGTCGACCAGCCCGGCCTGCCTGGCCAGGCTTTCCCCGTCGGCGGTCACCCGGACCAGGTAGCGGTTGCCCTTGCGCAGCCCGCCCGGCGCCAGCACCACGAGGTCGGACGCGTGACCGAACACCTCCGCGATGTCCTTGCGCAGGCGACGCGCGGCCGATCCGGTGTCGAGTTCTGCCTCGACGACTATGCGGCCTGCCGCCAGATGCAACCCGCCCGCGAATCGCAGGATGGTCGACACTTCTGCCTTGCGACAGCATGGCTTCAGCACGCTTACCCTGCTGAGCTCGTCCTTGACCAGAGCAGTCAGCGCCACGGGCCTCACTCCCCCTCGAATAGCTGCGCGAATGCGCCCGCCAGCCGCCGCGGATCATGCCGCGGCGACCCGTCTGCGACGGCCAGATCGGCCATTACGAGACGGGCGCCGAGCAGGCCCGCTGCCTTCTCCAGTTCGGCAGCCGACGCGGCGGCCGCGCTACGATCCGCGAGCACGACGTCGATCCCCAGGTCTGGTGCGTGGTCCGCAAGAACTTCCAGGTGGGCGTGCGGCGAGAAGCCGCCTGTCTCACCGGGTTGCGGCGCCAGATTCAGCGCTACCAGCCTCCGCGCTCGAGTCCCCACCAGCGCCGCGGCCAGCTCCGGAACCAGCAGGTGCGGTAGCACGCTGGTGAACCACGAGCCCGGCCCGAGCACCACCCAGTCCGCCGCCTCGATCGCTTGCACGGCTTCCGGGCACGCGGGCGGGTCGGCGGGAACCAGTGATACCGACCGTACCCGTCCTGTGGTCGTCGCGCAGGCTACCTGGCCCTTAATGGTGAGCACCTCGTCCGGCCTGTCCGGATCTGCCCCGGCTACTTCGGCCACCAGGTCCAGCGGAACCGCCGACATCGGCAGCACCCGGCCGTGCGCTCCGAGCAGTCGCGCGACCCACTCCAGTCCTTGCACGGTGTCGCCGAGCAGTTCCCAGAGCGCGACGATCAGCACGTTACCCACCGCATGGCCGGCCAGCCCGCCCTCGTGTGCCACGTCACCGCCACCGGCGAACCGGTGCTGAATCACCCGGCTCCAGGTGGTGCCCCAGGCGTCATCGCCGCACAACGCGGCCAGTGCCATCCTCAGGTCGCCGGGCGGCAGCACGCCGAACTCCCGGCGCAGCCGGCCGCTTGAGCCGCCATCATCCGCGACCGTGACGATCGCCGTCAGGTCCCTGGTGACCCGCCGCAGCCCGGACAGCGATGCGTGCAGCCCGTGGCCGCCACCGAGCGCGACGACCTTACGGTTACGCGGGCGGCCCGGAGCTGGAACGGTCATGCCTACTCGCGGCCCAGATCGCGGTGCGTGACCTGGATGCCGGGCCAGGTCTGCGACAGCCGGGCAGCCATCTCATCGGCCATGACCACGCTGCGGTGCTTACCGCCGGTACAGCCGACGGCAAGGAGCACGAAGTGCCTGCCGGTCCGGTCATAGCCCGCCAGCGCGACTTGTACCGCGCGCACGAACGCGTCAAGGAACTCCGTCGCACCCTGCTGGCTGAGCACGTACTTGATGACCGCGTCATCCTGGCCGGTCTGCGGCGCGAGCTCCGGTATCCAGTGCGGGTTCGGCAAGAACCGGCAGTCCGCCACCATGTCCGCGTCTACCGGCAGGCCGTACTTGAACCCGAACGAGACCACGCTCACGCGCAGCACCGTGTCCGCATCGGTGGCGAACGCGCTCCGCATCCTGGATCGCAGCTCGTGCACGTTCAGCGCACTGGTGTCCAGCACAAGGTCAGCCTCTGCGCGCATGCCCTGCAGCAGGTCGCGCTCGGCGGCGATCCCGTCCACCACCCGGCCGCCTTCCTGCAGCGGATGCGGCCGGGAGACGCTGTCGAACCTGCGCACCAGCGTGGTATCGGATGCCTCCAGGAACACCACATACGGCCGGATGCCGCGGGCGTTGAGATCGCTGATCGCCGACTTGAGGTCGGACGAGAATGCACGACTGCGGATGTCTACGACCGCGGCCAGCCGCGGCACCGCTCCGCCGGCCCGGCGGGCCAGGTCGGCCATCGTGGGGAGCAGATCGGCGGGCAGGTTGTCGGCGACGAACCAGTCAAGGTCCTCGAGCGCCTTGGCCGCAGTGCTGCGGCCGGCCCCGGAGAGGCCGGTGATGATCACGATTTCCTGTTCGGTGCCGTCCCCGCTCATGCCCCGTCCCCCGCTCATGCCCCGCCCCCCGCTCATGCCCCGCCCCCGCTCGCTTGTGCCCCGCTCACTTCCTGCACCAGCCGTGGCCGCGCCCCGGACTCGCTACCGGCGCTCGAAGTCGCTGCGGGGCCAGCGGTGTCGGTACCGTCACCGTCTGGATGCAGGGCCTGGTGCACCGCCTCCGCCGTCCGCGTACCAAAGCCCGGCACGGCGGCGATGTCCTGCACGGTCGCGGCGGTGAGCTTGCGCACCGAGCCGAACCGCCGAAGCAGCGTAGCCCGCCGGGCCGGGCCCACGCCGGGGATCTCGTCGAGCTTGCTCGCAGTCAGCGCCGCGCCGCGCTTGGCCCGGTGGTAGCTGATCGCGAACCGGTGCGCCTCGTCCCGCACCCGCTGCAGCAGGTAGAGCCCCTCGCTGCTGCGCGGCAAGATGACCGGTCCGTCCTCGCCGGGCAGCCAGACCTCTTCGAGTCGCTTCGCCAGGCCGCACACGGCCACGTCCACGATGCCCAGTTCGCCCAGCGCCCGTACCGCGGCTGCCACCTGGGCTGGACCGCCGTCGATCACCAGCAGGTTCGGCGGGTAGGCGAATTTGCGCCGCGCTTCCGGCTCGGCCTGCGACTCGCCGGCGGCCGCACCGCCCGGGCCGGCCGCTTCGGCCGCCCGCTCGTCAAGGTAACGGCGGAACCGCCGGGCAATCACCTCGTGGATGGCAGCCACGTCATCGGTACCGTCCAGGCCCCTGATCGCGAACCTGCGGTACTCGGACTTGCGGGCAAGACCGTCCTCGAAGACCACCATCGACGCCACGACGTGAGTTCCCTGCAGGTTGGAAACGTCGTAGCTCTCGATCCGTAGCGGAGCCTCGCCCAGCCCGAGCGCCTCAGAGATCTCGGTCAGCGCCACGCTGCGCGTGGTCAGGTCGCTTGCCCTGCGCGTCTTGTGCAGGGCCAGCGACTCACCCGCGTTCCTGGCCACGGTATCCAGCAGCGCCTTCTTGTCACCGCGCTGCGGCACCCGCAGGCTGACCCGGCCACCGCGGCGCACCGCGAGCCATTCCTCGACAGTCGCCGGATCCGGCGGCAGCGCTGGGACCAGCACCTCGCGCGGAATGGCTGACTGTTGGCGGCCAGCCGCGCCGCCGCCGCCCGCATTGTCCCGGCCCGCATTGTCCCGGCCCGCACCGTCCCGGCCCGCACCGTTTTGGCCCGCACTGGCACGACCCGACCCTCCGGAGCGGGCTGTCGGCCGGCCGGCAGCCACCGGGTCGCTGTCATAGACCTGCCCGAGGAAATGCTCGACAAGCTCGGCAGTGCTGACGTCCTCGACCTTGTCCAGCACCCAGCCGCGCTGGCCGCGCACCCGGCCGTCGCGCACGTAGAACACCTGCACGGCCGCTTCCAGCTGGTCTTCGGCCAGCGCGATCACGTCGGCGTCGGTGCCGTCAGGCAGCACCACGGCCTGTTTTTCCAGTGCGCGCTGCAGTGCCTGGATATCGTCACGCAGCCGCGCTGCCCGTTCGTACTCCTCGGCCGCCGACGCCTCGCGCATCTGCGCTTCCAGCCGTTTGCGGAACTTGCCGGTCTGGCCGGCCATGAAGTCGCAGAACTCCTCGGCGAGCGCGCGGTGCGCCGCCTCGCTGATCCGTCCCACGCACGGGGCAGAGCACTTGCCGATGTAGCCCAGCAGGCATGGCCGCCCGATCTGACCGGCGCGTTTGAACACCCCAGCAGAGCAGGTGCGGACCGGGAATACCCGCAGCAGGGTGTCTACCGTGTCGCGGATCGCCCAGGCATGCGAGTAAGGCCCGAAATACCTGACACCGCGCCGCTTAGCCCCGCGCATGACCTGTACGCGCGGGAAGTCCTCGTCCATGGTGACGGCAAGGTAGGGGTAACTCTTGTCGTCGCGGTAACGGACGTTGAACCGCGGATCGAACTCCTTGATCCATGAGTACTCGAGCTGCAGTGCCTCGACCTCGGTGCCCACCACCGTCCAGTCGACTCCAGCGGCGGCAAGCAGCATCGACTGGGTACGCGGATGCAATCCGGCAAAGTCGGCGAAATAGGAGTTCAGCCGAGCCCGGAGGTTCTTGGCCTTGCCGACGTAGATGACCCGGCCGCGGCCGTCGCGGAAGCGGTAGACGCCAGGCGACTCCGGGATGGAGCCGGGCGCCGGCCGGTAGCTTGCCGGATCTGCCACAGGGCAACTCTATGCACTCCGGCCGAGAACCCGCCCGGATGCGGCCCGCCACTCTGGCTTCCTGCGCCCCGCCGGGCACGCCTGCGGCACCGGGCTTAGCTCACTCCGCCGCTTCCGAGTGCGCGGCGCGCAGCAGTGCCAGTACTTCGCTCTCCCGGTAACGCCGGTGCCCGCCGAGCGTCCGGACCGAGGTCAGCCGGCCGTCCCGCGCCCAGCGCGTCACCGTCTTGGGATCGACCCGGAACATCGCCGCCACCTCGGCCGGCGTCAGGAGCCTTTCGGCATCCGGGACCGCCCTACCGCTCACCCTGACCGCCTCCTGCCCCTAGTGCTAGTCCGGCCAAGCCTTGTCCCGGATTTGCTTCCGTCCCTTCACCCACTGTAGCGCTAACTTCCTAATAGGGGTAATACCGAAATAACGTGCCCCGGCCCCCTGACCCCTCGGGCCGCTAGTGAGCGGCGAGGGCTCGCGAATACTCTGCCGGGGCGAATACCACGATCGCCGCGAGATCCTCGGCTATCTCGGCAAACCTGTGTACTTCCCCGGCAGGGACATAGATAACCGAGCCTGGCCGTACGGTCATCCGGTCACCGCCGGACTCCAGCACTGCCCGGCCGGCTGTAATCAGGTAAACCTCGTCCTCGGTATGCGGCTCCTGACTGTCGGTGCTGCCTGCCGGAAGCGAGTAGGTGCCCACGCTGAGATCGGCGACGCTGAGGTGCTCTACCCAGCTCGCCGTCCCGGCAAATTCTCCTGCCCCGCTAATGACCCGCATCAATCTCCTACCTCCTGCGGTTCGCGCCACATCAGCCAGAACGTCGGGCCGCCAGCCGGGACGGTCAGCTCCCTGGTCACGCGGAAGCCGTGCCGCTCGTAGAACGGCACGTTGCTCTCCTTGCTCGATTCCAGGTAGGCGGCCTGGCGCGCGGCATCGCAGCGGGCTAGCCGCGATCGCATCAGCGCGCTGCCGGCACCGCTGCCCTGGACTGGCGGATCGGAGCCAATCCCGGACAGGTACCAGTGTGGCCTGTCGGGATGGACGGCGAGCAGCGCGCCGAAGGTAGCGCTCGCGACGAGGAGCCGGGAGCGGAGCCTGACGATCACGGACGGCAAGGCGACGACCTGCCGCCACAGCGGCGGCCGCCAGGTTCCCGGCGCCACCCAGATCGCGCAGCCGAGCACCTGTCCGTTCATCACGACCACTTCGGTGTTGCCCTGCCGCAGGTTGCCACGGATCGCGGTGGCGAAGAACGACGGGAGGCGGCGCCGGCGCATCTGCTCGTCGGGGAAAATCCACGCCATGACCGGGTCGTCGTGGAATGCCCGCGTCATCACCCCTGCCGCTGCGCGGACGTCAGCGCGGACAATCGGCCGGACCGTCCTGGCGTTCGTCATCCGGACACCAGGACGACCTCGAGAGTCCGCGGACCGTGAACTCCCTCGACTCGTTCCAGCTCGATGTCGCTGGTGGCCGACGGGCCGCTAATCCAGGTCAGCGGTCGGCCAGCCGCCAGCCTGGCGACCGCTTCGGGCACCAGGTGGACAACCTGACCGGCTTCCACCACGCACAGGTGATAGTCGGGTACCAGCGAGATGGCCCGGCGGCCCTGGTCTGGCGAGCCGTCCAGGACGATCGTGCCCGTCTCGGCGACGGCCACCGCGGCACGGGTGACAACCCCGTCGAAGGCGGCCAGCTCCGCCGGGCTGAGAAAGGGCCGCGTGTCCGCGGTCGCCGTCACGAAGCCGGGCAGCGGCAATCGCAGCGCCGGGGGCACGACAATGCGGCGCGCCTGCCGCCGTCGCAGGGCGGCGCCGATCTCATCGGCCAGTGTCGCCGCCGACGCGAGGTGCACGAGCGCCCGGTAGTCAGTCAGCCTGCTGGCCAGCAATTCGAGCAATTCCGGGCCAGCCAGCTCGCTGCGGGTCCGGTAGCGCGGGCCGGGCGACGGCGCGGCTGCAAAGGACGCAGGACCGGTCCCGTCAGCGCCCGTCCGTGCCGCAGCCCTGATCCTGGCCAGCACGTCGTCGCGCGCGCTCACTGGTCGCCCCGATCGTCCCGGTCACCCCGGTCATCTCCGTGGTGACCCTGCCACCATTGCCGGAACGTCTGCGGCGGCGGGACCGGCGCGTCTCGCGCGCGCGTCCACGCGGCCAGCGGCGGCGGCAGCGCCGTAATCCTCCCGCGCCGGCCGAGCAGGCGGCCGGACCGGCTGGCCGACTGCGCGGCGGCGAGCCGACCCGGGTCGGCGAGCACGTAAGATGCCGCCGCCATCGTGATGGCCTCGGCAGAGGGCAGCCGCTGCGTCCGCCTGGCCTCCTCGACGTGCCGCGCACGCAGGTGCACCAGCAGCTCCGGAATATTGATCTTCACCGGGCAGACGTCATAGCAGGCCCCGCACAGCGACGACGCGTACGGCAGCGAGGCGTTGTCCTCGATGCCGGTCAGCTGCGGCGACAGCACCGCTCCGATCGGGCCGGGGTATACCGAGCCATACGCATGCCCGCCGGTCCGCTCGTACACCGGGCATACGTTGAGGCACGCGGAGCACCGGATGCAGTGCAGCGCGGCGCGCCCCACCGGGTCGGCGAGCGCGGCGGTCCGCCCGTTGTCCAGCAGCACCAGGTGCACAGACTGCGGGCCGTCGCCCGGCGTCACGCCGGTCCACATCGAGGTGTACGGGTTCATCCGCTCGCCGGTCGACGACCTGGGCAGCAACTGCAGGAACACGCCGAGGTCAGCCCAGCTCGGGATCACTTTCTCGATGCCCATGACAGTGATCAGGGTCTGCGGGAGGGTCACGCACATGCGCCCGTTCCCTTCCGATTCGACCACGCACAACGTGCCTGTCTCGGCGACGCCGAAGTTCGCGCCGCTGATGCCGACGGTGGCGGACAGGAATTTGCGCCGCAGGTGCTGCCTGGCCGCCTCGGCCAGCGCGGCCGGATCGTCGGTCAGGTCAGGGCTGACATCGTTCATCTCCCGCAGGAAGATGTCGCGGATCTCCGATCGGTTGCGGTGGATGGCCGGGACCAGGACGTGCGACGGGCGGTCGTGGCCGAGTTGCACGATCAGCTCGGCCAGGTCCGTCTCGTAGGCCGCGATGCCGGCCGCGGCCAGCGCGTCGTTCAGCCCGATCTCGTCGGTGGCCAGCGACTTGACCTTGACCACCTCGGTGGCGCCGGCCGCCTGCACCAGCGCGGTCACGATGTTGTTTGCCTCGATCGCGTCCCTGGCCCAGTGCACCGTGCCGCCGCGGGCGGTGACCGCGGCGTCAAGCTGCTCGAGGTGGCGGTCGAGGTCAGCCATCGTGGCCGTCTTGATCGCCTCGCCCGCGGCGCGCAGCTCCTCCCAGTCCGGCAATTCGCTGACCACGGCTGCCCGCTTGGCCCGGATCGTGGTCGTGGCCTTGCCGAGGTTGCGCCGCAGCTGGGCGTCAGCGAGAGCCCGGCGGGCAGCGACCGGGAAGGGATCGGCTGCGCGCAGATGACCGACGCCGCGCGGCGCGTGCGCTGGCTCGGCGGGCGGCCGCCGGGAGCCCGGCCGGCCCGGCCAGCCCGGCAGGCCGAGGAAGGCCGTCACCGGCTCACCGCCGCAGGCGCTCCCTGGCCGGCCCCGGCGGTCGAGGCGAGGATCTCGGCCAGGTGCACCGTCTTGACGCCGGCGCGCAGCCGGGACAGCCCGCCGCCGATGTGCATCAGGCACGACGAGTCGCCGGCCGTGCAGACCTCCGCCCGGGTAGCCAGCACGTTGCGCATCTTGTCGGCCAGCATCGCGGTCGAGGTGTCGGCGTTCTTGACCGCGAACGTGCCGCCGAATCCGCAGCAGACGTCGGCATCAGGCAGCGGCACCAGGTCGATCCCGGAGACCCGGCGCAGCAGCCGCAACGGCCGGTCGCCTACTGCCAGCAGCCGGAGTGAGTGGCACGTCGGGTGATAGGTGACCCGGTGCGGGTAGTGCGCGCCGACATCCTCGACGCCGAGCACGTCAACGAGCAGCTGCGACAGCTCGTAGGTACGTGCGGCGACCGCCTGCGCGCGCTGCGCCAGATCCTCGTCATGGTGCCGCCGCGCCACCATGGCGTGCTGGTGCCCGATCGAGCCGACGCAGGAGCCAGACGGTGCCACGATGAGCTCGTACGGCTCGAAAGTGTCGACGTACCGCCGGATCAGCGGCAGCGCCGCCCGCTGGTACCCCGTATTAATGTGCATCTGCCCGCAGCACGTCTGCTCAGCCGGGAACACGACTTCGTGCCCGAGCCGCTCCAGCACCGTCACGGTGGCTCTCGGGACATCCGGGAACAGGGTGTCGGCGAGGCAGGTGGCAAACAGCGCGATCCGCGTCACATCCCCCAAGATAGAGTGCATCGCGGGCAGCCGTCGCGGCGACCGGCGACGGCCGGCCGCCGACAGCCGCCACACCGAGCTACCGGAGGCAGCAGTCCTGACCTTCTGCCTGCTGACGAGCGCCGCCGCCGTCGCCTGGCTGTACCTGCTTGCGCTGCACGGTGGTTACTGGCGCACCAGCCACCGGCTGCCGCCAGTGACTCCGGCCCGGCTTCCGGCGGTCACGGCGGTCATTCCGGCCAGGAACGAGGCTGACATGCTGCCCGGCTGCCTGCCGAGCCTGCTCTGCCAGGACTATGCAGGTCCTTTGACAGTCATCGTGGTCGACGATGACAGCAGCGACGGCACCGCGAAGATCGCGGCCGAACTCGGCGACACGGCCGGCGGCGCGGCGCTGACCGTCGTAGCCGGCCGCCCGACGCCGGACGGCTGGGCGGGGAAGGTCTGGGCCATGTCCGAGGGCGTGCGGGCGGCCGGCCCGGCGGCCGAGTACCTCCTGTTCACCGACGCCGACATCAGCTTCGCGCCAGGCGCGCTCGCCCGGCTGGCGCGTGCGGCGGCGGCCGGCGACTTTGCCATGGTGTCGCAGATGGCGCTGCTGCGCGCGGTCAGCCGCTGGGAGAAGCTGCTGATCCCGGCCTTCGTCTATTTCTTCGCCCAGCTGTACCCGTTCCCGCGGGTCAGCCGGCAGCGGTCCCGGACTGCGGCGGCCGCGGGCGGCTGCATGCTCGTGCGCGCCGATGCGCTGGCAGCGGCGGGTGGCCTGGCCCGGATCAGCGGCGCCCGGATCGACGATGTCGCGCTCGGCACGCTGCTCAAGCGGGCCGGCGGCCGCTGCTGGCTGGGCCTGACCGCCGAGGTCGTCAGCGAGCGGCCCTACGACCGGCTCGCCGACATCTGGAACATGGTCGCGCGCAGCGCCTACACCCAGCTGCGGCACTCGCTCGCCGCCACCGCCGGCGCCGTACTCGGCCTGGCCTGGCTGTACCTGCTGCCGCCCGCAGCTGCCATCAGCGGGCTGATCATGCTCGGCGCCGGGGGGCCGACCGTCGGCCACAGCGCCGGCCGGCTGCCGCTGTGGCTGGCCTGCGCGGGCCTGGCCGGGTGGCTGGTGATGACCGTGACCTATCTGCCCATGGTGCGCTTCTACCGGCTGCGGCCGATGCGCGCGGCCAGCCTTCCGCTGATCGCCGCGCTGTATGCGGCGATGACCGCGGACTCAGCCCGCCGTCACCACCGGGGCCGCGGCGGCGAGTGGAAGGGACGCACCATCGGCCCGGCGGACGCTCGCTAGTCGCCGACTGGCTGCTAGTCGTGCTCGCGTGTCCAGTGCGGCCTGCCGAACATCCGGCCCAGAACGTCATGCATGTTATGGCCGGAATCAGCGAGCGCGTCGACCCGGTAGACCGGCGGGCCGTCCGGGGCCGGCAACCGGGCCGCCTCATCGTCGTCCAATCTGCACCGGATAGAGCTCCGGGTGATCACCTCGATCTGATCGGCTGCAACGAACCGCAGCCCGGCATGGGTGCCGATCACGATTCCGTCGAAGATATCGAGGTCAGGCACCTCAAGGACGTGCTCAAGGGTACCGATCGTGCGACCGGACGAGGAGAGCACCGGAGAGTGAAGTACTGCGGCCTGATAGGAAACGGGCGTATCGTCGCTCATGTCTGCTCCGTCCTGGGCGCACATCCGGGCACACAGAGGATGCTGCCGTTACGGCAACTTTAGGCCCGGCGCCTGACGCGGCGATCGCCGCGCTGGGCAACGGCAGCCTAGCCGGAAAACTCGCGCGCGGCCCGTGCCGCCGCGCACGGGGCGCAGAGCGGCACGTCAATCTCGCCCAGCAGGTCAAAGTCGTGCGGACGCGTGATCACCGCATCGAACGGCTCGCAGATGCCGGCGTCCGCGGGGTGCGTACGGGCGCACAAGCACAGGCACGGCCGGCGCCGCAGCATCTTCTCCGCGCGCTCAAGCACCGACTTGACTTCAGGACGACTGGCCACCTCGGTAACGGCGGCAACAGCCGGGCGGATCCGCTCCATCGCCTCAGTCAGGGCGACGCCAAGTCGCCGTCCGGCCTCCGCGAGCCTTTCGGGGAGTTCGGTATCCCTGCGAGCGGTCACGCCCATATTGTCTCACCTGCGCCGCCGCGGAACTAGCCTGCGTCAGCCTGTCTGTTACCGGCATAATCATCCAGCCGCCGAGAGAAGATCAGCAGTGGCGCGCAGTTTCGCGCACGGCGTCGCGGGCATAGGTGGCGCGTGACGGCGAGACGCACGCCGGCCTCGAACTGCCATTCGCCGGCACGGGCGGGACGCGTCAGGTCTGCGTGCCTGGTACCCGCTGCGCGCCTGGTATCCGCTGCGCGCCTGGGACGGTTGCATGAGCATCGTCGATGAGGTATTGGCCGGCTATGGTGCGCTGCAGGCCAGCCAGGAGGCCTTCTATAAGGATCTGCACCAGCATCCAGAACTGTCCCACCAGGAGCGCCGTACCGCTGCGCGGGTGGCCGGGAACTTGCAGGAGTCCGGGTTCACCGTCCGGTCCGGCATCGGCGGTACTGGTGTGGTGGGGGTACTCTCCAACGGCGGCGGACCGACGGTTCTGCTCCGGGCCGACATGGACGCCCTGCCTGTCCGGGAGGACACCGACGCCGAGTATGCAAGCAGCGTGACCGCCGAGGATGCTGACGGCCATGAGGTGCCGGTGGCGCATGCCTGCGGCCATGACATCCATGTGTCCTGCCTGCTCGGGGCGGGCAAGCTGCTGGCCGATGAGGTCAGCCGGTGGAGCGGGACTCTGGTTACGCTGTTCCAGCCTGCCGAGGAGACCGGTGACGGTGCCCGGGGCATGGTCGATGATGGCCTGCTTGAGCAAATCCCCGTCCCGGACGTCGCGCTGGCTCAGCATGTGCTGCCGGGCATCGCGGGAACGGTGGGGACTCGTTCCGGACCGGCTCTGTCGGCGGCCGACAGCGTCAAGATCACTGTGTACGGGCGCGGCGGCCACGGTTCGATGCCCCAGAACACCGTTGATCCGGTGGTGCTGGCCGCGATGATCATCGTCCGGCTGCAGACGATCGTGTCCCGCGAGGTGGCGCCCGGCGAGACTGCCGTCCTGACCGTCGGAAGCTGCCAGGCCGGGAGCAAGAGCAATGTCATCCCCGATCATGCTGTCCTGCAACTCAACCTGCGCAGCTATGCGCAGCAGACTCGCCAGCGCATGCTCACCGCGATCCAGCGCATCGTGCTCGCCGAGTGCCAGGCCAGCGGATCGCCCAGGGCGCCTGGCTGCGAGACCTTCGACAGCTTTCCGCTGACTGACAACGACCCTGACGTCACGAGCCGGGTGGCCGCCGCCTTCCGGGAGCATTTCGGCGATCGCGCCCAGGATCTTGGCCAGCAGACCGCAAGCGAGGATTTCAGCGACGTTCCGCGCGCCGCGGGCATTCCCTACACTTACTGGGCCATCGGGGGCACAGACCCGCGGGCCTACCGCGCAGCCGCGAAGGCCGGGCGCCTTCAGGACGACATCCCAGCCAACCATTCCCCGAAGTTCCTGCCTGTACTTCAGCCCACCTTGCGCACGGGCACCGAGTCCCTGGTCACTGCCGCCCTTGCCTGGCTTGCGCCGCAGTCCGCAACCTGACCAGCCGGTCGATGCGGCAAGCTGGCGGTCATGACCGAACCGCCATTGCTGCTCGCCCTAGACCTGTCCGGCACATTCGTGTTCGCTGTCAACGGCGCGCTCACCGGCCTGGAAGCCGCCCGGCTCGACATCGTCGGGGTACTGACGCTGGGTATGGTGACCGGACTCGGCGGCGGCATCATGCGCGACGTTCTCATCAACGCGCTGCCGCCCGCCGCATTCAGGTACTGGCCCTATCTGGCGGTCGCTGCCGGCGGGGCACTGGTCGCGTTCTTCTTCAGCCGGGCACTGCGACGGTTCGCGCTGCCGATCGATCTGCTCGATGCTGCCGGGCTGAGCCTGTTCTGCGTGGCCGGGGCGACCAAGTCCCTGCAGTACGGTCTAGGAGCGGCACCGGCGGTCATCCTCGGGGCTGTGACAGGAGTTGGCGGCGGGACGATCCGGGATGTCCTGGTCAGGCGGGTTCCGACAGTCCTCACTAGCGGCCTGTATGCCATACCCGCCCTGGTGGGTGCCGCGATCGCGGTAACCGCCGTGCGCACCGGCGTCTACGGCGCCCCGGCTGCGGTCGGAGCTGCCATCGCCTGTTTCCTGATCCGGGCGGCAGGTATCCGGTACAACCTCAGCGCACCGGTCGCACCCGAGGCCAAGAACCGGAGATGACCGGACTGCCTGCGTTGCCGCCTGGTTTCCCAGGGCCCTTCTGATCCTCGGATGTCTCTAGTTCTCGAAGGCCTCCGGCGGCGGGCACGCGCACATCAGGTTGCGGTCCCCGTAGGCCTGGTCGATCCGGCGGACCGGCGGCCAGTACTTCGCCCGCCGGTCCGCGCCCGGCGGGTAGGCGGCGGTCTCCCGGTCGTAGGCGTGCTTCCAGTCGCCGCTGATCAGCATGCTCGCGGTGTGCGGCGCATTCTTCAGCGGGTTGTCGGCCACGTCGTACTCACCAGCGTCGATCAGATCGATCTCCCCTCGGATCGCGATCATCGCGTCGCAGAACCGGTCCAGCTCGGCCAGGTCCTCGCTCTCGGTCGGCTCCACCATCAGCGTGCCGGCCACCGGGAACGACATCGTGGGCGCGTGAAAGCCGTAGTCGATCAGCCGCTTGGCCACATCCTCGGCGGTCACGCCGGTCCGCGCGGTCACCGGCCGCAAGTCCAGGATGCACTCGTGCGCGACCAGCCCGCCGCGCCCGGTGTACAGCACCGGGAAGTGCTCCGTCAGCCGCCGCGCCACGTAGTTCGCCGACAAGACCGCGACCTGCGTCGCGCGGCGAAGCCCGTCGGCCCCCATCATCGTGATGTAGGCCCACGAGATCGGCAGGATGCCCGCCGATCCGTACGGCGCGGCTGCCACCGGGCCGTGCTGCCCGCTCCCGGCGGGAAACGCCGGACCGGGGAGGAACGGGGCCAGGTGCGCCCGTGCCGCGACCGGGCCGACACCGGGACCGCCGCCGCCGTGCGGGATGCAGAAGGTCTTGTGCAGGTTCAGGTGCGAGACGTCGGCGCCGAATTCGCCCGGCTTGGCAAGCCCCACCAGCGCATTCAGGTTCGCGCCGTCGACGTAGACCTGGCCGCCAGCCTGGTGCACGGCCTCGCACACCGCGCCGATCGTCTCCTCGAACACGCCGTTCGTCGACGGGTAGGTCACCATGATCGCGGCGATCTTGCCACTGTGCGCGGCCAGCTTCGCGCCCAGGTCGCCAAGCTCGATGGCACCATCCGAGCCGCACTTGACCACCACTACCGTCATCCCCGCGAGCACTGCGCTGGCCGCATTGGTGCCATGCGCGGACTCCGGGATCAGGCACACTGTCCGCTCCGGCTGGCCGGCCGAACGGTGATAGGCCCGGATCGCCAGCAGGCCAGCCAGCTCGCCCTGGGAACCGGCGTTCGGCTGCAGGCTGATCGCGTCGTACCCGGTGATCTCCAGCAGCGCGGCCGACAGCTCGTCGATGAGCTGGTGATAGCCGGCCGCCTGCGCGGCAGGCGCGAGCGGGTGCAGCCCGGCGAACTCCGGCCAGCTGATGGCCTCCATCTCGGCTGCCGCGTTCAGCTTCATCGTGCACGAGCCGAGCGGGATCATCGAGCGGTCAAGGGCGATGTCCTGGTCAGCCAGCCGGCGCAGGTAACGCAGCATCGCCGTCTCGCTGTGATACCGATGAAAAACCGGATGGGTGAGGAACGGGCTCGTCCTGGCCAGTCCCGACGGGAAGGCCTGCGCTGCCCGGCCCGGCGAAGTTCCGGCTGGCGGGATGACCGGAGTGACCGGCTTCCCCGCTAGCGCGCTGGCCACCGCGGTAAGCTGCTCGTCGGTGGTGGTCTCGTCGACTGCTACTCCGACCTCGTCCGGGCCTGCCAGGTAGACGTTGAAGCCGGCGTCGGCCGCCCGTGCCGCGGCCTCAGCGGCTGCCCCCGGCATGATCAGCCGGAGGGTATCGAAGAAGTCCGAAGTGCCCGTTTCGAAACCAGCGTCGTTCATCGCCCGGGCGAGCGCCACCGCCTTCCCGTGCACCTCGCGGGCGATGGCGGTCAGGCCCTCCGGTCCGTGATACGCGGCGTACATGGCGGCCATCACCGCGAGCAGGACCTGCGCGGTGCAGATGTTGCTGGTCGCCTTCTCCCGCCGGATGTGCTGCTCGCGAGCCTGCAGCGCGAGCCGGTAGGCGGGATGCCCGTCGGCGTCCACAGACACGCCGACTAGGCGACCGGGCAACTGGCGCTTGAGCGCGTCCTGCACGCAGATGTAGCCGGCCTGCGGGCCGCCGTAACCCATCGGCACCCCGAACCGCTGCGTGCTGCCCACCGCTACGTCAGCGCCGAACTCGCCGGGCGGCGTCAGCAGCGTCAGGGCAAGCAGGTCGGCGGCAACCACGGCCAGTGCCCCCGCCTCGTGTGCGGCGGCGACCGCCGGGGTCAGGTCGCGGACTTCGCCGCTGCTGCCCGGGTACTGCAGCAGGATGCCGAACAGCTCGCCGGCCGGCTGGCCGCTGATCAGCTCCGGGGTGATCCGGCCGGTCACCAGCCTGATGCCGAGCGGCTCAGCCCTGGTGGCCAGCACCGCGAGGGTCTGCGGCAGGCAGTCGGAGTCGGCCAGGAAGATGCTGCCCTTGCCGCGCGCCCGGCGTGCCAGGGTCATCGCCTCGGCAGCCGCGGTCGCCTCGTCGAGCATCGACGCTCCGGCGACCGGCAGCGCGGTCAGGTCCTCGATCATCGTCTGGAAGTTCAGCAGCGCCTCGAGCCTGCCTTGCGATATCTCCGGCTGGTACGGCGTGTAAGCGGTGTACCAGGCCGGGTTCTCCAGCACGTTGCGCCTGATGACGGCCGGCGTGTGCGTGCCGTAGTAGCCCTGGCCGATCATCGAGGTCGCGACGGTGTTCAGGCTGGCCAGCCGGCGCAGCTCGGCAAGTGCCTCGGCCTCGCTCAGCGCCGCGGGCAGGGCGAGGGCCGCGCTGCCGAGGCCGTCCGGCAGTGCGGCGCGCATCAAGTCGTCGAGCGAGTCGTAACCGACGACCTTGAGCATGCTGGCCAGGGCACCGTCAGCGGGCCCGATATGACGCTGGCTGAATTCCACGGGAGCCTCCCAGAGCGTGACGAAACTCCCCCTCTGTCAGCCGCGCCTGCGGACTCCAGAGTGTGCACGCTGCCCGGTCCTGCTTGCCTGAGAGGTTCCGGGGAGGTTGCCCCTTCGGCGCCCCGCGCCGGCTGCGCGAAGTCTCTCCCGGTCAGTGTGATGCGCCCCTGAGCTTACCCGAGTAGGTCTCCGGTCACGGCAGGGCAAGGCGGGACGCTAGTTACGGCGCGGCGTTTCCGGCCGCCGGGCGGTGCCCGTTAACGGGGGGCCCCGTGGGTCAGCGGTCGCTGGCCCTCGTGAATCCGTGCGAAGGTCCCCCGCCGGCCTGCGGCGCGAAGGTCCTCGCGCCCAGGGTCCTACGGCTCTGCCGGGCAAGCAGGGCTGCCGGTGAGGCTGGGCGTCATGAGGACGCCGCCAGGTATCACCAGCGCTGGGCTGGATACGGGGAAGAAGGCCCGGCTCAACCGCATCCTGCACCATCATGGCCTGCGGAACGGCACGGCAATTTTCCTGCCGTATGACCATGGGCTCGAGCACGGCCCGCGTGACTTCTTCGCCAACCCGGCGGCCAGCGACCCCGCCGGCATTATCAAGCTAGCGCTGGAGGGCGGTTTCAATGGCCTCGCCGTCCAGGTCGGCCTGGCCGAGAAGTTCTACTGGGACTACGCGGGCGAGGTCCCGCTGATCCTCAAGCTGAACGGCAAGACCGACATCCCGCCGGACGCCGAGGCTCTCTCTCCCCTGCAGGCCTGCGTCGCCGATGCGGTCCGTCTCGGAGCCGACGCGGTGGGCTATACCTTGTATGTCGGCACACCGGCCCAAGAGGCGGATTTCCGGCAGTACCGGCGGGTGCGCGACGACGCGCAGCGACTGGGCATGCCGCTGATCGTGTGGGCCTACCCGCGCGGCGCCGCAATCGAGGCCAAGGGCGGCCGGGACTCCTTCTACGCGGTCGACTACGCGGCACGGGTCGCGAGCGAACTGGGCGCCGACATGGTCAAGGTGAACTTCCCCCATCCGGAGAAGCAGGCCGGGGTGACGGACGCCTACCGGCGCGAGTTCTCCTCTCAGCAGGCCATCGACGCGGTGGTGGCCTCGGCGAACCGGACTCTGCTGCTGGTCTCCGGCGGGGAGAAGGCCGGCGATGAGGCCATGCTGGACAAGGCACGCCAGGCCATGGAGGCCGGCGCCACCGGGCTGATCTTCGGGCGCAACATCTGGCAGCGCGAGCACGCCGAAGCACTGCGCTTCGTCACCCGGCTACAGGAGATCCTCCGGGAATACCCCCGCACGGGCATCACTGGCGCGTGAAGGGGCGCGCCCCTGTCTCCTGGGGCGCCCGCTTCGGTACAGTGGCGGCCGTGCGGATACTGTACGTCGACGTCGACACGCTCCGTGCCGATCACACGGGGCCATACGGCTACCCGCGTCGTGTCACGCCGAACCTCGACCGGATAGCGGCTGACAGCGTCGTCTTCACGCGCTGCTACTGCTCCGACTCCCCATGCGCACCGTCGCGCGCGGCGTGGACGAGCGGTCAGTTCGGCATCACGACCGGCGCCATCGCCAATTTCGGCCCGGCGAGCGAGATCAGGATGTTCGACCGGACACGTCACGCTCCGTTCTTCGGCGGGCATCTTTACCGGCATGGAATCCACACCACATCGATTTCCTGCTTCCCTGAGCGCCACCTCGCCTACTGGTACGTCGGCAACTTCCGAGAATGGATCAAGCCGTCCTTGTCCAACGGGGACGACGAGGATGGACAGACGGTCACCGATGCCGCCATCGAGTGGCTCCGCCGACGTGGCCGTGCAGAGAACTGGCTTCTCCAGGTCCACTTCTGGGACCCGCATATTCCGTACCTGGAGTCCGGCCATTGGGTGAATGTCGTTGCCGAAAGCGGCCCCGCGCCGGACTGGCCCGACGAGGAAGCCATCGCCGCACACGCGGATGTCTATGGCCCGCACACCGCGCTCGACCTCTACGAGGGCGACGGGAGCTGGTCGGTGCCCGCGGCGACTTCTCCGAACCCGGCCACGATGCCCGACGCGATCACTAGCCGTTCCGACTTCGTGCGGCTCGTGAACGGCTACGACGGAGCTATCGCCTACTTCGACGACAACCTCGGCCGCCTGCTCCATACGCTGAGCGAACTCGGAATCCTCGACGAGACTGCGGTCATCGTGACGTCAGACCATGGCGAGTGCCTCGGGGAGAACGGCTGTTACGGCGACCATCCGATGGCCAACGAAGCTTCCCATCACGTGCCGCTGATAATCCGATGGCCTGGCACTACCGAGAAGGTAGCGCCTGCTCTCCGCCAGGTCGAAGGACTGGTGTATCAGCTCGATCTGTGCCCCACCGTATGTGACCTGCTCGACATCGACACACCGCCGGGCTGGGAAGGCCTGTCGTTTGCCGCCGCATTGCAAGGCGAGCATTTCACCGGGCGACCCCATCTGATGCTGAGCCACGGTGCGTATACCTACCAGCGATCGGTACGAACTCCGGAGCATCTCTACATCCGTACCCTGCACCCCGGAATGTGGAGGATCGAGCGAGAGCAGTTGTATGCCATCGAGGACGACCCGCATATGACCCGCGACATCGTGCAGGAGGACAACGGTGCGGCCACTCACCTCGCCGGCCTCCTCGAAGAGTGGCGCCGCACGTACGCCACGATGCTCGGCGCTGCACCCGATCCGATGGAGGCTCGCCGCTACGAGAGTCCCGCAGAAGCATTTTCGGTGGCTAACTACCTCCAGCGCTTGGAGAAGACCGGCCGAAGTCACCTCGCGGCGGATCTCTCGCGCCGCCTAGCCGAGCCATGGGTGCTCTCGCAGCGTTGGTAGCGCCGCACGCCGGCGAGTGCCAACGTCCGAAGCTTGCGGCGAGGGGCTACGGCGCCGGCGGACCGCTAACCTCGATTCCCGGTGCGGCGGAGGTCAATGATGATCTTGGCCAGCATGAACGACATCTTTCGCGTTTTTGCAGGCCAGAACGCATGCTCCTGTACCTGTGCAGGATGAACCTCAGCGTGT
>JAJYUU010000234.1 GCA_021792405.1 Actinomycetes bacterium
CCGGTCCCGCTGGTCCGCCTGGTAGCCGCGGCCGAGGATCTGCTTCGCCCAGGCGATCTGCGCGGCGTCCGGCTGCGGCACCGCCGGCGTGGCCGCGCGCTTGCCGAGCGCCGCCATCTGCTGCTGGTACTCGGTGACGGACCCGATCATGACGCGCTCCCGTCGAGGCGGTCCAGGGCGGTCAGCTGCCGCCACCACGCCTCCCGGTACAGGCTGTTCGGCTCGGCGTGGATCTTCGCCAGCAGCGCGTCGCGGCGGCCGTCCCCGGCGGCCTTCACCGCGGCGAGCAGCGCGGTCCCGCAGTGCGCGCAGCACCGCGACCCGGCCGGGCTCGCGCCGCCGCACCGGCTGCACCGCGGCCGCGCGGCCTTGGCCAGGAACGCCGCCGCCGACTTAGTGAGCCGGTCGCGGGCCATGACCGGCCGGCCGCACCGCGGGCACGTCGTCCACGACCGCCGCAGCCCTTTCCGGCACACTGCGCACGCGGCGCGGGCCTTACTGCGCTTCTTCTTCGCCACACGGTCCTTTCGTCCCGCTGTCGTCGCGGGGAGTGCCTGACCTCACTGCCGCCGGGATGCGGTCCCGGCCCCGTCTGCCCTGCCCGGCCGGCTGGCGGCCGCGCCGCTGCTGGCTGGCGATCACGTGCGCCGGCAGCGCGCCCCGCCGCGTCCACGACCCGCGCCCGCGCCCCATCAGGCCGCCTCGCGCGCCCGGTCAGGAGACGGGCCCGGCAGCAGCCCCACGTGCCACTGACCGGGCTGGTACTCCGGCCACGTCCACCACGGCGCCGCGGCCCACCGGGTCACCGCGGCCGCGAGCACGTTCTCCCGCGCCCGGGCCGCTGACGCCGCCGCCCGCTGCCCGTGCTTCTCCAGCTTCGCCAGCCGCCGCGCCAGCGGCCAGCACAGCCCGATCGCCTCATCCAGCGACGGCATCGCCTCCGCCTGCAGCCCCGCGGCGTCCAGCCGCGCGGCCAGGTCGATGATGAGGCCGAACGCGATGCCCGCGGTGCGCTTGGCTCCCATCAGCGGCCACCGCCCGCCGGGACGCCGCGCTCGATCAGCGCGGCCAGGTCAGCCTCCCGGACGCGGGGCATGCCAGGGCCGATCCGGACGATGGGGAGCAGGCCCGACCGATCCAGGCGGTACAAGCTCGAGCGTGAGCACGACAGCCGCTCAGCGGCCTCGGCGAGCCTGACAAGGCTCTGCGAATCTGCTCGCACACGCTCCTTTTCGGGTCACCCCAAGCATAGCGCACAGACGCGGCGAGATACAGCAGGGGGCGCCGTGGCGCAGTGCGGCGCGCTTGCCCGGCTATTACGGCAGGCTCGCCCGGCCGTTGTCCAGGCGTCACAGAGACCCTCTCAGCGCCCGCGACGGAAGCAGCCGCCATTGCAGGAGCGCGAGATTCTCAGCGACCGCCGGGAATGCCGGGCATACTGACTGCCATGACCGCCGCGACATGGATCCTTGCATCGCTAGCGCGATGCTGGCGATGTCCGCACCGCCGACTGCCCGGCACTGCCACAGTGGCGCTGCCCGCCTGTTGACGAGCGACCTCCACGGCCGGGGGGCGCGAGCGAACGTCAGAGTGCGGCAGGAGTCGCTGCGTACATCGTCGCTCGCGCGTCATCGAACAAGATCCGAAGCGCCTCGAATGCTCCCGCTCGTCCCAGAAGACCGCCCGTCCGGGATTCCGACGCGAAGAAGCGAACCGGAAGCCGGACCCATTCCCCGCACAGGCGCGCCTCCAACTCCACCCTGGGATAGCACTCGACGAGGGAGCCTCCTGCACCCGCTATCGTATTGACCTTGTCGTCCTCCAGGGTGATACGCAGGGGCACCGCGAAGCGACGAGGCAGCATTGTCACGTCGGAGCCAGAGTCGACGGTTACCAGTACCAGCGCGCTGCCGAGGAGCTCGTTCCGCGGCGCAGGACCATGCGACCGGAATTCAACGCACATCCGGGGGGCCCCCAGGCCGCTGTAGGACCGCTCATGCGCGAACGCTAGCGAAAGCGGCGGATGAAGTTGGCGAAAGTCGCCCAGTTCACTCAGCTACGCCTCCGAAGGCGGGTCGACAAACACGACCAGCGCGCCGCCGGCCTGCCATCTGCGCAGGTCCGGAAGCTCATCAGCGCGGCCCAGGAATACTCCGGTCGCCGGATCCAGCGCCACCCAGTGGTTGCGGTGAGCACGTGCGCCCGGACCGCCGAGCCAGTCCACCACCGGATCCCGCTGCGCCGTCTCCTGCGGCCTTCGCGGGCTGCTCCTTGCCGCCGCAGCCGTTGCGGGCGAGCCGCTATTTCTGTAATCGGCGCGCGTGTTGGCGATCGCCGTGCCGGAAGAGATAGTGCCGCCATAGGACACGAAGAGAGTCTCAGGCATCGGCATTCCCTTCACGGCTAGAGCCGACCACTGGCCCAGGGGTTTTGCTTGATTGTGCCGACTCAGCCGAAGGCACATTGCCAGTCGTGGCGTCCGGCGAGTGGCCGGCGTCTCCCTGCTGCCCTTGCGCCCGCTGCAGCAACTCGTCAACGCTGGGAAGCGCGCCGAACCTCTCTTGCCAGTCTCGCACGGCGGCACTGAGGCTCTCTGCGATTACCTTGGCATGTGTCGGTGACATCACGATCCGTGCAACGCGCCGTGCGCCGCGATAGGTCTCGCCGGGCGAGAGCTCGTCGGGCGGCGTGGCCAGCTGGAAGTCAATCGTCAGATCCCACTGGGACATGGCTATACCCGTGCTGTTGACATACAGCGACGGAATCTCGCCGCCGCCCGCCCAGTCCGGAATCGTCCCCACCTCCACTCGAGCCAGGCACGCAGCCTGGAGGCGCACACGAGGATTGTAACCCGTCAATGCCCGGCTTCAATCGTGCAAAACGGGCGTCCAATGCCTGCCCTCTCCAGCCTGCGCCGCAACCACGCGAACCGGACAAAACACGCCCAGGCTGAAAGTCGCGAAATAAGCGCGAGAGGTAGTCGTGTCCCCCGCGCGCGAAAGACCGTTTGAGCGATCAGCCTGCGCATGGGCGCGGCGCCGGCGGCCAGGGCAGCGGCGAGGGGATGGCCAGGCCGGCGCCGGCAGGTGACCGCGCCTGTGGCGCAAACGAACGTCTAAGACACACTGTGCGCCGGGCTGGGGCGCCAAGGCCAGACGCGAGGCATAACTCGTGCGCGGAATCAGTGAGACTGCTTGACCGGCGCTACCGTTTGTGTCACAGTAGGTATGTCAGTTCAATCAGCGGGCCCGCGGTGCTGCGAACACCCGGGCCCTGGCACCGAAACAACGGAGGTTTCGATGCACGTTCAGGGTACGCATGAGGATGACGCCCAGGCCGTGAGCGGGTCGGCGCTTCCCGGCCGGCTCGGCCGGATCCTGCACTGGGTCATCGTGGCGGCAGCGCTGGCCGTGATCGTGATGGCGGCCCGGTGACCGGCAGGGAACGGCGCGCGGTCCGGCTCGGGTCGCGTGACGCGATGGCCGGCAAGCCGATGCCGTGGTGGGACGCCGGCGGCGACGCCGAGCTGATGGACGAGCTCGGCGAGACCGGGCCGACCACCGAGCGGAACTGGGATGCGCGGCGCCGGCTGATGGACGCTTACGACGAGGGCTACGACGGCGCGCTGGCGGCGATGGGCGGCCGGCAGTGACCGCGGCAACGCTGGCCGTCGCCGTGGCAGCGCTCAGCCTCGCCGAGCGCACCGAGGCGGAGCTGATCGCGCTGATGGGCGCCAGCACCGACACCGCGGACCAGCGGGCGCTCGCCGCCGAGATCGAGCGGCGCGAGCAGGCAGCCCGGGAATGGCGCGAGCTGTACCAGGCCAGCCAGCCCGCCGGCCACGCCGCCGCCGGGCGGGTGAGTCCCGCGCGGCTGCGGTGGGCTCAGGCGCGCATGGCGAAAGCCGAGGATGTAGAACGCGCCTGGCTGGCCGCCGAGGCCGCCACGAACGGCTACATGCTCAACGCGGCCGGGCAGGCGCTCGCACGGGCGGGGAAGCTCACCGAGCGGGAACTGTTCACCGGGCCGCTCGCACGGGCGCTGAAGTACGCCAGCGCCGAGCTGATCGCGCACTGGGAAACGCACCCGCGGCCAACCGCGGCCATGCGGCAGGGATACGACACGCGCGTCGCCTTCGGCAGCGCCGGGGACGCTCACGCACGCAAGGCAGCCGAGCGGGACCAATGGCGCGACCGCGCCGGCAGGGACGGAGAGCAGGACATGAGCGTATGCAGGCAGCATTCGAGCCGCGCGGGCACGCCGAGAGCGTGCCGCGACTGCCCGCTGAGCACCAGGAAGGCAGGACAGACGATGAACGCCGGGGCCAATTTCACCGCGGCGGCTGCCAGGGCCGCCACCACGCCCGCCGGCGGCACCGCCGGGCCGGACGCGGCCGAAACGCGGCGCCGGGAGCGGCTAGCCAGGATCGAACGGGCACGGGAAGTGCTGGCACGGCGCGAGGCGGAGCTGAACGCCGCGGCGCCCGCGGCCGTGCCCGCCCGTGCCGTCGCGGCGCGGCCGGGGACCGCGCTGGCGACCCGCGCCGGCCGCGGTTCCGTAGACGGCGCCCGGGTGCTCGGCTACGCCCGGCAGCTGCTGACCCGCTACGCCCGTTTCCCGTCCGCCGCGGCGGCCGACGCGGCAACGCTGTGGGCCGCTCACGCGCACGCCCGCGACAAGGACGGCACGCTGGTCTGGCAGGCCACGCCGCGGCTGATGCTGCTCAGCTCCGAGCCGGGCAGCGGCAAGAGCCGGGTGCTGGAGCTGCTGGGCTGGCTGTGCCCGTCAACGTTCGGCCTGGACACCGAGCCGACCGCGGCGGGCCTGGCCTGGACGCTCAGCGCCGAGCACGCGACCGGCCTGATCGACGAGGCGGACGTGCTGTTCGGCGCCGGGAAGCGGCGGGAGAGCATCCGCGCGATCCTGAACTCCGGCTACCGGCGCAACGGCACGATCCTGCGGATGCGCGGCGGCAAGGGAGAGCGGCAGCGCGTCTTCGGCCCGGTCGCCCTGGCCGGCCTGGACGTCCTGCAGACCTCGACCGGCGAGAGCCTGGCCCCGCTCTTCAGCCGCGCCATCGTCGTCCGGATGCGCAAGGCCGCCGAGGCCGTGCCGCCGCTCGACCGGGAAGGCTGCGCCGCGGCGGCGAGGATCCGGACCGCGCTGGCGCTGTGGACGGCCGGCGTCCGCGACGAGGCAGCGCAGGCGCAGCCGGGACTGCCGGCGTGGCTGATGAACCGCCCGGCGGAGATCTGGACGCCGCTGCTGGCCATCGCCGACGCCGCAGGCTCCGGCTGGCCGGAGCGGGCCCGCGAGGCCTGCGAGGAACTCGCCCGCTACAGCGACATCGCCGGCGAGCGCGACGACGACGACGACATCATGGCCGGCCTGGCGGGCATCACCGCCGGCTGGGACGACGACAGGGACTACTGACC
>JAJYUU010000075.1 GCA_021792405.1 Actinomycetes bacterium
GGCGTCGGATGAGCTGCGCAGCACCAACGCGCAGATCGAGTTCCTGCTCCGGCGCGCGCTCGCCGAAGCCGGGCGGCTGCCCGCTCAGGTCCGGCAGATGCGCAGGCCCGGCCGGCCCGCGGGCAGCAGGCCTCAGGGTGACAGGGACGCAGACCGCGGCTCCCGCTCGCCGGGCTGACCGCCTCAGCAGCGGCGCGGCAAGCATCAGGCGCAGCAGAAAGCCCTGCAGCACGGCAGCGAAAACCGCTGCGTTCTAGTGGCTCGCGAGGTGGTGATGCTAACAATGCCGCATCCACAAGTTCGTTTCGGTATACGTTCCGCGATCTTGCCCGCGGTCGATCGTGACCAGGTCCAGCGCTTCCGGCACGACATACTGGCCGGTCTCGGGGAATGCCATGGCGGCCCACTCTTCCCACTCGGCGACGGTGCCAGTGATGATCATCGAGCGGGCAGCCGGCGCGAGGACAGTGGCTCCGAGCCGCTGGTGGGTGCGGATCCACGGATCGATATGCAGGCCGTCGCTCCGGCACCAGCGGGCGAACGTTTCCATCGGCGTCAGCGGGTACCTGCTCTTGATTGCTGGCCTGACTGGCGCGATGACACGCTGCAACCCGGCCGCAGTGGCGCGCTCGCGAAGTGCGGTGAGGGTCTGGCCGGCCAGCCCGCCGCCCTGCCGGTCGGCCCGGACGGCGGCGGCCTGGATGCAGAGCGTGTCGGCCGGGACCGCATTCTCGTAGCCAGCCACTGCGCTGACTAGCGCCCCGTCGTAGCCGTAGGGCAGGGTGCTGACGGCCCCGTCCCAGCGCAACGGGACACCCCAGCCTCCGGCGACCACCTCGCCGTCGTCGAGGACAAGCAAGTCGAATTGCGGGAAGTAAGTCTCGACGCGGCTGATGTGCTCGGAGCTGACCGGGTCGTGGAAGATGAACTCGGGCCAGACCGGACGGAACGCTTCCCGTGCCTGTTCGTCGAGATCATGACGGTCCGCCGACGTGACGATCTCCAGCGCACCCATCGCGTCCTCACCCCTGCTGGCCTCTGCGAGCGACTTACGCTACCTGGCCGGGCCGGCCCGGTTCACTCCCTTTTCGCCATGTCGCGGTTCAGCCGGACGCGATGGCCGAGGAAGTGACATCGCGGGCGGTGTGCATGGCGCTGCGGCAATCGCAGCCAGGCCGGCCGACGAGGCCCGGCCAATTCGCTCACGTCGTCAGCCGCTGTAGACGCTGGTCGGCTTGTCGTGGTATCAGGGCGATCCTGCGGACATCTTCGCGGAACTGGCCCGCCTGACCGGGCCGGGCACTCGCTGGTGGACCAACACCGATCTCACCACCTGGAATCCCAGCACCCAGCACACATTCGACGCCATGGTCGTCGGCGCGGGCAATGGCATTGTCGTCACACTGATCGCTTTCGAGGGCCGCTGACCCAGCCCGGCCGCCGGGCCGCCGTCATCGCCTGGCATGCGGCAAACGTACTAGGGCGTGACGATGCTGAGGTAGCCGTGATCAGCGACGCAGCACTGGACCGGGACTGAGGAGAGAGATCGCTCTGCAGGAGCGCCTGCGCAGTGACGTGGCCGAGATTGAGCGTGATGTGGTGGAGCTGAGGCACCGGCTGCATCGCCGTCCGGAGATCGGACTGCAGTTGCCGCAGACGCAGCGGGCGGTGCTGGACGCGCTTGTCGGGCGGATAGCAGGCGAGATCGTGCGGTCGGCCGCTGTCGCCGTGGCCGCGCAGGTCCGGCAGGATGACCCGGTAGCCGCGCTCGGCCAGCGCAGGGACCAGCGCGCTGACGGGAGAGGCTTCCCTTGTCCGGATCCGGCGCGGCGGCGTGCGCTAGCTGGCGGCGGGATCGCCGGCTACCGCGACGGCCTCGACCTCTACGAGCTGGCCGGCGTAGCCGAGAACAGTCACGCCGAGCAGCGTGCTCGGCGCATCGTGCGCGCCGAATCGCGCGTGAACGACCTGCCATACCGCATGCAGATCGCGCTGGTCAGCGGACGCGACGTAGACCGTGCTTTTCAGCACGTCGGACAGGCCAGCGCCGGCCGCGGCCAGCGCCGTGACCAAGTTCGCCATCGCATCCGCCGCCTGGCGAACGTAGTCGCCCGCGGCAGTAACGCGCCCGTTCTCGTCGATCGGGCACGCTCCCGCGGTGAAGATCAGGCTTCCCGGCGGAGCTACGGAGGCATACGCGTAGGGAGCGGCGCCGTAGAGGATGTCGCTGCGGACCAGACGAGCGGGCATGCGCCGGATCATCTCAGCGGCGGGCCGGCCCGGCAAACCGGTTTCGGCGGCCGGCCGGGCGGCGTCGGGGCGGGCAGCGCCGAGCCGCGCCTAGGCGGGCGGCGCCGGGGCAGCATCGGGCGGGCAGCGTCAGGTCCAGATCGCACAGTCGACCTGATCGCTGAACCGTTCCGGCTCGGCGGGCAGGCGCCGGGCGGTGCCACTAGCTACCCGCCGGGCGGTCCAGGCGACCGCCGCTGCGTCGAGTACGTCGTCCACGCCGGCTTGCTGCCCGGCGAGGCCGAGATCACCGGTCAGCACGATGCCCGCCTCGGCCAGCAACTGCCGCCGCCGCGCCGCGCCGGCCCAGGTCGACTTGCTGTCGGCCAGCGGAGCGCCGGCTAGCTCGCCGAAACTCAGCTCAGGATGGACCTCGACGACCGGGCACGGCGCCTGCCGCCGCCAGCGATCCACCTGCAGGACCTTCTCGCGCAGGTTGAACGCCTGCCGCGAGATCCCGCAGCCCGCCAGCCGCCGGTTCACCTCGCTCGCCTGACGGTGGTCGGACACTTCGAGCGCGGCGCGAACCGGCGTGCTGAACACCGACGCCCATCGGGGGCCGGCCGCCTTTCTGGCCAGCACGTCCGCCTGCCGCAGCCCCGCGTCAGCAAGGCCGATCGGGATATCGATGCCGATCGCCGCCAGCGGGCCGGCTGCCGTTGCGAGCGCCACGAGCCCGCCGATCTCCGCGTGCACGCAGGCCAGGACGCCCTCGTCGGAGAGCACGATG
Source organism: Actinomycetes bacterium (assembly GCA_021792405.1). GTDB lineage: Bacteria > Actinomycetota > Actinomycetes > Streptosporangiales > Streptosporangiaceae > JAJYUU01. The sequence goes on from JAJYUU010000075.1 coordinate 3,020, forward strand.
CCGACCCAGCCCGCGCGGCAGGCGTCAGCACCCAGCACGCGGTCACCCAGCACGTGGTCACCTGTCACGTGGGCAATGCTGCCACGCGGGCAATGCTGCCACGCGGGCCGCACCATCCCGAGTACGTCGGTCAGTCAGCGGCCGTCAAGCCAACGCCAGTCCCTCGCGAACCGGCGTGATGACCTCGCGGACGAGCCAGCGCGGGACGTTGTCGGGCAACGGCGGGCGGACCGCCATGACCACGTGGCTGAAGCCTGCCGCGATGACGGCGGCGACTGCCTGCCGTGCGGCCGGCGCATCGTCGGCCTGCAGGATCAGCTGAACCGACCGGGTCAGCCCGGCCGGGTCCCGGCCGATGACCGCGCACTGCTGGTCCAGCACCCGGCTGCGCCCGGCGATGAACTCCGGGCTGGCGTGCGGCGGCCCCGGCACGTTCCAGATATCGGCATGCTCGGCAACCAGGCGCAGCATCCTGGTCCCGGTTCCGCCGATAAGCACTGGCGGGCCGCCGCGCTGAACCGGCTTGGGCGCGTTCCGGCAGGATTTCAGGGTGTAATAGCGGCCGTCGAAATCGAATACCTCCTCGGTGAACATCCGGCGGACGATCGCGACGGTCTCCGCGAGCCTGCCCAGGCCCTCCGCCGGGGTGGTGACCGCAAGCCCGTACGCCAGGTATTCCGCGAGTCCCGGCTGCTCCTCCGGCGAAGGGCGGGTTCCGGCCGGCATCGTTCCGCCCGCACCGAGGCCCAGTACCAGGCGTCCGCCGGAAACGACGTCGAGAGTGCTGGCCATTTTGCCCAGCACCGCAGGCTGGCGGATCTGGTTGTTCGTCACCAGCAGGCCAAGGCGCAAGCGCCGGGTCTGGGCCGCCAGCGCGGTCAGCAGCGTCCAGCCCTCATAGCACGGCCCGTCCTTCGGCCCGCTCAGCGGCAGCATGTGGTCCCACAGCCAGGCGTGCTCGATCTCCGGCATCTCGTCGGCCTGCTGCCACGTCCGGAGGATGGCCTGATAGCTCGTATGCACGGGCGAGGTCTTCAGGCCGAAACTCACTACTGCCCGTTCGCCGGTCATGCGCGCCAGCCTCCTGCACTATCGTCAGTTATATAGATCATCAGTATAGCTGACTATCCTTCGCCTCGTACAGTAGGCTCATGGCCGCCGGACAATCGGAGGCGCTCGCCTCTCGCCTCGGGTACCTGCTCAAGCACGTGCAGCAGCAACTCGCCGCGGTTGCCGGGCCGGCCATGGCGCCGTACGGGATCGACGGCCGCCAGCTCGCGGTCCTGACCGTGCTGGCCGCGGAGCATCCGCTGGCCCAGCACGATGCCGCCGGCCGGCTCGGCGTCGACCGGACCACGATGGTCACGCTGATCGACGAACTCGAGGCGAACGGACTCGTCGAGCGTCACCGCAGCGTGGAGGACCGGCGCAAGAACATCGTGCGGCTCACCAAGGCGGGCCAGCGCTGCCTGGACGGGGCGGGCAGAGCGCGCGACGAAGTCGAGCGCGAGTTCCTCGCGCCGCTCGGCGACGAGCTCGGCCAGCAGTTCGTGCGCGCGCTGCAGATCCTCGCCGGGGCCCGGCAGGGCTAATCCTGGGCTGATCCTGCTTCGTCGCCCTGCGCCGGAACCGCGCACTCAGCCGCGGCTGAGAAACTGCACCTGACCGGGCCGGAAAGTGGCGGCGTCGCGGAGCAGAGCGGCCAAGGCGGTCGAGACAGCGGCGGTGAAGTCACGATTCTGGGGAAGGTCTTGGCCGACACCAGGACCAGGCCGGCGTGGTGCTGACCGGCGGCGCGGTGGCGCCCGTCGAGAGGTACGAATTGGAATCACGTCGTGGCCGCTTTCGCGAAGCTGCCTGGCGATGCTGTCGGAAAACATCTCATCCAGCAGCAGCGGCGGGCTCATTTCGCTACCCGGCGAGGAGTCGGCGCTCACGCTCGGAGGCTTGCTCAGCGCCGTCCTCCGCTGCGTCGGCGCTGGCTATCTCGGCGTCCACCTCGTCGGGGTACGCGGCCCAGTAGCGGACGGCCGTAGTCAGCAGGCGCAGCGCTACGCCAGTGTTGTCGCTGACGAGGCTCAGCAGGCTGTTGCTCTCCAGATCGGGCTCGGCCTCGCGGGCGGATCTGATGGCGCGGATCACCTCCCAGATGTCGGGCCCGCTTGCCAAGGCCGCGCGCCGCCCGGCAGGGCCGGCCGAGGATGGCCTGCGCATCCCTCGGTGGTCGTGGGACGGGCTGCAGGACTGAGCCTGCGGCACGATCACCGGCTAACCTGGTCTGGCGCGGCCGTCGCCGTCGGTCAGGCGGGCCTCGCCAGGCTGCCAAGGTAGGCCAGCACCTGCTCGGTCGCCAGCCGTGCCGTCGCGATGCAGGCCGGGATGCCGACCCCGTCGTAAGCCGCCCCGCACACGGCGAGCCCTGGCTGGCTCGCGACCCCGGCTCTGATCCTCGCGACCCGGTCCAGGTGGCCCACGCTGTACTGCGGCAGCCCGCCGCCCCATCGGCTGACCCGCGCGTCAGCCGGTCGGCCGCGCACGCCGGTCGCGTCAGCAAGGTCAGCGGCCGCCAGCGTGGCGAGTTCCGCGTCGTCGCGCTGCAGGACCGCGTCCTCCCCCAGCCGACCGACTGAGCACCGCACGATATGCAGATCCGGCCGCGTCGCGCGCAGGTGCGGCCACTTGACCGTGCTGAACGTCACTGCCTTGATCGTCCGCTCGTCCACGGCCGGCACCAGGAAGCCGCTGCCAGTCACCGGCCGCGCAAACGCCGCCACCGGGTACGCCAGCGTGACCACGGCCATGCTGGCGTAGCGGATCTCGCGCAGCGCGCTGGCCGCAGTGTCAGCCACCCCTGCCAGCAGCCGGCCAGCGGCGGCGGCCGGGACAGCAATGATCACCGCGTCGGCCTCCAGCACCTCGGGCGCGTGCGCCGAGCCGATGGTCACCCGCCAGCCCGCGGGGGTACGCGCCAGCTCGCGCACCATCGCGCTGGTGCGAACGCGCGCGCCTGACGCCACCGCGAGTGCACCAGGCAGCGTTCCCAGCCCGCCAGTCAGCGTGGTGAACACCGGCGCCGGCCTGGGCCGATCGGGCTGCAGGCCCCGGCCCGGCGACGCCGGGCCATCCGACGCCGGGCCATCCGACGCCGGGCCACCCGACGCCGGGCCACCCGACGCCGGCACAAGCGACGCGGCCGCGTCGGTGAGCGAATGATGCCGGCGGGCGGCCTGTGCCAGCGCCGGCAGCGTGGCGTCGAACGACAGGTCGTCGCACCGCCCCGCGTACACGCCGCCGAGCAGTGGTTCCACCAGCCGGTCGACCACTTCGGCGCCGAACCGGCCGCCTACCCTGCTGCTCACCGACACGTCCGTGGCCGGTTCGCCGTCAGGCAGCGTCGGCTCCTGCGCTGCCCTGGCCAGGCCCGCCTCCGACAGGATCCCGGTTGCGGCCAGCTCGCCGATGTCGGCCGGAACGCCCATGAACTGGCGCCGGGGCAACGACCGGATGCTGCCGCGAGTCCAGATGCCCGCAGCCGTCGTGCCGGGCACCTGTAGCTGGCCGGACAAGCCGAGTTCGCCGATCAGGCCGGTGCCTTCCGGGCGGCGCGCGAGCAGCGCCTCGGCTCCGCAGTCCACCGGTACGCCGCCCACTTCGGACACCGCGAGCTTGCCGCCGAGCCGCGGCGCGCCTTCCAGGACGGTCACGTCCAGCCCGGCATTCCTGAGCAGGAACGCCGCCGACAGGCCCGCGACTCCCCCGCCGATGACCGCCACGGTCGGCCGGTCAGAGCCCGCTTCGGTCACCGTGCCTCCGCGGCAGCCGGGCGCTGCGACGCGGACTGGACCAGTTCGGTGAGCCTGGCCAGCATGTCCGGGTCGGTCTGCGGCAGCACACCGTGCCCGAGGTTGAAGATGTGGCCCTCGGCGGTCCGGCCGCGCTCGAGCACCTGCAGGGCTCGCTGCTCGACCACCTCCCACGGCGCCATCAGGATGGCCGGGTCAAGATTGCCCTGCAGCGCCTTGCCGGGCTCGACCCGGCTGACGGCCTCGTCCAGCGGCACCCGCCAGTCGACTCCCACTACGTCAGCGCCGGCTTCGCCCATCAGGCCGAGCAGCTCGCCGGTGTTCACCCCGAAGTGGATCCGGGGCACACCGCTGGCGGCCAGCGCGCCGAAGATGCGCTGGCTGTAGGGCAGCACGCAGCTACGGTAGTCGTCGGCAGGCAGGGCGCCGGCCCAGGAGTCGAACAGCTGAACGGCACTGGCTCCGGCAGCCACCTGTACTTGCAGGAAGCCGATGGTGATGTCAGCTAGCCTGCTCATCAGGTTCGCCCACATCTCGGGCTGACCGTACATCAGCGCCTTGGTGATCTCGAAGTTCTTCGACGGCCCGCCGTCCACCAGGTAGCTGGCCAGGGTGAACGGGCCGCCCGCGAAACCGATCAGGGGCGTGCTGCCGAGTTCGCCAACCAGGTTAGTGATTGCCTCGGTGATATATGGCACATCGCCGGGAGTCAGCGGCCGCAGCGCCGCCAGGTCGGCCGCCGACCTGATCGGGTGGTCGACTACCGGCCCCACGCCCGGCTTGATGTCGATCCCGACGCCGATGGCGCGCAGCGGAACCACGATGTCGCTGAAGAAGATCGCCGCATCCACGCCATAGCGGCGGACTGGCTGCAGCGTGATCTCGGTAATCAGGTCGGGGGTTGAGAGCGCGGCGAGCATGGCCGTTCCGGCGCGCAGGGCGCGGTACTCCGGCAGTGACCGCCCTGCCTGGCGCATGTACCAGACAGGCGTATAGGGGACGGGCTGCCGACGGCATGCGAGCATGAACGGCGATGTCTGCGCTGGCAGTGTCACAGCAGGATGATCGCATATCCGCCGCCCGCGCCAGATCTGCGGTGCGCTCGTCGGCCAGCGCGGGCGCGGCAGCGGGCGCGGCAGCGGGCGCGCAGCGGGCAAAAGACAGGACAGACACGCCGTCTCACGTCCGCAGCTAGCGGTCGATGCCGTGTCAGCATCGCTAGTGAGCCGAGAGCGAAGGAGGGACCCGATGACGGTCATCATCCGGCGCTGTCCCGACTGCGGCAGCGCCCACACTCTCGGGCAGCATCATGGCAGCGCCGACCGGTGCCCCGACACGGCCGACCTTAACTGCCCCGAATGGTATTGCCAGCGGTGCGGGGCTGCCCTGCTGATCGGCGATGTCCCGGCCGGGGCGGCAGCCGTCCGCGGCCGAGTGGCATGACAGTCCCTGCCCCGTGCCGCGCGCTCAGGTCCTGAGGCCCGCTGGGCAGCCCGTGACGCATCGCCCCGGCGAAGAAGAGTTCCGGCAGGCAGCCGAGCAGCTGGAATCCGGGCTAGCCGCGCAGCGGGCGCTGCGGCCCGAACTGGCCTTCGACCCCGAGCCGCCGCCCCGGCGGCTGGCGCCGTTCGCGCATGCGGTCGCCGCGACGGTAGCCGCCGACGCCGACGGCGATGCGGAGATCGGCGCGGGCAAGTTCGTGCTGCTGTTTGACCCCGACGGGCAGCCCGGCTGGGATGGAAGATACCGGATAATCGGCTACGTCAGGGCTGAGCTTGAGCCGGAGATGGCCGCCGACCCGCTCATCAATGCGGTCGGCTGGACCTGGCTCACGGAGGCTCTTGACGTCCATTGCTCCGGCTACAGGAAGATCAGCGGCACTGTGACGATCGTCGTGACTCAGGGCTTCGGCGGCAAGCAGGACGAGGCGACCGCAACCGGATTCGAGCTGCGCGCGTCGTGGTCCCCGGTGCTCGCCGACAGCGGGTCCGCTGAGCTCGACGGCCACGCCGCCGCCTGGTGCGACCTGTTGTGCACTGCCTCCGGCCTCCCGCCGCTGGCCCCTGGAGTCGCCCCGCTGCGGCCGCAGCGCCGCAGGCCACGCCAGTGACCGGCGGCGCCGCCGGCGAGCAGGCCGGCCGCAAGCCCGATCGGGAAGAACCGCCAAGCGCGGGGAACGGGCAGCACCGGGGTGACTCACCTGGCAACCTCGGCAATACTGCGGCAATCGCCACAGAGTCCCCGGCCACAGAGTCCCCGGCCGCACAGGCACCGCAGCGACTGGTAGCGCCACTGCTCGAACCGCGAGAAGGTCTGCCGCCGCTGGTTGCCAGCCCGGCGGCGCTCGAGGCCGCGATCAGCTCACTGGCCGGCGGCACCGGCCCGGTCGCGGTCGACGCCGAGCGGGCTTCCGGCTTCAGGTACGGCCACCGCGCGTTCCTGGTCCAGTTCCGCCGGGCTGGGGCCGGGACATTCCTCATCGATCCGGTCGCCTGCCCGGACCTGTCCGCGATCGACGCCGCACTGGCGGACACCGAGGCGGTGCTGCATGCGGCATCGCAGGACCTGCCGTGCCTCGCCGAGCTCGGTTACCGGCCGCGCACGCTGTTCGATACCGAGACCGCCGGCCGCCTGCTGGGCTGCCCACGGGTGGGCCTTGGCACGATGGTCGAGTCCATGCTCGGTCTCGGTCTGGAGAAGACGCACTCGGCTGCCGACTGGTCGACCAGGCCACTGCCGCCCGAGTGGCTGCGCTACGCGGCGCTCGACGTCGAGGTACTGATCGAGCTGCGGGACGTGCTGGCCAGCCAGCTGACCGAGCAGGGCAAGATCGAATGGGCACGGCAGGAGTTCGCCGCCGAACTGGCCGCCGAGCCGCCGCCGCCCCGCGCGGACCCCTGGCGGCGCACGTCAGGTATCCACCGCGTCCGCACCCGGCGAGCGCTCGCGGTCGTCAGGGAGCTGTGGCTGGAGCGGGACAGGATCGCGCGCCGCCGGGACCTGTCCCCGACCAAGGTCCTGCCCGACGCGGCCATAGTCGAGGCAGCCAGAACCATGCCCAGCGCACCGGACGAGCTCCGCGCGATCGCTGGCTTCTCGGGGCGCAACGCACGCCGTCATCAAGCCGACTGGCTGCGCGCCATCGCGCATGCCAGGGCCCAGCCCGACCGCGCGCTGCCGGCAGCTTCGGCTCCGGCGGGCGACGGACCGCCGCCCGCGCACCGCTGGCAGGAGCGGGACCCGGAGGCCGCGAAGCGCCTGACTGCCGTCAGGGCGGTCGTCGCCGCGCTTGCCGACTCTCATAATCTGCCTGCCGAGAACCTGCTGCCGCCCGATGCGGTGCGGCGGCTGGCCTGGCAGCCGCCGGAGCAGCTCAGCCCGGCATCGGTCGGCGCTGACCTGGCCGGCTACGGCGCACGGCCCTGGCAGGTCGAGCTCACGGCGGTCCCGATCGCCCGCGCGCTGCTGCGCATCCTCGAAAAGGACTCGGAGTGACCGCTCACGCCGTCCGCCGCAGGGCGCGCAAGTCGCAGGGAGCCGCCGATCCCGGCTGCGGCTGCCCGGCACATGGCAGCATTCCGTTCCCCTCCGGGTAGTACGGGAACACGTTCAGCAGCACCTCGCAGTCGCAGCAGCCGCCTAGCTCGGACAGCCTGCGGGTCAGCCGGGATGCCTTGGGCGCCCGCAGGTCGCGCCACCTGATCGACCACCGGTGCGTGCCATCGCAGCCGAACTCGTTCAGCATCCGGAGCAGGAAACAGCGCAGGCACTCCCGCTCGGCCGGCTCGGTTAACACGTCTGACAGGGCCACGAGCTCAGCTTCGACCGTGTCGGCAATACTGTCAGTCATCGCTACTCCCCGGGTCGTTCCAGAAGCGCGCCGACCCCCCTGGCCGGCAGCTGTGGTGGGCTTACCCAGACGTTCTATCGCCGGCCTCCGACATTTCTGCGGGCGGATCAGAATCCGAAGCTGCCCAGTCGCGGAGCGCAGATCGGCCACGCCGGTACCGTCAGCCGCGAGAACTGGGCGGTCGTTATCGCCGCTCGATGCGGGCATTGAAAACCAGTTGAGCGCAATGCCGGCGGTCCAGCACTATTCCCGGTATGGCCGACGGGCTTAGTTTCCCTGAGCTGTGCGTGCCGGCGGTGAGCCGCCAGCCAGCGCTGATCCTACGGCCCTGGCGAGCGACGGACATCCCCGCGCTGGCCGCCGAGATGTGCCGCGATTACCGCCTTGGTGGCATGTGGCCACGACCGGACGAACGCTCGTTCAGGACCGCGCAGCGCGGCGGAGCGGAGCGATCCGGGCCGACGGACGAGCGCGTCGCGGCCCGGTTTCTCGCGAGCCAGGATCGCGGCTGGCGGGACGGTGACCGGCTCTGCTTCGCCGTCCTTGCGGCGGACGACGTGGGCTGCTGGGTCCTGGCGGGGAATGTCGGGCTGAAGAATCGCGAGGAGACCGGCCGGATCGGCGAGCGCGAGACCGCTGAGATCGGCTACTGGACCGCGGTGGCAGCGCGGGGCCGCGGCGTAGCGCCCGCGGCGGTCAGGGCGGTGACCGACTGGGGCTTCGATACGTTCGGCGGGGCAAGCCTGCGGCAGATCATGCTCGTACATGACGTCGACAACCCGGCGTCTTGCCGCGTAGCGGAGAAGGCCGGGTACCCGTTCCGGGAGTTCAGCCCGGCGAATCCACCGCACTGGTTCACCGACGGGCACATTCACATGCGGCAGTGCGGCTGACCCGGGCCCGGCGGACATGCGGAAGGCTTGGAAAAAGTCTTGACCGAGGTGTCGATCGACGCGAGTGCCTTCGTGGAGAAGATGGATGGCAGCCGTCCGGGCTGCCGGTGAGCATTGAGGAGCTTGACATGGCGCAGTACCTGATCGCCTTCAACGACGAGTGGGTGCCCGACCTCACGCCGGATGAACTGCGGGAGAGGGGCGCGTCCGCCAGGGCCCTGATCGAGGAGATGACGGACGCCGGTGTCTTCGTCTTCAGTGACGGCGGTCTGGACGCCTCGACCGTCGTGTGCAGCGTCGACCCGAGCAGCGGTTCGCCCGTCTTTACCGACGGGCCGTTCACCGAGACCAAGGAGCACCTCGGCGGCTTCGCGGTCGTCGATGTGCCCGGCGACGCCGAGGCGCGGTACTGGGCCGGCCGGATTGCGGTCGCAGTCGGCTGGCCGCAGGAGGTCCACCGCTTCCCGCATCGCCGAGCGTCGTAGCGGCGTACTGGCAGACCGAGCAGACCGAGTAGACCGAGCAGGGAAGACGCAGATCTGGACGCCGGCGCTCGGTAGTTGCTGTGGTATGTCCGACCAACAGGTGATTAGCGGATGGCAGTAGATGGATCGGCGGCCTACGCGGAGCGGTATCGCTGGACCGTATCGACGATCGTGCTCGTTCTCGGCTGCCTACGCGCAACATCACGGCGTGGGTTCTTGATCGCGATCGCCTCACTGAAGCTGCGGACGCAACGCGCCGACAGTCCGCATCGGGGCAGACGCCACCGAGGCGACTCCCTTGCGTGGCTCATGAACGGCGGCTCAGTTATCTTGCACCGCCCCGGCGAGCATCTTGCACAGCCCCGGCGAGCCACCTCGACCTCCCGCATCACGCCGGCCGCTGGGCAGCGGGAGGATCTGGGGGTTCTGCACTGGGTGGCAGGGCATGCCCGTATTGTGATGATGTTGCATATCTGCCGGTCGAGCTAGGGTGTGATGGCGGCGGGCGAGTCAGGCGAGTCGGCTGTGATCGGTTTGGTCTACCGCGCGGACTGGACACGGCTGAGCCTGGCCGCGATGACGGCCGACGGCTCGAGAGTGCTGCTGGCCCCAGGGCGACGGTACCGCTATGAGTCGCCCGATCACGTGACGGCTGCGACGGGAGCCGACCGTGGGAGATCCCCGGCGACGACGAGGACGGTGTAGCCGGAGAGGTGCACTGGGTGAGCGGCCCGGAAGCTCCGCTGCCGGACTTGCTGTGCCCGGCCTGGCTGCTGACGGGCTCGCGACTGCAAGTGCGGGGCCGGGTGCAAGCGTGCGGCCGGGACGCGTGGGACGTGCTGGTTACCCGGCGGCCAGGCACCGGCCGGGCGGCGGATGGTGGGCTGTCGGGCCGCGTTGAGGCAGTGGTAGATGCTGAGCTGGGAATCGTGCTGCGCCTGGTGCGAGACGCCGACGAGCCCGAACCAGAGGTGACCGAGTTGGTCAGCCTGGAGGTGGGCGTGGTGGCCGACCCGGCCAACTTCGCACCGCCAGCGGGAAGCCGACTCGGGGAGAGCCTGAGCGAGGCTTTCGGTGGTGGTGGCCCTGCGGGCCGGGCCGCCAGGATGGTCGCAGGAGTGGCGGCGGGTGGCCTTGGCGCCTGGATCCGGCACTCGCAGTCCGGTCGCCAGCCGCCTGCGGCCGGAGGTGGCGAGGACGGCCAGTCGGCGATGCCGCCGGGCGATCCTGCACCAGAGATAACCACCGACGGCGTGCCCGCCGGTCCGCCGGTCACCGACGAGTTGCTGAGCAGGCTGCACCGAGGCGGCGCCGGCCACTTCACGGCGGTGGTGCATCAGTGGCTCGACGCGGGCGCGATGGCTTCGAATATCCCCGAAGGAACCCGCCGGGCAGGGTTCGGCGGGCTCGGCCTGTTCGCCGACGCGATCAGCGCACAGCCGGCGGCTGAGCTGGTCAGTTCGGTCCGGTTCGGCGGGCCGGGCCAGTACCAGATCGACCATGCGTACATGCCGCGCCGCGCCCCGAAGACGATCGCCTGCGACGGGCAGCGGCGCTGGCGGGTCCGCGACGGCTCGGCCGCTGTCGGCCCCGCCGGACCGCCACCCAGAGATTTCGCGGATCTGGCCGATCCGTCATGGCTGCTGCAGTGCCGGTTGTCGGGGGGCGAGCCGGTGACCACCGGCGGCCGGCCCGGGTACCGGCTCAGCGTCGTGCGCGGCGGGCGGGGCTGGCTGTCGATGATGTTTCCCGCCGCCGTCGCGGTCATCGACGCCGAGTTCGGGATCGTCCAGCGCCTGACCTTTTACATCGGCGGCCAGCCCGTGCGCCAGTACGAGCTCCGCGATATCAAAGCCAGCGACGGCGAGTTCCGGGCTGACTTGCCGCCCGGCCTTACTGTCTCCGAGGAATCCAGTCCGTCCGGCACATCTCGTAACGGCCGGCCGACGCCGCCCAACCTCCCGCTGGCCATTGCCACGGCTGTCGGGCGGCAGGCGGCGGTGGAAGCCAGCAAGGCCGCCAGGAATCTGCTGAAACGAGTCCAGGGACTCCAGCAGCAGGACGGCGAGTGACAGCCCCACCAGCCTCGCTGCCAACCTGACAGCCCGACCTCGCCGACAACGACCTCCCGGCTCTGTCCGCGACACCGGCCGCCGACGGCCCGATGCGCGGCTGCCGCACTGTGCAAGCCGTGGCCATGCAGGTAGTTGTCGTGGCTAGGCGCGAAGAGAGGCGCGGTCCAGCTCTACTCCGACCACCCTGGCCACGCGGTCGAGGTCGGCGTCGTGGGCCAGCACAGTCGCTCCGCGGCGCCATGCAACGGCGGCGATCATGCAGTCGATCAGGCCGCGCGGGGTGACGCCGGCTTTGCGGCACCGACGGTAGATCCGCATGGCGCCGTCGAAGTCGGCCGCCGCGTCAAAGTGCAGCAGGCTGAATCGCAGCAGCAGGCGCCGCAGGTCGTCCTCGCGCTTGTCGCTGCGTGCGCCTGCCAGGACCTCCATCATGATCGGCTCGGTGACCGCGACCGGGCCGTCAGCAGCGATCAACTCCGTCAGGCGCTCGTCGGCCGGGCTGCCGGTGGACCGGTCGAACTCCACCCACGCGGAGGTGTCAGCCAGGATCACGGCGCATCCAGCGGTCCGGTGTCGGCTGGCGGCTCGGAGATGGCGTGCGCGCCGCGCATGGCCAGGGCTTCCTCGCGGGTCATGGGCTGGCCGGCCAGGTGACGCAGCGCCAGGTCGACGGCCTGGGTTTTGGTCCGGACTCCGTAGCGGTCCATGATCGCCTCGACGTAGGTGTCTTCGATCTCGATGTTCGTGCGCACCTTGCTCATACACGTATTATACACCTGACGTGTATAGGGCGTGTACTTCAGGCCGCGGATAGCAGAACCAGCGCGCAGTTGCTGACCCGCGAGCTCGCCGTCTAGTCCACCAGCGCCTGCCACCGCTGACGGTCGCGCCGCCGACCCGGTAAGGGCACAATGCTTCCGTGGCTTTTGATCTTGTCATCCGCGGGCCGGATGTTGTCACGCCCAGGCACCGCGAAATCACGGACATCGGAATCGACGGCGGCCGGATCGCGCAGATCGGCGGCACCATGACCGGGGCGGAGGAGATCGCCGCCGGCGGGCTGCTCGCGATTCCCGCCGGGATCGACGCGCACACGCACCTCGTGCACCGGGGCCTGGCCAGCCGGTTCGAGTCGAAGGTCTGGGTCGATGACTTCTGGTCCGGGTCGCGGGCCGCGATCGCCGGCGGCATCACGACGATCGGCAACATGACCTTCCCGGCGCCGCAGCCCGACGGCACGGCGGAAAGCCCCCGTGCCGCGATCAGCCGGGAGATGGCAGGCGCCGCGGCGGAGGCGGCGGTCGACTGGTTCCTGCATCCGGTCGTGTACGAGCCGGCCGCGCTGCCGGACGGCGCGATCGCCGGCCTCGCCGAAGCCGGGCACGCGAGCATCAAGATCTTCCTGTCCGATCCGGGCCTTTCGGCCGACGGGCCGGCCCTGCTCTCGGCGGCCACCGCCGCGAAGGCCGCCGGGGCGGTGCTGCTGCTGCACTGCGAGGACGGCGCGATGCTCGAGGCTGCCGGCCACGAACTCATCGCCAGTGGCCGCGGCGCGATCGCGAACTTCGCCGATGCCCGCCCTGTCGCCGCCGAGGCGGCCGCAGTGGAAACGGCCATCGGCATCGCCCGCCGTACCGGCGCTGCCGTCTACATCGTGCACCTGTCGTCCGCCGCCGCGCTGGACCGCTGCCGCCGCGCCAGGGCCGCCGGGCTGCCGGTCTACGTCGAGACCCGGCCGCTGTACCTGCACCTCACGAAGGACCGGTTCGCCGAGCCGGACGGGGCGAGTACACCGGTGCTCCCCCGCTGCGGGAGGCGTCCGACCGCGAGGCGCTGTGGGCGGGGCTGGCCGCGGGCGACGTCGACACAGTCTGCAGCGACCACGCGCCGTGGACGCTGGCGGACAAGCTCGATCCGGCGCTGGACGTGATGACTGCCCGGCAGGGGGTCGCTGACCTGGAGACTCTGATGCCCATGCTGTACTCCGAGGGCGTGGCGGCCGGGCGGATCTCACTGGCCCGGTTCGTGGAGCTGACCTCGGCGAACGCGGCGCGGATCTTCGGGCTGTACCCGCGCAAGGGCATCATCGCGGCCGGCGCCGACGCGGACATCGCGCTGTGGGACCCCAGGCACAAGCGCACGGTTGACGGCGCGCGGATGCAGTCCCTGGCGGGCTATTCGGTGTACGACGGCTGGACGGTGCAGGGCTGGCCGCGGCTCGTGCTGCGGCGCGGCGAGGTGGTGCTCGCCGACGGCGAGATCACCGCCCGTCCTGGTGACGGCCGGTGGCTCCAGCGAACCGGAACACCCCTGGCATGATGGCCTCATGGCGTGGACAGCACCGGACATCAATCGCGTCAACGAGCATTTCACCGCCGACGAGCGGACCACACTCGAAGAGTTTCTTGACTGGTACCGCGCCACCTTGCTGCACAAGTGCGCGGGGCTTACCGCCGAGCAGCTTGCCCAGCGGGCTGTCCCGCCATCGAACCTGTCGCTGCTAGGCCTAATCCGGCACATGACGGACGTCGAGCGGAGCTGGTTCCGGATCAGGTTCGGCGGCGAGGAAGTCCCGCGCCGCTACGATCGCGACGGTCAGGACCCCGATTTCGACGACGCGACACCGGCCACCGCCAAGGCGGATTATGCGGCCCTCGTCAGCGAGGTTGAGCTTTGCCGGGCCGCCACAGCCGGTCACGATCTTGACGAGACATTCCTGCATACCCGCGCCGGCCGGCAGATCAGCCTGCGCTGGGTCTACGTGCACATGATCGAGGAATATGCCCGCCACGCAGGTCATGCCGACCTGCTGCGCGAGCGCCTCGACGGCAGCAAGGGATCGTGACCAGGCGGGCAACAGTTCCTGTTGCGCCGGACCGCGCTAGGTCGCGGCGTTCCTTGTCACCGCCCGCAACCGGGCAGTCTGGCATGGCCGGCCGCGGACGGACACCGGTTCCGCTGGCCGTCGTCACTCTTCCGGCCACGGCTTCCGGCGGTGCCGCTGGCGCGCGCCGGAACGGCATCGGCAGAATGCTGTGATGACAGCGCTTTCCTGGGCGTGGCTCGCCACCCCCGTCGGACCGGTCGCAGTCGGGTGCAGCGCTGACGGGGTCGCGCAAGTCCGCTACGGCATGCCGGCTAGCACACTGCCCGATAGCACACTGCCCGATAGCACACTGTCCGACGACGCGGCTGGCCGCAAGCTCGCGACGGCGGCCCGGCAGCAGCTGACCGAGTACTTCCGGGGCCAGCGCACTGCCTTTGACCTGCCCGTTGACTGGTCCGGCACGGCCGGGCCACAGCGGGAGGTGCTGCAGATACTGGACCGCTCGGTCCGTTACGGGCAGACCATCACCTACGGTGCGCTGGCCGCTGCCGCTGGGCTGACGGCGGGCGAGGCCACTCTCCCGGCACGAGCAGTCGGCCAGATCATGGGCTCCAATCCGATCCCGGTCATCATCGCCTGCCATCGTGTCGTCGCCAGTGATGGCCTCGGCGGCTATAGCGGCGGTGCGGGCACTGAGGTGAAACGCTGGCTGCTCATCCTCGAGGGCTCGCTCCCGCCCACGCTGGACTGGCAGCCGATGGGCCCGCAGGCGGACCGCGCGGATAGCTAGCCGGGAGGATCCAGTGGCGCAGCGCGCGCTGCCGTCGCGGGCAGCACACTTGCTTGAGCCGTGGTTTGCCCCGTTCGCGCTGGTCAACGGCTCCGCCGTAGGCCTGGTGCCCATCCTGCTGCCGATCGTCGCGAGCCGGTACGGCGTCGGCCATGTGGGTCTGGTCATGGGCGCATTCAACCTCGGCGCCTTTGCAGCGCCGCTGGCCGGCAGCCTCGCCGACCGTTACCACAACTACCGGCTGCTGACGATCGTCTGCGCCGCGGCGAGCGCGCTGTCGCTCTGGTTGTTCGCACTGGCCAACCCTTGGCAGCAGCTCCTGCTGGCCCTGGTCAACGGCGCCGGGTTCGCCGGCGCTGTCACCATCGCCAACCTGCTCATCGTCGAGCGACGGCCCAAGGCGGAGTGGAACCAGCGGCTGAGCTGGCTGGAGACGGCGCTGAGCGTCGGCCAGGGCGCGATGCTGGTGCTGGCGGCCTGGCTATCGGGCCTGAATGCCCGCCCGGCACTGGTGACGGCGGCCATTGTCCCGGCCGCCGCGATACCGCTGGCGCTGCTGATTCCGCCCTACCGAAGGGCCGCGCCGGCGGCCAGCACAGTCGCCGCGCCTGTCCCGGCCGCAACCGCTGCCGAGCACCGGCTGCCATCCGCCGGTCACGTCGGCGAGTGGGGACCAGCCAGCCCGTCCCGCGTCCACCACCTGCGCCAGCGCCGCTGGATCGGCGGACTGCGAGCGAGCATCCGGGGCGACTTCGGCTGGCTGCTGGCGGCGTGGGCAGCCGCCTATGCGGGCGCGGCAATCGTATTCGCGCTGTATCCGGTGCTGTTCCGCGACGCCTTCCGGATAGCGCCGCATACCTCAGCGCTCGCCTTCGCCGTCATCGTGTTCGCCAGCCTGCCGCTGTTCGTCGTCGCGGGGCGGGTCAGCCAGCGGCACGGCGCGGCGGTGACGATGGCGGCGGCGCTCGGCGCGCGGGTCGTGTTTCTCGCGGTGCTCGCGGTGCTGGCGGCAGCCAGGCAGGTGCCTGCCGTGCTGCCGCTCGGGGCGTTCGCCGGCGTCATGTTCGCCTGGTCGTATCTGAGCGTCGCATCGCCTGAGCTGACCGGGCAGCTAGCACCGGGCAGTGAAGGCGACGCTCAGGGTGCGCTCAATGCGTCCAGCGGGATAGCCGGACTGGCCGGCTCGGCAGTCGGCGGTTTCGCCGCCAGCAAGTGGGGCTACCCGGCCGCGCTCGGCATCGGCGCCGGCGCAGTCGCGATCGGCCTGGCAATCTTCGCCGCCACGATCATGCGCCGCCGCACCACCTCTTCGAGCCCGGCCTGACCGGTCAGTGTTTGCGCTGGCCGGTGCCGTATCGCTCGAGCGCAGCCAGCTTTCCGTTGGCACGGTGGAGCACCAGGAATTCGCCCTTGCGCAGCGGCTTGACGGGCTTGTGCTCGGCGCCGAGCTCGGCACAGGCCGCCTCGAGCAGCAACGGCAGGTTCTCGCGATGGGCGCAGATGACGACCGGGCGGTTGGCTGCAGTGAGTTCCGCCACGGTCTTTGCCGCTTCGCGATCGCCGGCCTCAGCGGCATCGGCCGCGCTGCCCTTCCGGACCTCCAGCGCGGGCTCGGTCGCAATCTCGGCACCCGCCCGAGCCGCATACGGCCGCACAGTAGCCAGGCAGCGCTCAGCCGGCGAGCTGACCACCTTCGCCGCCTTGCCGCCGAAGCAGCTCAGCAGTTCGGCCAGCGTAGCGGCGTCCTTCCGGCCGCGGACATCGAGGGGCCTAGAGCGGTCGTCCTTGCCCCACTCTGCCTTCCGCCCGGCGGAGGCATGCCGGAGCAGGATGAGCGGGACCGTGCGCGCCGGCCCGGCCCGGAAGGCCGCGAGCAACTGCGCATCGCGCTCGTAGCTGAGCCGGGCGGCGGCGCGGCTCGCCGCGAGCCACGCCATCGCGTCGATCTCGCGACTCGCCGCGAAGGGCACGGACTGGGCGGCCACGTCCGTCACCGTCGCCGCCCAGTAATCGACTCGCTTGCGCACGCCGCAAGCCGCATACCGCACCGGCGGCAGCCGGCGCCCGAGGGTCACGCGAAGACCGGTCTCCTCGGCCACCTCGCGCACCGCGGCCAGCAGGACATGCTCGCCGGGATCGAGCTTGCCCTTCGGAAAGCTCCAGTCGTCGTACTTCGGCCGGTGCACCAGCGCTATCTGGCCGCCGGCCCCGGCGGGGCGCCACAGCACCGCCCCGGCCGCCAGCACCGCCCTAGCCGCCAGCACTTCAGCGCCGCCCCGCGGCTGGCCGTCCGCCGGCTGGCCGTCCGCCGGCTGATCAGGCATCGGCGCCCCGGACGCGCCGGGTCCTGATCATCAGCTCCTGGATGTCGGTCAGCGGCGCGCCCGACTCATCGAGATGGTGCCGGGTCCAGGTTCCGTCGGGCGACAGCCACCAGGAGGCGATCCGCGGACTCATGGCGAGATCGATGAGCTGCCGGAGTTCGGCCCGCTGGCCGGGATCGGTCACCCGGACCAGCGACTCCACCCTCCGGT
Organism: Actinomycetes bacterium; assembly: GCA_021792405.1. Taxonomy (GTDB): domain Bacteria; phylum Actinomycetota; class Actinomycetes; order Streptosporangiales; family Streptosporangiaceae; genus JAJYUU01. The sequence continues at coordinate 20,277 of JAJYUU010000075.1, forward strand.
CGAGGTTGCGGTGCATCAAGTCGGCGCTGCCCATCCATACCTCGCCTGGCGATTCCTGCGCACCGGTCCCGAAAGTGTAAATCCGCGAATGCTCCAAGAACCGGCCGACCACGCTGCGCACCCGGATCGTCTCCGACAGGCCGGGCACGCCCGGCTTGATCCCGCAGATCCCGCGAATCCACAAGTCGACCGGCACGCCGGCCATCGAGGCCCGGTAGAGCGCGTCGATGATGGCCTCGTCGATGATCGCGTTGCACTTCATCTGGATCCTGGCAGGCTGCCCGGCGCGCTGCAGCCTGGCCTGCTCGTCGATCCGCTCGATCAGGCCAGTCCTGATGCCGGCCGGGGCAACGAGCAGCCGGCTGTAGTCGGTCTTCCGGCTGTAGCCGGTCAGGTGATTGAACAAGTCGGTGACGTCCTCACCGACGGCCCGGTCAGCCGTCAGCAGGCCGAAGTCCTCGTACAACCGCGCGGTCTTGGGATGGTAGTTGCCAGTGCCGAGGTGACAGAACCGGCGGATGGAACCGTCTGGTTCCTCTCGCACGACCAGCGCCAGCTTGCAGTGCGTCTTCAGCCCGAGCATGCCGTAGACGACATGACAGCCTGCCTGCTCGAGCTTGCGCACCCAGCCGATGTTGGCTCGCTCATCGCCGCGCGCCTTGATCTCGACCACGACTACTACCTGCTTGCCGGCCTCGGCCGCGTCGATCAGGGCGTCGACGATCTCGGAATCGCCACTGGTCCGGTACAGCGTCTGCTTGATTGCCTGCACCCGAGGATCGGCCGCCGCGGACACCAGGAAGCGCTGCACGCTGCCGGTGAACGAGTCGTACGGGTGGTGCACGAGCACGTCGCGCTCGGTCAGCTGGCTGAACACGCTGCTGTCGCTGACCAGGGCGGTCTCGGCGGGCACGAAGGTGGGGTACTTAAGGTTGCGGAAGTCCAGGTCGGCGATCGCCGTCAGGCCGGACAGGTCGAGCGGCCCCGGCAGGCGGTACACCGCGCGGTCATCCATGTCCAGCTCGGTCACCAGCCTGTCGAGCACCTCCTCGGAGATCGACTCCTCCACCTCCAGCCGGACGGCAGGCTCGAACCTGCGCCGCATCAGCTCGCGCTCCAGCGATTTGAGCAGGTCCTCGGTGACATCCTCGTCGATCTCCAGGTCGGTGATCCTGGTCACCCGGAACGCATGGTGCTCGAGGATCTCCATGCCGACGAACAGCTCGCCCAGGTGCGCCGCGATGACGTCCTCCAGGGGCACGAACCTGTTCGGCGCGGCGGTCAGGAAGCGCGGCAGCAGCGGCGGCACCTTCACCCTGGCGAACATGGTGGCCCCGGTTCTCGGATCCGCGATCATCAGCGCGAGGCTGAGCGACAGCCCGGAGATGAACGGGAACGGGTGCGCCGGGTCGACTGCCAGCGGCGTGAGCACCGGGTAGATCCGCTCCTTGAACAGCCGTTCGAGCCGCGCCTGCTCCTCTGGGACCAATTCCTTCCAGCGCAGGATCTCGATGCCCTCGCGAGCCAGCTGCGGCTGCAGCCCCTCGCTGAAGCCGCGCGCGTGACGGACCGACAGCTCGCGGGCGATCTCGAGCGCCTTCCCCAGAATCTGGGCCGGCGACTGCCCGGAAGCCGTCTCGACGGGCAACCCGGTCGCCATCCGCCTGATCCGCCCGGCGATCCGGACGCCGAAGAACTCATCGAGTCCGCTGGCGAAGATCGCGGCGAACCTGACTCGCTCCAGCAGCGGGACATTGGGGTCCTCGGTGAGGTCAAGGACGCGCTGGCTGAACTGCAGCCAGCTCTCCTCCCGGTCCAGGTAACGATTCTCCGGCAGCCCGGCGCCATGATCGAGCATGCTCTGCCGAAGTGCGATGCTGGCCCGCTCGACCGCCTGCCGTTCGCGCGCTGCCACCTTTGACCGGGCTCGGGCTGCCGCCTGCTGGTGTTTCCTGGCCCGTTCCCTGGCCGCCGCCCGCTCGCGCTCTTCCGCTGCGGCGCGGTCTGCGGTGTCACGACGACGGGAAGCTGATTCCATGTCCCTATTGTCCCCGCACGAGCGGCCGCCGAAAGAACCAACCTACCGTGTTCAGGCTTGCGCTGGCTGCGACGGGCCGGCAAGATCAGGTGCAGCCGGTCACGATAAAGAGCCATCACGCCCGAAACGGGCCCTACCCGCCGGATGGAGCCTGCAATGCGGATCGGTATCTCGGTAGCGGAACCCAGCGGCCCGGACGCCCTGATAAGGCTCACCGACCAGGTGCGCGCCGCTGCCGATGACGGTTTCGCGTCGGCCTGGATGTCGAACATCTTCGGCCTGGAGGCGCTGATCTCGCTCGCCGTGGCGGGCAGCGCCGTGCCGGGGATCGAACTCGGCACTGCCGTCATCCCGACCTATCCGCGGCACCCCGCTGTGCTCGCCCAGCAAGCGCTCACCGCTGATCTCGCCGTCGGCGGCAGGCTCACGCTCGGGATCGGGCTGTCCCACCAGATCGTCATCCAGGACATGTACGGCTATAGCTTCGAGCGGCCAGCCCGGCACATGCGCGAGTACCTCGCGGTGCTGCAGCCGTTGCTGGCAGGCGACAACATCGCCTTCGACGGCGAGACGGTGCGGGCACACATCGGGCTGTCAGTACCCCGTTCCGGCAGGAAGGTGCCGTTGCTCCTGGCCGCGCTGGCGCCGCGGATGCTGCAGCTGGCCGGCAGTGTCGCCGACGGCACGGTGCTGTGGATGACCGGGCCGGCCACGGTGCGCGACTACATCGTCCCGTCGATCACCAAGGCGGCAGCCGACGCCGGGCGGCGCAGCCCGCGGGTGGTCTGCATCCTGCCGGTGTGCGTCACCGACGACCCGGCGGGGGCGCGCGTCAGCGCGGGCAAGGCGTTCGCCATCTACGGCCAGCTGCCGTCTTACCGGGCGATGCTGGACCGGGAAGGCGCGGCAGGGCCGGGCGATGTCGCGATCGTCGGCACTGAGGAGTCGGTGGCCGGGCAGATCAGCGCGCTGGCCGACGCCGGAGTCACCGATTTCGTGGCCGGGGAGTACGCGCGCGGCGACGACGGGCCGAGGACCAGGGCGCTGCTGCGCGCGCTTGCGGCCGAGCACCGCTGATAGCCCGCGGCAGCACCGGCTACTGTCCGCTCCATCTCCCGCCTGGCTTTTTCAGCTGATAGCGCTGAAAAAGCCAGGCGGGAAGAACTCTCCCTAAGCCAGGCCGATGCTCAGGACACGCAGAACTCGTTCCCCTCCGGATCGGCCAGGGTGATCCACCGATGCGGGCCCTGCTGGCCCTCGTGCACGAAGCTGGCACCGCGCGCGATCAGCCGGTCAGCCTGCTCACGAATGTTGTCGGCGCCCACGAAGACGTCCAGGTGCCAGCGGTTCTTGCCGGTCTTGGGCTCGGGCACCTGCTGGAAGATGATGCGCCTGCGCTCGCCGCTGGCCGGCCCGTCCGGATGCCGGATCGCGGCGCCGGTCTTCCAGGCCAGCTGCCCGTTGGAGGTAGTGGTCTCTTCCGCGGTGGCGTAGCCCTCGTCGATCATCCGGCGGATGAAGTCCGGGTCAGGCATCTCGACGATCCAGCCCAGCGTCTCGGCCCACCAGTCAGCGAGCTCATGTGGACCCGCGCAGTCGACCGCGACCTGGAAATCAAAGGCCATTGCTGTCCTTCTCTCGCGCATACAGGTCCCTGAGGAGCGAGATCTCTGCGCCGTGGTGGATCACCTCACGGTTGATGTGCAGCACTAGCCCGGCCATGGGGCACTGCGCGTACTCGCTGTCGTCGCCTTCGCCAGGTCCGACCTGCCAGGCAAGTCCTTCCGCGCCGAGGCCGCGCACGGCCTTGATCCAGGCGGCGTGCTGGTCGTCCAGTTGCCGCAGCGCCTCCGCTGCGGTGCCCGCGTACTCCCAGGTGGCCCAGTCCACCGGCGGTCCGCCGAAGTGCAAGGCGATGCGCCAGGCGAAGCACCCGACCGTGATGTGGCTAAGCCGCCAGGCGATGGTGGTCACGGGTTCCGGTTGGGGCGCGGGCCTGGCGAAGTCCATGACGAGATCCCCCGGTCCCATGGCCAGCGGCGAGGTTGCCTCGGCACGGGGGCGGATGCTCCAGCAGCCGGCTACCGGCTCCCAGAAGTACTCAGCGTCGGTGAGCCCGTCCAGCCTCGGCCGGAGCTGATGCTCCCAGTGCCAGTCGAGCTGATCGGCAAGCTCGGCGTTCCAGTCGATTGCGGTGGTCTTTGTCGTGTCCATGCCGCGACGCTAGACCGAATTGAGGACAGTAACGGTCCTCAATTGCTGACAGAATCTGATTCGTGGCGGAAACCTCGGCCCGGCTGCTGCGCCTGCTCTCGGTGCTGCAGTCCAAGCCCGACTGGTCTGGCGCGGACCTGGCCGCGCGGCTTGAGATCACGCCGCGCACGCTGCGGCGGGACATCGCCAAGCTACGCAACCTGGGCTATCCCGTGCATGCCACGCCGGGAGTGGCCGGCGGCTACCGGCTCGGGGCCGGTGCCACGCTGCCGCCGCTGCTGCTTGAGGACGAGGAGGCGGTGGCGGTGGCGCTCAGCCTCCGGTCCGCCGCGACGCACTCCGTGACCGGGGTCGCCGAAGCATCCGTCCGCGCGCTGGCCAAACTTGAGCAGGTGCTGCCCGCGCGCCTCAGGGAGCAGGCCGCCGCGATCAGCCAGGCGACCGTCCCGCTCACCGGGCCAGGGCCGACGGTGAGCGCCGAGGTGCTCGTCGTCATCGCGCGCGCCTGCCGCAGACGCGAGGTGATTCAGTTCAGCTACCGCAGCCACGACGGTGCGCTGACCGCACGGCGAGCCGAGCCGCACCGCCTCGTGCAGGCCGGCTATCGCTGGTACCTGGTCGCCAGGGACCTGGACCGGGCCGAGTGGCGGACCTTCAGGGCAGACCGGATCGAAGACCCGCGATCGGCCGGCATCCGGTTCACGCCGCAGGATCCACCGGACGCGGCCAGCTTCGTGGCCCGTGCTATCACCACCGGACCGTACCGGTACCACGCCCGGATCCTGGTGCACGCGCCTGCCGAGGCAGTGGCCGGGCGGATCCCGCCGACGGCCGGCGTGCTCGAGCCGACCGGTCCGGGCAGTTGCCTGCTCACCAGCGGCTCGGATTCGCTCGACGCCATCGCCTGGCACATCGCGATGACGGATCTGCCATTCACCGTGCTCGAGCCGCCGGAACTGATCGAGCGCATGGGCTCGATAGCCAGCCGGCTCGGCGGACGGCTAGCGGATGCCGCCAGCCAATGAGGCCATCAACCGTGACCGTCGGCGGGCCCAGCCGCGACAACCGAACTGGCACTGCCGCACTTGTACATAAAGAAATCTCATGGGCACCCGTCGAATAGCGGCTTGCTGGTCGCGGATGCTGACTTTACAGGCTCTTCGAAGTTAACCGGGATCATGTTGCGGTCTGATGACAGTGCGTGACCTCGTGCGGGCGGCCTGAGAGGTTCACGGCAGCCGGTTTCGGGGCCTGGCCTCGGCGCGGCGGCGTGATCAAG
>JAJYUU010000076.1 GCA_021792405.1 Actinomycetes bacterium
CCCGCGAGGCCTGCGAGGAACTCGCCCGCTACAGCGACATCGCCGGCGAGCGCGACGACGACGACGACATCATGGCCGGCCTGGCGGGCATCACCGCCGGCTGGGACGACGACAGGGACTACTGACCCGGCGAGCGGCGGCCGGCGAATCCGCGCCCGGCCGCCGCCTCGCCCGCAACCGAGAAACCGGAAGGGGAACCCCGATGACCCATGTGGGCTACAGCAGGGTGAGCACCACCGACCAGCACCCGGAAGCGCAGGCCGACCGGCTCCGCGCGGCGGGCTGCGAGAAGATCTTCACCGACAAGGGCGTCAGCGGGAAGCTCGCCCGGCGCCCGCAGTGGGACGCGTGCCTGGACTACCTGCGCGCCGGGGACGTGCTGGTGACCGTCCGCCTGGACCGCATCGGCCGCAGCCTCAGCAACCTGATCGACGTCATGAACGGGCTCGGCGAGCGCGGAATCGATCTCAAGGTACTCGATCAGCCGGTCGATACCACGACGCCCGCCGGCCGGCTCATCTTCGCGATGCTCGGCGCGGTCGCCGAGTTCGAGCGCGACCTCATCCGCGAGCGCACCATGGACGGCCTCGCCACGGCCCGGGCACGGGGCAGGCAGGGCGGCCGCAAGGTCAAGCTGTCACCCGGGCAGGTAGCGCACGCCCGGCAGCTCTACGACGCGCGGCAGCACACCGTCCAGCAGATCGCCGACTTGCTCGGCGTCGACCGGCGCACCATCTACCGTTCGCTGCAACGGCAGCAGCAGTCACCAGACGTCGGCGCCGCACGCCAGGCACCGGCTGCCGTCGACCGCGCCGGCGGGATGCCTGCACGCCAGCCCGGATAGCCGCTCAGCCTCCGCGACGGCCGCGTCCCGCTCCAGCACGGCCGCGGCCAGGCGGACGCTGAGATCCGTCACCTCAGCCTCCAGCGAGGCGAGGCGCTCCCCGGCCCGCCGGCGGCAGTTGCGCTGCCGTTCGGCGGCTGTCATCGGCATATCACCAGGTTAGGGCACCGTGACTCACGTTTTGCCGTCCCGAGGCCGAGCGTGACTCACGAACGGCGGTAAACCGGGGCCGGCAGCCTGTTTCGTGAGTCACGGCGGCGGCGCCGGTCGCGCGCGCATCGTCTTAGCGCTTTACTGAATGCGAACGTATGTGCGCGAGCGAACTCCGGTTTCGGTCCGGTCCGGGGTTGTTTCGGGGTGTCGCGTTGGCGGGTTGCGGTTCGGGAAGGGCGGGTCGTGTGGCGGGTCGCAGGCGGAGGGTGACGAGGGACGAGGTGCTGGGTGTGACCCCGCTGACCGGGGCGGCCGCCGGGGCGCAGGAGCCGAGACCTGCCCGGGGATACAGCTGGCCGCCGTTCGAGGCGGGGAACACCGCCGGGCAGCGGCATGGTGCGTACAGCGAGCGGGTGACGGGGCCGCTGGCTGAGGAGATCCTCGCCGGGCTGCTCGCCGACCCGGGCGTGCCTGATCACGTGCGGTCGCCGGCGTGGCGGTATCAGGCGCGGGCGTGGGCGCAGGCGGAAGCGGTCGCGATGGTGCTGTACGAGCACATCGGGGCGATGGGCGCGGAGGCGATGGTGACGCCGAAGCTGGCGGGGACGCGGGCGCCGGTCGACGCGTGGCGGTCAGCGGCGGGGCATGCGGCGCGGGAGCGGGCCCGGCTGGGCCTGGACCCGGCGTCGTACGCGCGGCTGCGCAAGGACCTTGGCATCGCTGAGCGCGCGCAGGAGGACGCGCTGGCCATGATGGCGCGGGAAGGCGCGAAGGTCGCTGCGCGGCGGCTGCGGGAGCTGCCGGCCACCGGCCAGGGCGCCGTCAGCGAGACCGGGCAGAGCGCGTGACCGGCCGAAGGATCAGCCTTCGGCCGGACGACTGGCTACCCAGCCGCGTCGGCATCCGCCGCGTTGCCAGCCGCGCGGAGCGCGCCGAGCCAGCCGGCCAGGTCGCCGTCATAGACCTCGCGGGCCAGGCGCAGGGACTCGCGGGCGAGGAGGCTTGTCAGCGGCCACCCGCCGGCGGTGGCGTAGAGCGCGGCCTGCGCGCTCAGGTCGCCGCTGTCAATCGCCTGCAGCAGCGCCGCGGCATCCCGCATGGTGTCGCCGGGGAACTCGGCGGACGCGCCGGCCGGGGGCGCCGGCGAGAATGCGACCGCGCGCCCGATGTTGCCGCGGCGGTCCGCGAGGACCCGGACGGCGACATCGTCGCCAGGTGCCTCGGCGGCAACCCGCTCAAGAAACGCCCGCAACTCCGGGACAGTCATCGCCGCGCCGTTGCCCGCGGCGGCGTCAGCAGACCACTCGCCAGGTTCGCCCACAGGATAATCCTCTCATCTCCGCAGGTCAGCGGGCTGACGGGCGCGCCCGATGGATCACGTTGCTGTAACCTTATCTACCCCGCCTAGATCAATTTATCAATAGGGGGTAGATTCACAAGGCGTGAAGCCGATGAAGCGCCGGGAGGTCAATCAGGCGCTGCGCCGGCACGGGTGCTCGATCAAGAGCGATGACGGTCCACACACGACTTGGGTCTGCAGATGCAAGGACGCCCAGCACACTGCCGACATCCCCCGCCAGGTGAACATATCGCCGGGCGTCATCAGAGACACCATCAACCGCCTGAAGTGCCTGCCGGAGGGGTGGCTGCAATGACGACTTACGATGTTCGCGCCAAGCGCTGGGAGCACGGCTGGGAGCTGCATATCGCCGGCGTTGGCGTCACCCAGTCCCGGACGCTATGGGACGCGGACCGGATGGCGCGCGACCTGGTCGGCCGCCGCGAAGGGCTTGAGCCCGGCGCCTTCGAGGTGGCCATCACGCCTGAGATAGGAGGCGGCCTGGACGAGGAGACCAGGGCCGCGCGGGATGCGGTGACCGAGGCCGACAGGCTCCAGCGGGCCGCGGCCGCGAAGTCACGGGAGGCAGCACGTCGTCTCAAGCGCGCGGGGCTGTCCGGGCGGGACATCGCCAAGGTTCTCGACGTCTCTCCCCAGCGTGTTTCCCAGCTCCTCCGAACCGGCACGCGCTAGTCGTCAAACTTTACGAGTTCGCCGGCAGCACGCGGCAGACTGGTTCTCGGAAATCCGAGATTCCCCGCTCGAGGTCAGAACGGATGTACGTAAACCAGGCCGGCGTACTCCGCATAGCGGGCCCGCGCGTCTTCCCGTTGCGCGCACGCGGGTGCCGCACTCGACGCCAGGCGAACGCAGAAACGGACAGCCCATGAACAGCAGGAACACCCGGCGCGGCCGGGCAGCGGCCATGGTCGCCGCGATCGGCGCGGCGGCCGGGCTGGCAGCCGGATGCGGCGCCAGCTCACCGCCGAAGGCTGCCGGCCCTCCGGCAACCCCTGCGGCCGTCGCCACGACGAGCACTGGCAGTTCGTGCATCGCGCAGGCCTACACGTGGGTGCACAGCGGCGGCGGATCGGCGGAGATAGCCGCCGTAGCCGCCGACTTCGGCAAGCTGACGCGAGACGACCGGCTGATCGTTCAGGCCCTGGGAGGCAACGGCAGTCAGGCGCGGGCGCTAAGCCGGACCACCAATGACGCGAGCCAGCTGGGAGCCGATAGCACGCAGGCACTCTCCAACCCGCCGCCGTCATGCATACCCGGCGAGGCAGCCCCGTACCGGGCTGCGATGTCGGAAGCGAACGAGGCCTCGGTGGACACGCTCCAGTCCGTGAACGACATCAGCAGCGGAAACCTGCAGGGCGCCACCGCGAGCATCGTCGCGGCTAATACGCAGATCACGAAGGCAACTGCGAACATCGAGACAGCCACGAGCGCCGTCGCTGCTTTTAGCAACGGCGGCTGACAGCCGTGCTGCCGCCGTGCCGGTCGCGGCAGCCCGGCAGCGGGCGCTTAGCCGCCGTCCTCGTCCCGGTTCTCCGGGCCATCGAAGACATCATCGAGCGAGCCACCGCGGGCTTGGAGCGCGCCCAGCGCCTCGTAAAGCTCGAGCTGCTGCCTGGCGGCGAGGATCAGGTCCGACACGAACCAATCAGCGCCGGTTGCGCCGTTGACCCGGTCGCCTTCCGCCGGCGTCAGGGCGCCGCGACCATCCGCCTCCTTCAAGATCAAGTCGACCACCTCGGGGTCGTGCGGGGGCAGCCCGGGTGCCTCGGGGCCGCGGTCCTGGCCGTCGTCAGTCATCGGCGCCGTCCAGCAGGTCGGCGAGCCGGTCCTCCGATGTGGCACCCTCCCCGAACAGGCAGTACTGGTGGACCAGCTCGCCGAAGTCGCTCAGCGCGGCGGCGAACCCGTCGCCGGGCGGCCCTCCCGCGAGCGGGATCGTGTCGCTCACGGCCTGGGCGTCTCGGGCCATCTGCCGCAGGAGCAGGCGCAGGTACAGCCAGTCGCGGCCGGGCGCGGTCATGCGGTCCTCCGCAGGGCGTGCTCGTAGCGTTTGCGGGCCGCGATGAACTCGTCGCTGGTGCCGCCGCGGTCGGGATGGGCGCCGGCCATCTCCATCCGCAGCCGCCTGATCTCAGGCTCGGCTTCCGTCCGGTCACGTTCGCGTTGCGCGCCGTGCAGGTCCTCTTCGGCGGCCTCGCGGGTGGCGAAGAACTGTGAGCCGTGCCAGAACCGCCGGTGGTCTCCGGGGATCCGGATCTGCCCGGCCGGGTAGCCGTGACGGCACGGGTTCTGCCCGTGCGGGCAGTGCTGCCAGGTGTAGCCATGCTCAGCGCACACCAGGCCGGCAGGCAGTGCCCGGGGACACTCGGAGGCGCAGCGCGTGTCGGCTTCGAACGCCTGGCGGTCGATGAAGCCGAGCCTGACCGCGCCGTGCGCTGACTCCCAGCTGTCGCTGACGTCGTAGTAGATCCGCTTCGCTGTCTTCTTGACGATGGGCACTGCGGCTATCCAGCGCCGGGTCTCCGCCTGGCTGTCGTCATACGGCGTGTAGACGCACGGCACGTAGAGGTACTCGACGGCCTGCGGCTGCGCCGTGCCTGACGGTGGCCTGGCCCGCCGCCTGGCCGCGTTAACGCGCTTCAGGACGTCGGCTGCCATCCCGTGCGAGGCGGAGCCGTACGCGGGCTGGCCAGCCGCGAGGCGCCCGGCCGCGGCCCGGGCCGCACTGACGGCGGCGTCCTCGGTGCCTTCCCAGCCGTGCTCGTGCGGGCCCGCGCCCCAGCACGCCGGGTCGGTGCAGTCGCGGTAGTGGCTGTCGTCGGGCGAGGAGAAGGTGCGCACCGCGTACCAGAACCAGCGCTTCCCTGATCGGCAGCGCCCCCACGTGACCAGAGCGTCCCCGTCATGGCTCCGGCGGCACGGGCCGCCCTGGCGATGGTCGGCCCAGCAAACCGCAGGCGCCGTCACGTCGTCGAGTGTGAGCTGGGTGTCAGTCATCGGCCGTCTCCTTGCCGTATGTCGCGCGGGGCGCCAGGTTCGCTGGCGGCGATCTCGGCTATGGCCGCATCCCAGGAGGTCGCGGGGTCGCCGTCGAGCCACTGCCGTACCTGCTCGTCCAGGTCGCCGGGCGGGTCCTCGCCGTCGGCTTGCGCTCGCGCACGGTCCTCAAGCGACCTGATCTCATGGTTGGCGATGTGCCGGGTCCTGGCCCGACGCCACGCTGCGGCAAGGGTGCCGGCATCGGGGATCACCTTCCCGGTGCCGTGCGCGGCGAGCCCGGCCTCCAGCCACGCGATGAACTGATCGGAGGCAAGCGCGTTCAGCTCGACGCGGCGGCTCAGCAGGAACTCCGCCTCCTCAGCCGTGGCGCCGTTGGCTACGAGGTTGTCACGCACCCGGCGTAGCGAGCCTGGGTAAGTGACCGGCTCGGACTCCAGTCCGTAACGCCGCACGTCGGCCAGGCGCAGGCCCAGGTCAACGGCGTCGACGTCACTGCGGAAGGCGTAGCGCCGGCTGTCGGTGGTGAGGGTAGCCGCGATCGAGAACCCGGCCTTGTCGAAGTCGCGTGCGATGAGCAACCGGACGCCGCGAGCGGCCAGGTGGTCGACAAGCGTCCGGGCAGCCACGTTGGACATGCCTTTCGTCGACATGATCGCGCAGTCGAACCGCTCGGCGATCCGGGCATGCTGCAGCAGCGGCAGGAAGCCCTCCTTCTCGAGGAAGAGCACCGTCGAGTAGCGGTGCTCGGGCCCGGCGGTCGGGTAGTCCAGGGCCAGGCGGCCGATGTTCCCCTCCGGGTCGGGCCGCCGGTTCCGGTACTTGCGGACGTCGAGGGTGCCGAGCGCCACCTCCGCACCGGTGTGCGGCTCGCCGAGGTGGCCGCGGGCATCGTAGACGACGTCCCACCGCTCGGCCAGGCCATGCTCGCTGACGTAGTCGGGCAGGAGCGCCTGCGTGAAGTAGGCGTCGTCGAGGGTGTCCCTGCCGGTCATCTCCAGGATCAGCGGCCGGGCCGCGTACATCACCTGCCGGGCGTTCGCCGGCAGCGTCCCGCCCGCGGACGCCTTCATGTACGCCTGCTCCATGACCTCCCAGGCGGCTTCCCGGACGGTCACGCGCCGGCTGCGGGCCATGGCGTCCATCCGCCGCATCCTCGCCCGTATGTCACGTTCCTCCGCGCGGGCCTGCGTGGCCCACTTCGCGGTGACCGCGGTGACCGCGGCGACGATGGCCTTTGACTGCTGGTCGTCCAGCGCGACCGCTGACTTGCCCCGGTCGGTGTAGGTGACCCTCGGGCAGGCAAGGTGCACCACGACGGTGACCGGGTAGTCCTGGTCGGCGCGCTGCTCGCGCAGAAGGCCGTCCAGCGAGCCGGAGCCGAGCGAGCGGAACGGGTTGCCGAGGCCCGGGGACCAGTTGACGCCGGTGATCACCCTGCCTTCGTCGGCGCCGGGGACGTAGCCGAACCCGGCCTCGATAACCCACGGCAGGCCGCCGGACTCGCCCGCGATCTTGCGGTAGGCGACCGACTCTGCCGCAGCGCCAAGCCCGGCGAGCCGGGCGCCCAGGTGATCGCGGCCGATCACCCCTAGCTGATCCGGCTTCACCGGGCGGGACTCCGCGCGCATCGCATCCAGCAGCGACGTCACCGCATCCTGGTCGACGTGGCCGTTCACGAAGTCAGAGAGCGCGGTGCGGGCCATTCCGGCCCGTGTTAGCACCGCTGACCGCTTCGACGTGCCGGCCAGGCCGCGGAACTCGGCTAGGAAGTCCCGCACGGTCAGCTTCTCGTGGCCGGGGTGGGAAAGGTGCGCGGTGATCAGCCCGGCGAGCCGGTCGGGTGTGTACCAGTGCGGCGAGGTCGCGTCTCCCGGCGTCCACTTGGACCACGCCGCCGGCGACGGCTCCCACCGGTACCCCTCGGTCCCCACGGTCAGGCTGATGTCTAGGTGCGGGTTCAGCCATGCGTACTCCTCGGCCAGGCGGTAAAAACCGCCGCGGCACGATTCCAGCAGCGAGCTAGCTGAGTGCGGCCAGTGCACGGTGAGCCGGGTGCCAGTTCTTACCGAACCGGTCCGCTGTGCGCATGCGATCACCGGTTCCTGGCGGACCGGGTCCACCCTGACCGTGATGTCATGCACGACGCCCAGGGCATCTACCTCGACATGGCCGGCCGTGCCGTCCAGCACGAAGGGCATCGCCGCGATCGTCTTCAGCGCGTTTCCCTGTGCCCCGCGATCCGGCGCGCAGTACGCCGCGCGGGAAGAGATCCGCACCGAGTAGTCCAGCACCCCGGCCACCGTCTGCGGCGGGATGCCAGGCCCGTTGTCGGCGACGGTGATCCCGGCGGCGTCCACGGTGACCGTGATCCGCGGCGCGACGCCGGCCTCCTCGCAGGCATCCAGCGCGTTATCGGCCAATTCCTTGACGATGACGAGCGGCCACTGATGCCGCGGGTGGCCAGTCTGCGCCGCCAGCTCCTTCTCGCTGAAGAAGTCAAGCAGCCTGCTTGTCGTGAACGTCACCCGTTCCAGCGCTGTAGTCATGCTGCGCTCCTCGTGTCGCGTGCACGGGCGCTCCTCGCGTGGCTGGCAGCCGACGCAGTAGGCGCTGAACCCGGCGGCCGGGCGGGTCCGGCAGGTGAAGCAGGCCGGGCCGGTCATGCTGCTGAGTCCTCTCCGCGCCCGCCGTCGCCCCGCCCGAGGCAGCCGACCGCGTGAAGAATGCTGTCTTCGTCTGCGCCGCAGGCCGCGCACTCCTGCGGGTCATGCGTGGATCGGCGGGTGTCATCACCAGATATCTCGCTCTCACCCTTAAGCGAGGTGGCGCAGGCCCGGCAGATGATGCCGCCGGGCCCGGGCGGCTGCTCGCCGCAGCGGGAGCACAGCCTTTCCGGGCAGTCAGCCTGAGATTGCCCGGCGCGATGCCCGCCAATCCCCGCGATCCCCGCGTCTTGCGGGTCATGCGGGGATTGGCGGGTGTCATCACCGGCAATCTCAGGTTGAGCAGGCGGGGAAATGCTCCACCGAAGCAGCTTCGCGTGGTTCTCTGATCCGAGATCTTCGACTCTCCAGCCGGTTTTGCGCAGCGCCGGCGCGTACCGTCGCAGCCACGATGTCACCTGCCTCGGCTTGACCGGCCAGTCCTTCGGCCGCTTCCACTCGGGGTCGGCTGGCGTCAGTCGCTCGAGCAGTTCGGCCGAGGTGCCCTCGAAGTGCGCGGCGATGACTTCCTGGATCCGCATGGCGAACTGGTCACTGGACAGGCTGTCTGCCGCCAGCGCGGCGGACTGCCTGGAATACCGCGCCAGTGCGTCAGTTCCGAGTTCAGCGTCGACGGCGGCCAGGACGTCTGCGAAGTCCGCCATCCGGGGAGCCTTCTCTAGGTGGGCAGGCTTCGCCAGGACGGTCGACGCCAGGTCGAGCACGGCTCCGAGCAGCTTTGGGTGCGCGTCCGGCCACTCCTGCCAGAATGCCCTCTCGGACTTCCGGTCCTCATCGGGGATGATGTCCAGAGTGATCGGCACAGCCCGGTCGGCCAGATCAGGTGCCAGTGCACCGACGTCAATACTGTTGAAGAGCAGGCAACGGCGGAAGGCGAAGACCGCGTAATCAGCGTCGGTGTAAAGCTTCCGACGCACATCGCCGTCACCAGTAGATGCCCGGCACATCGCATCCGATAGCCATGGCGGGATGACAGACAGGTTGTCGAGCGCGACCATCCAGGATCCGGACGCGGCCGTCACCCATGCCTCGGCGTCGCGTGGCGGCTTGCGGACCGGCACTGGACCCGGGTCGAGCAGCCCGACGAGCACCTTGGTGGCTGTGGTCTTGGCCGTGCCGTGCTCGCCGAGGATGGCCAGCACCACATGCGGCTCGTCGCTGAACAGCGCATGGACCAGTGCGGCCAGGATCAGCGGCCGGTCAACCTTGCTCACGTTGAGCCACTCCCACAGGCGTGCGACTTCGCCGCCGTGCTCCGGCTCGGGCAGCGCACCAGTCAACGAAGTCCGCCTGAAGAGGACCGGGGGCGCTTCGCGGACCTTCCAGCCCTCGGCCGTTACCTCGACTGCGCGGCCGGTGTGATCGCCGAGGTCGAGCCACAGGCTCCGGCCGTGCCTGGCGGCCCGCAGATGAAGCACTTCGGGGTCCGCCTCCTGCGCGACCCCCTCTAGGACCAGCAGGGAGTCGGCGAGTGCCTGTTGCGTTGCGGCCCGCCCTGAGCGGCTGAAGTACTCGCGGGCCAGGAGCGCGCGCAGCGACGTCTTGCTGCCGCGCAGCATCGAGACGACCTTGGGGCCGTCCTTCGGCAACGCAAACGGCTCGCCGAGGTCGCTGATACCGAACGTGAACAGGTCCTGCGCGATCTGGACTAGCTGGGTGGCCACGCTCGGGCCGCGCTCGTCATCAGCCGGGACCGCAGCGTCAGCGGTGCTGGCGAACTCGGCGAGCGCGTCGGCGACAAGGTCGTCGTAGGCGGCCATCGACATCAGGCCCTCGCGCTTGGCGAAGACCCTGGCCACCGTCGAGAGGACCGACTTGCGTGCCCCGGCTGCCGCCATCGAGCGAACTGCCCAAACGGTCGCCTGCGTCCTCTCGTCCTCATCTCCGCGGCTGGCTGCGGATTTAAGCAGCCCGAGCGGCGAGTCCGGGTCATAGGCACCGGGGTCTGGCTGCAGCCAGTCGGCTGCTAGGAGGAGGAGGGTCTCGTCGCTCACGCCGCCTCACCGCCTCCGGCGGCCATCGCAGCCAGCCGCGAGATCTCCTCGACGTGGTCACCGGGCAGCCGCTCGAGTATGGCTGCGGCTACAGCCGCGGGGTACCATCCGGGCCGGTACGACCGGCACACCTGAGTGCAGGGACGGTGATGGTGGACTGCCGGCCCTCCAAGCCAGACTTCGCCTGGTCGCTCGAGCGGCAGCGGACCGCCCTGATAGTCGGCCGGATGGGGCTGCGCGAACGACTGCCGGGTACGCGGCTCGCCGCGAAGACTCCAGCGGCGCGCCTCCAGCTCGGCGAGCCGGCAGGCATCGTGCTGCGCGGCCTTGAGCGCCATGGCGCCGTCAGCGAACCCGGCCTCGTAGTCGTCGGCGTGCGCAGCCTCAGCGGCGGCGTAGCCGTCACGCCACGCATCGATGATGCGCTGCGTGTACCTGTCGCGCTCGTCCGACCGCTCCAGGACCGCAGCCACGCCCGGCCCGGTCACGCCGCACGCTCCGCGGCAGCAGGCCGGGCCGGGATCACCAGGTATCCCCAGCAAACGTCGAGCCGCCGGGTGCCGATGAGCTGCCCGATGACCGGCCGGAGTTCCGCGGCGGTGACGCCTAGCCTGCTGGCGATCTGCGAGTCGGTCAGGCCAACCTCGGAGGTGACCAGGTCGAGTACCCGCCGGCGCAGCCGCATCTGCTGGGGCGTCACGCGACCCACCGCCCGCTATACGACCAGTCGACGGGGACACCCCCGCGGCGCAGACGCGCGCCGACCAGTTCGGGCACCGCCGCGGGCAGGCCCTCGCCGTGCAGGTGCTCGACTGCCAGACGCCACGCCTGCATCCCCGCCGCACCGTCGCCGTCGTGCGCTACCATGCAGTCAGGCGCGGCCGTCAGCCTCTCGGCGGGGGCGGCGGCGGTGTGGGAGCTGGTGAGCTCGGGCGTAAGGGGTCGGTCACCTGGTGGCCGGCCTCTCGTCTTGGGGGGGTCAGGCGCCGTCACGGTCACCACCCCCCTCGGCCAGCAGATCAGCCAGCGCGCGCCGCTCGTCGGGGGTCGGCTGGTGGGCGGCGACGAGGTCGCCGAGGTCACGCGCCGCACGCGCGATGTGGTACCGCCGCCGCAACTCGGCCACGTGCTCGGCGGGGGCGCCGTCTTGCACGGCGCGGGCCAGCCGCGACCGCGCCACAGTCCAGGTGGGAAACACGGATGCCTCCGGGCATGGATGATCTCCACGCCCTCGCGAGGCGCCTACAAAGCTACGGGCGGGGTGCCTGGGCGTCAGCCCGGCATCGCATCCGGCCACGCGCTCGTAGCCCATAGCCTACGCCCTCTCCAGGCTGCTGATGTCGACCACGACCGGCGTGTTGCCGGCAGTCTCCTGATGCTCGGCCAGGACCCGCACGATCTCGGTGAGCCTGTCCTCCCGGTACTTTGCGTGCCGGCCGCAGGTCCGGCACGCAAACTCGAGCGTCTTCATGCCGTCCGCAGCGCGGAACCCCGTCTCGGGAGCAGGTCCGTCCCCTCCGCGCCACAGCACCCGTACCGCGTCGCCGTCGCGGACGAGCTGCAGCCGCCGCAGCGGCACCGGGTCGTGCTTGCCGCGGCCGGTGCAGACCACCTGGACGCGGCCAGGTGGTGCCGGCTTGCGGTGGCGCGGGTGCGGACGCGACACGGGGCCTCCCTGGCTCGGATGGACGGGGGGACTGCGGGATGGTCAGGCAGCGTCGCCGGACTGGCCGGCGGACGCGGCGGCCGGGTCCAGGCCGAGCGCCGCGGCGCGGCGAGCGTGGGCAGCGTCTGGCCGGCGGCCGAGGATCCGGCTTGGAGCGGGCGTGGCAGCGCGCGTTTCTGCTGCCTCGTCCGCGCGCTGGCGCTCCCATGCCGCCAGCTCAGCCTCGTCATAGAGGACCTTGCGGCCGAAGGCGATCCCGATAGGCAGGTAGCCGGTCATGCGCCAGTAGCGGATGGTGCTCTCGCTGGTCCGGAGCCTGAGGGCGACCTCGGCGGTAGTGAGATAGGTGGCCATGCGTTGCTCCCAGCGCTTGAGATTCAGACGCCATTATATTAGCGAAAGCCGCATGAGAAGCAAGCGACACACGCAAAGCCAACGCTGTAGCGTTAGCTTCGTGTCAGACACTGAGGAGAATGCAGGCAACCCGGAGGACCGCGACGACGGTCCTAAGGTGCAGTTCGCGCAGCAGGTTCTTCGCGAGGAGCTGCGGCACCGCAAGGACTTCCGGAGCCTCTGCGAGCAGCGTGAACGCATCATCGGGGCGAAGGTGCGCCAGTTGCGGGAGCAGCGCGGCTGGTCGCAGGCCGACCTGTCGGACCGGCTCGCCTACTACGGGTGGCCGCTGCATCAGACGAATGTTTCGAAGATTGAGTCCGGCCGGCGGCCCTTGCGCGTTGCCGAGGCCGTCGCGCTGGCGCTCGTGTTCGGGCTGCCCGTGGTCGCCCTCTGGTACCTGCCGCTAGAGGAGGAGCCGCTGTCGCTCACGGACATGAGCGACCGCCTGCGCGATATCGACGACACGATCGCCGTCGTGGAGAAGACCATAAACAGCCTGGTCAAGACGGTGACGGACGAGCGCTACAGGCGGGCGCGCGTCGTCGATGCGATAAACAAGGCGGCGCTGGCGGCCGAGCGCGGCGACATCGAGGATCTCGGGCTCGATGAGGAGCAGGCGGCGGCGCTTGCCGAGGAAACTTTCGGCCAGCCTGGGGGGGATGACATGTCGGCCGAAGCGGAGGCGGAGTTCCTGGAGCTCATGCGCACGAGCAAGTTCATCGCCGACGGCGGCATCGGGCGCATCGCGGACGAGGCTCTCCAGATGCACCGGGCACGCGTTCCCGTTGACGAGATCGCACGGTTCGTGGCTACCTCGATGCCGCCGGGCGCAACCGATCCCGTGGGGACAGCGGCGCAGATCCTCCGGGAGGCGCTGGTAGATCGCCCTGGGGAGTTCGACTCGAGCTGGCGCAAGTGACCAGCATCACCAAGCGCACGCGGACGTCGCGCAAGAAGGACCGGGCCGGAAATGCGCGGGCCGTTACCACCGAGTTCTGGCGCGCCCGTTACCGCGATGCCTCTGGCAAGCAGCACGAGCGGCATTTCGCTCGCAAGACCGACGCACAACAGTGGCTCAACGAGGTGACCGCCAGCCAGGTTGCCGGAACCTACGTGCACCCGCGGACCGCGAAGACGACGGTGGGGGAGTGGTGCGACACCTGGCTGGCCGGATACGCCACCCGGCGCCCGTCCACCGTCCGCCAGGCACGCGTCCATCTCGCTCAGATCAGGGCCGAGTTCGGTGCCATGGCACTCGCCACAGTCCGGCCGTCGCATGTCAGGTCGTGGACAGCGCGGCTGCGCGCCGGGGGCCTGAGCGCGAGTTACGTCTACGCGCTGCACAGCCGGCTTGCGCAGCTATTCGCAGACGCGGTGCACGACGGCATCGTGCCCCGGTCGCCGTGTTCCCGCCGGACATCACCCGGTGCCGGGACGCAGCGCCCCTACGTCGCTACCACCGAGCAGGTCTGGGCACTGTACGACGCGATGCCCGAGCGGTTCAGCGCCGCCGTGCTCCTGGCCGCATTCGCCGGGTTGCGCCTCGCCGAGTCCTGCGGGCTGCGGGCTGCCGACCTGGACTTCATCCGCGCGGTTGTGCACCCGCAGGTGCAATACCCGGCCGAGGAGCTCAAGACCGACGTCTCGCGCACTCCGGTGCCGGTCGCGCGGTCGCTCACCCTGGTCCTGTCGGCGCACGTCGCCCGCTGGCCGGGCGAGACCGTGCTCACCGATGACGCTGGCGGCCAGGTCGGCCCGTGGAAGCTCGAGCGGGCCATCCGCTCGGCCCGGGCGAGAGTCTGCAGGTGCGCGAGGTGCAGCGTCGTCCAGGCTGCGGACGCGCGGCGGTTCCGGTGTGCGAGCTGTGGGTGCGGTGACAGTGAGGCCGGGCTGCCGGCAGGGTTCCGCTACCACGACCTGAGGCACTACTTCGCGTCACTGCTCATCGCCTCCGGTGCCGACGTCAAGACCGTGCAGGCGCGGCTCCGGCATGCGTCGGCCAAGACCACGCTTGACACCTACGGCCACCTGTGGCCGGACCGGGACGAGTCGACGAGAGCCGCCACCGAGGCGGTCATCGCCGCGCGGCTCGGCATCCCCAGCGGCCAGGCATCGGCCGGCGATTGACTCCAGGTATCGGCCCGGGTACGGTGAGCGCGTGGGCGATGACAGTAAGGCACGCGAGAACCGCGCACGCCGCGCCGCCCAGCGGCAGGGCTACCGGCTGGAGAAGAACCCCCGGCGGGATCCCCGCGCGATCGGCTTCGGCGCCTACCGCATCACCGACGAGCAAACCGGCGAAGTCGTCGCCAGCTTCGGCTGGGATGACCGCCCCGGACCGGCCGGCAGGCTCGCCGAGGTTGAGGCCTGGCTGGCGGGGGAGACGCGCTGAGATGGCCCGCAGTCCAAGATCATGCGGGCTTCCTGAGGGCCACAGCCGGGCCGCCAACCGGGGCGACCAGGTCAGCGGCCCGTCAGTGGTCACACGTCGTAGTAGAGCTCGAACTCGTGCGGGTGCGGGCGGAGCCGGATCGCGTCGATCTCGTTGGACCGCTTGTAGTCCAGCCAGGTCTCGATGAGGTCGGGCGTGAACACGCCGCCCTCGAGCAGGTAGTCGTGGTCGGCTTCGAGGTTGCTGAGTACCGCCTCAAGCGAGCCCGGCACCTGCGGGATGGACTTGGCTTCATCGGGCGGCAGCTCGTACAGGTCCTTGTCCACCGGCTCGGGCGGCTCGATCTTGTTCCTGATGCCGTCGACGCCCGCCATCATCATCGCCGCGAACGCCAGGTACGGGTTGGCAGACGGGTCGGGGACGCGGAACTCCAGGCGCTTGGCCTTCGGGTTCGGCCCGGTGATCGGGACCCGGATGCAGGCTGACCGGTTGCGCTGGCTGTAGACCAGGTTCACCGGGGCCTCGTAGCCGGGAACCAGCCGGTGGTAGGAGTTCATCGTCGGGTTGGTGAAGGCCAGCAGCGATGGTGCGTGCTTGAGCAGGCCGCCGACGTAGTACCGGCCGATGTCGGAGAGCCCGGCGTAGCCGACCTCGTCGTAGAACAGCGGGGCGCCGTCCTTCCACAGGCTCTGATGGCAGTGCATGCCCGAGCCGTTGTCGCCGAACAGCGGTTTCGGCATGAAGGTCACGGTCTTTCCGGCCGCCCTGGCCGCGCTCTTGACCACGTACTTGTACAGCATCAGCTTGTCGGCCATGGTCAGCAGAGTGTCGAACTTGATGTCGATCTCGGCCTGGCCGGCGGTGCCGACCTCGTGGTGCTGCATCTCGACGGTGATGCCGACCTCGATCAGCTTGCGCACCATCTCCGAGCGCAGGTCGGTGTAGTGGTCCATCGGCGGCACCGGGAAGTAGCCGCCCTTGTACCGGGGCTTAGCGCCGAGGTTGCCGCCCGGCTCGTCTCGGCCGGTGTTCCAGGCACCCTCGATCGAGTCGATGTGGTAGTAGCCCTCGTTCGGACCGGTCTCGTAGCGCGCCGAGTCGAAAATGTAGAACTCGGCCTCCGGGCCGACGTAGACCGTGTCGGCGATGCCGCTGCCGCGCAGGTAGTCCTCCGCCTTGCGGGCGATGTTGCGCGGGTCGCGGCTGTACGGCTCCCCGGTCAGCGGGTCGTGCACGAAGAATGTCAGGTTCAGCGTCTTGTGCGTCCGGAACGGGTCGATGACCGCGGTCGCCGGGTCGGGCATCAGGAGCATGTCCGACTCATGGATCTGCTGGAAGCCCCGGATCGACGAGCCGTCGAACATCCGGCCTTCGGTGAAGACGCTTTCATCGAATGCCTCGGCAGGCACGGTGAAGTGCTGCATCGTGCCGGGCAGGTCGCAGAAGCGCACGTCGACGAACTGCACCCCCTCGGCCTCGATGAACCGCAGTACCTCGTCGCCGCTTGTGAACATCAGCTCTCCTTACGCGCCGCCGGTGGTTGCCGCTGGCGCAATTGCTGCCGCCTCCCGGTTTGCTGCCGCCCGGCACCGGCCTGCGCAGCGGGACCTGCGCCGCCATCCGGTGGCGATTAGGACGCTAGCGGCGGTCAGTTTCCTGGCCATGTCCCCGATGTTTCGCCGGTGTTACACCCACGGGCGGTGGCTCCCAAGCCCGGTGAAGCGGCTACCGTTGGCCTGTGAGCAAGCAGCACGCGACAAGCCAGCACGCGACAAGCCAGCAGCCCGCTGCCGATGACACATTCTATCCGGGCCAGGATTTCGGGCTCCCGGAGTCGGGCCGCGGCTCGGTCGCCGGCTGGAGCAGGCGGTTCGCGGCGCTGCTGATCGACTGGATTGCCTGCAGCCTGATCACCGTGGCGTTCTTCTATCACCCGCAGGCCGGCCACGTCGCCAGCGTGCTAGCTCAGCCGAGGCCGTGGACTCCGGCGGTCTTCGGCGTCGAGGACTGGCTGCTGACGGCGTTGACCGGGGTCACCATCGGCAAGCGGCTGCTCGGGCTGCGGGTCGTCCGACTGGACGGGCAGCCGGTCGGGCTGGTCAGGGCGTTCGCTCGTACCCTGCTGCTCATGCTGGTGGTGCCCGCCATGATGATGGACAGGGACTTGCGCGGCCTTCAGGACAAAGCCGCAAGAACCGTAGTGATTCGCGCCTGATTCCGCGTTCCCGGTCTGATTGTGCCTGGTGCCGTGCTGCTCTGCGCCGCCGCCGGTCCGGTTACCGCATCTTCGGCCGCGGCGCCTTCGGCAGCCGGGCGCTCCTCGGCATCGGCCCCCTCGGCATCTGCAACTGCGCTGGCAGCGCGTTCAGCCGGTAGTTGAGGTCGGCGACAGCCTGGCCGGTCATGTTGCGCGGCAGCTTCATGATCTTCTTGTTCAGCTCCCGGATCGGGACTTGGCCCTCACCGTCGCCGACCTGGAAGTCGTAGATCGGCACCTGGCTGGCGATCCGCGAGATCCGCTTCTTCTCGGCTGCCAGCAAGCTCGGCAGCCGGGTGGGGGAGCCCTCGCCGACCAGGATGACGCCGGGCTTGCCGACCGTCCGGTGCACCACGTCCATGTTCCGGTTGGCGGCGATAGCCGGCGTAGTGGTGAAGCCGCCGCGCAAGCTCTGCAGCACCGCCGCGGCGGCAGCCGGCTGGCCCTCAATCGCCTTGTACTGCGCCGAAGTGGCGAACCGGCCGAAAAGCACCATCGCGCCGAGGCCGCCTGCCAGGATCCCGATCGGAATGAAGCCCCAGATCAGGCCGGTAAAGTAGCCGATCACGATGACGACGGCCGCCACGCCGACGCCGGCCAGCGCGACGAGCGGAAGCGCGCGCGGGTTCTGCTTGCGGATAATGCCCGCGATCATGCGTATCTGCTTGATCCGCCCCATCGATGTGGGATCGGCCGGGTTCGGCGCAGCGGCGCCGGACTTTTTCACCATGACGGCGAGGATACCGGGCCGGAACGACGTTCCATGGCCTGGCGGTAAAGCCGGCCCGCCCGGTATGACGAGCGGACCAGTGGTCCGGACTGGACGCCTGCGAAGCCGAGCTCGGTAGCCTCCTCGGCCAGCTCGTCGAACTCCGCGGGCGGGACCCAGCGGTCGATCGGGTGGTGGCGGACCGACGGCCGCAGGTACTGGGTGATGGTGATCAGCTCGCAGCCGGCGGCCCGCAGATCGGCCATGGCCTGGCTGATCTCCTCCCGCCGCTCGCCCATGCCGAGTATCAGGTTGGACTTGGTGACCAGGCCGTCGGCCTGGGCGAGCTCGAGCACGCGCAGCGACCGCTCGTACCGGAAGCCCGGCCGGATCCGGCGGAAGATCCTCGGCACCGTCTCCAGGTTGTGGGCGAGCACCTCGGGCCGGGCGGAGAAGACCTCGGACAGCTCCGCCGGATCGGCGTTGAAGTCGGGGATCAGCAGCTCGACGCCGCAGCCGGGGACGGCCTGGTGGATCTCGCGGCAGGTCTGCGCGTACAGCCAGGAGCCGCCGTCCGCCAGGTCGTCACGCGCGACGCCGGTGACCGTCGCGTACCGAAGGCCCATGGCTGCCACCGACTCGGCGACCCGTCGCGGCTCGTCGGCGTCAAGCGGGCCGGGCTTGCCGGTGGCGATCTGGCAGAAGTCGCACCGGCGGGTGCACTGGTCGCCGCCGATCAGGAAGGTGGCCTCACGGTCTTCCCAGCACTCGAAGATGTTCGGGCAGCCGGCTTCCTCGCACACCGTGTGCAGGCCCTCGCGCCTGACCAGCTGCTTGAGCTCGGTGTACTCAGGGCCAGTGCGGAGCCGGGTCTTGATCCACGCTGGCTTGCGCTCGATCGGAACCTGGCTGTTGCGAGCCTCGAGGCGGAGCATGCGGCGGCCGTCTGGTGCTAGTACCACGCCTTTCAGCCTATTACGGGGTGGCGCAGGCGCGGCACCGGCCGCTGCCCGGGTTGACAGAGATCGCACTCAGGATCCGTTCAACCGATCGGGAGCCGATCATCAGGCTGCCGCTAGGCCGGGCTAAGCGTGAGCGCCGACTATCAAATGTGCAGGGGCCGCCCGACAAGGGCAATCGGGCGCCACGACGAAGCGGCGGACGAGGCAGTGACGGCCTGCGATGGGAACGGATGTGCGATGAACAGCATGTATGGCTCCTTCGACCAGCATGACCGGGACGACGCGCAGAACCCGGCCGGCTACGGGAATCCGGCCGGCTATGGGCCCCACGGAGCCGTGCCCCCGCCACCTCCGCCACCGCCGCCGCCACCGCCACCGAACTGGCCCGGCTACGGTACCGCGCCGGGCGGCGGCCACCACGTGGCACCACTGCGCCGTGGACGGCGCAGGGCGCTGATCGTGGCGTCGGGCGTCACTGCCGCCGCCCTGGTCGCGGGCGGCGCGGCATGGGCGACAGCTGGCTCGCCGGCGGTTGCGCTGAGCACCTCGGCGATCGCCAGCCGGACAGCTCCGGGCCTGGTGGACGTGATGACCACGCTCGGCTACCAGCGTGCCAGCGCGGCGGGCACCGGAATGGTGCTGACCTCGACGGGTGAGGTGCTGACCAATAACCACGTGGTAGCGGGCGCGACGTCCGTCAAGGTCCGGGATATCGGCAATGGCCGCACCTACAACGCGAGGGTCGTCGGGTACAGCGAGCGTAATGACGTCGCGGTGCTGAAGTTGATCGGAGCATCCGGGCTCTCGACCGTCTCGATCGGCAATTCGCGCACGGTGGCGGGCGGCCAGCACGTAGTGGCCCTCGGGAACGCCGAGGGCAGGGGCGGGTCGCCTGCCGTCGTGACCGGCACGGTGACCAGCACCGGCACTGCCATCAGCGCGGTGGACAGCGGTGACGGCACCGTCGAGCACCTGGCCGGGATGATCCAGACCAACGCGGCCATTCGGCCGGGCGACTCCGGCGGCCCGCTCGTCAACTCCTCCGGGCAGGTCGTCGGCATGGACACGGCGGCGTCCAACAGCAACTCGGCTGGTTACGGCACGACGGCCGCGCAGCCGACGCAAGCCTTCTCGATACCGATCAACCGGGCTATCGCGATTGCCAACCAGATCGAGGCGGGCAAGTCGTCGGCCACCGTGCACATCGGGGCAACGGCGTTCCTCGGTGTCGCGGTCTACCCGGCCAGCTCCGGCTCCGCGGGGGCCGCCATTGGCCAGGCGAGCAACGGCGTCACGATCGCTGGCGTCGTGCCGGGTACGGCGGCAGCGAAAGCTGGCCTGTCAGCGGGCGACACGATCCTCGCGCTGGGCGGCCATCAGCTCGCCTCGAACTCCGACCTGCAGACGGTCATCGGGTCATATCACCCGGGCGACAAGGTCAGCATCCAGTGGTCTACCCAGTTCGGCCAGACGCAGGCGGCTACCGTGACGCTGACCGCCGGCCCGACCGGCTGACCTTCGCGGCGGCGTGGCTGCTTGCAGCGGCCACTGGGCACGTTGCGGCCGTCCCGATGTGACGGCAGCGCCCGGTATCGGCAACGATAGGCTCATGCCCGGCCAGTTCGATCCGCCCTCAGGAACGCGCGACTTCCTCGCTGCCGAGGTGGAGCGGCGCGAGCACGCGTTCGCCGTCATCCGCTCGGTCTTCTCCCGCTACGGCTTCGAGCCGTTGCAGACGCCCGCCTTCGAGCGGCTCGACGTGCTGCTCGGCAAGTACGGCGAGGAGGGCGACAAGCTGGTCTTCAAGATCCTCCGGCGCGGTGAGCACGAGGCGTCGGGTGAGGCTGACCTGGCCTTGCGCTACGACCACACGGTGCCGTTGGCCAGAGTGGCGGCGGCGTACGGCAGCCAGCTGCCGGCGCCCTACAAGAGGTACGCGCTCGGCCCGGTCTGGCGCGCTGACCGGCCCGGCAAGGACCGCTACCGCGAGTTCACCCAGTGCGACCTCGACACCCTCGGCTCTGCGTCGCTGCTGGCCGACGCGGAGGCGCTGAGTGCCCAGCATGACGTCTACGCCGAGCTCGGCCTGCCGGCGTTCACGATCCTGCTGAACTCGCGCCGCGTCCTGAAAGGCCTGCTCGAGTCCTTCAGCGTGCCGCCGGAGATCGGTGCGGGCGTGCTGATCTCGCTTGACAAGCTCGACAAGCTCGCGCCGGCGGAGGTGGCCGGTGAACTGGCGGGCCGTGGCCTTGCGCCCGATCAGGCTGACGAGCTGGTCGCCGCACTGACCGGGGCGGACTGCGCCGACCGGCTCCGGATCGCGCTGAGCAAGTCGGAGGAGGGCACGGCCGGCCTGGACGAGGTCGACACGGTCATGGCCTTGCTGGCAGGCCAGATCCCGGCCGGCCGCCTGGTGTTCACCCCGCGGATGGTGCGCGGGCTGAGCTACTACACCGGCCCGATCTGGGAAGTCACTGCGCCGGGCGTGGCCGGCTCGATCGGCTCCGGCGGCCGCTACGACCACTTGATCCAGCAGCTCGGCGGTCCCGACCTGCCGGCCACCGGCTCCTCCATCGGGATCGAGCGGATGCTCCCGCTGCTGCCCGGCGGGGAAGCCGCGCCGGGACGGCTCGACGTGGCGGTCACGGTGATGCGCGGTGACCTGGCCGCGCAGTCGTTCGCGTTCGCCGCGGCGGCCCGGTCGGCGGGCCTGCGCGCGAGTGTCTACCTCGGTTCGTCGGCAAAGCTTGGCAGGCAGCTCAAGTGGGCAAGCGACAGCGCCGCGCGCTGGTGCCTGATCTACGGTGAGCAGGAACACGCGGCCGGCACGGTGACGGTCAGGGACATGACATCGGGCGAACAGGTTCAGGTGCCCGCAGCCGGCGTCCGGGCTTACTTCGGCACCGTTTCCCACGGGGCGAGCTGAGTGGCGGGTGAGACGTTCGTCGAACCGGCCCGCTGGCACGCCAGCCTGCCCGGCGTGGTCGCGACCGCAGGCGCGCTGATTCACGACGCCGCTGCCAGCCTGCTGGTTGTGAAGCCGAACTACCGGGATTACTGGACCTTGCCGGGCGGGATCTGCGAATTCGGCGAGGCGCCGCATGCGGCGTGCGCGCGAGAGGTGACCGAGGAGATCGGCCTGCGCCTGCCGGTGGGCCGGTTGCTCAGCGTTGACTGGCAGCTGCCGCAGCCGGCCTACGGGCCGGGCGCGCGCCCGGCGGTGTACTTCATCTTCGACTGCGGTACGTTGCGCGGCTCGACCGGCATCGCGCTCCAGGCAGCCGAACTCGATGACTGCGCGTTCGTGCCGCCGGAGGCACTGGCCGACTTGCTGCCGTCGTTCGCGCTCCCGCGAGTCCGTGCGGCCCTCGCCGCGCGGGCCTCGGGCTGCGTCAGGTACGTGCCGCTGACGGACGGCGACGATGCCACCGGGAACGGGCAGTGAACGAGCCGGCCGTCAGCCAGCCAGGCTGGCGCTAGCCAGCGACTCAACCCCGTCGACGGTCCGGACGCTGGTGGCCGCGAACGCGGCGGCGATGTGCCGCTCCACGGCGGGCAGCACGTCGGTGACCCGGACCGGGCGGCCAGCCTCGACGGACAGCGACGTGACCGAGGCATCGGAGATGCCGCAGGGCACGATGCGGTCGTACCACGACAGATCACAGTCGCAGTTGAGTGCGAAGCCGTGCATGGTGACGCCCCTGGCAACCCTGACGCCGATGGCGGCGACCTTCCTGTCCTGGCTGCCGCCGGCGACCCAGACGCCCCGGCGGCCCTCGACACGGCCCGCCGGCACGCCGAACTCCCGGCACACGCCGATCAGCGCCTCCTCGATGCCGTGGACGTAAGCGACCACGTCGATCGGTTGCTCGAGGGCGACGATCGGATAGCCGACGAGCTGGCCGGGACCATGCCAGGTGATATTGCCCCCGCGATCGACGTCGACGACCGGCGCGCCCGGGTCACCGGTCGGCCGGTCCAGCGGTGTCGTTCGCTTGCCAGCCGTGTACACCGCCTCGTGCTCGAGCAACAGGCAGGTGTCGGGAACTGAGCCAGCGACTCGCTGCTGGTGCACCTGCCGCTGCAACTCCCAGGCGTCGGCATAGCCGATCCTGGTCACGCCCACATTCAGGCGGGCGAACACCAGCTCATCATGCATGCAGCCAGCTTAGCCCGGCCTCACGCCGCGCCCCGCGGCCGCGCGCGGCGGGACCCGGCAGCCGAGGTCCGTCACGCGCG
The DNA here is from genome assembly GCA_021792405.1 of Actinomycetes bacterium. Taxonomy (GTDB): domain Bacteria; phylum Actinomycetota; class Actinomycetes; order Streptosporangiales; family Streptosporangiaceae; genus JAJYUU01. The sequence continues at coordinate 22,696 of JAJYUU010000076.1, forward strand.
ATACATGCGATATAGCTTGACAGCAGACGACGCGTTGCCGGTGACAGTTGCCTGACGATTGGCAGGCGTTGCGCCGGAATGTTCCCTGCCCGGCCGGCGGGCAGGAATCACGGGAATGCGCGACCGCCGTGCGTGGCTAGGGTCAGCAGGAGGTGCATGCCATGCTCGGTGAGCAAGAACTGCGCCAGATGAGCCCGCAGGAGCGGCTCCGCCTGAGGCAATCGCTCGCCGCACTCGACGACCAGGATCGCGCTGTCATCGGGGCGGGGGATAGGCGGCGGAAGATCTTGCTGGCGGCCATCATCGTCTGCTGCATCGGCCTGGCGATCTGGATCGGAGTGCTGGCCACCACGCTGCCGCGCTACTACCGGGCCGGCGGCTGGCGCGGCGCCTGGGTCGGGTTCGACGTTGCCGAACTCATCGCGTTCGCGGCCACTGGATGGGCGGCATGGCGGCGCCGCCAGGTCCTGATCATCTGCCTCGTCGTGCTGGCCACTCTGCTGTGCTGTGACGCCTGGTTCGACGTCGTGCTGGACGCCCGTACCAAGGGGTTCCTGCTCAGCCTGCTGTCGGCGGTGCTGGTCGAGCTTCCGCTGGCAGCGGCTGCGGCCTGGTTCGCGCGGCGGCTGCTGCGGACGACGAGCGCCGTGCTGCTGCGCAGCCAGGGCGTGTGCGGCCCGGTACCGAGCCTGCGGGACATGCCGCTGGCCGGCATTCATCCAAGCCGTCCGCTCAGCGATGTGCTGGCCCCGTCCGGAGAGCTGATGACCGAGCATGCCGACGTGATGGCCGGGCGCGCGGAGCCAGGACCGCGCCACGGGTGAGCCAGTTTGGGGGTTAGCCCGGGGTGCTGTCCGCGGCGGCGGCCGCAAGGGCCGGTCCGATAGCCGGGTAGCGGAAGCTGAAGCCCGCTTGCTCGAGCCTGGCGGGCCGGGCCCGGCAGCTCCCGAGCAACTCGGCGGAGACCTCGCCGAGTGCCAGCCGCAACGCGGCCGACGGCAGAGTCAGCACGGCGGGCCGGTGCAGGTAGGCGGCCAGCGCCCTGGTCAGCTCCGCGTTCGTGACCGGTGCCGGCGCCGTCAGGTTGACCGGCCCGCTGAGGTCGGGCCTGTCCAGCAGGAACCGGACGGCGCGGATGTGGTCGGCGAGGGTGATCCAGCTGATGTACTGCCTGCCGTCGCCGAACTTGGCGCCAAGGCCCAGCCGGAACGGCAGCAGCAGCCGCGGCAGCATTCCGCCGCGGCTGGACAGCACGATGCCCGACCGCAGGTTGGCAACCCGGACTCCCGCCGCGCTGGCCGGCGCCGTCGCAGCCTCCCAGTCCTTAACTAGCTCGGCCAGGAAGCCGCTGCCATTCGGAACGGTCTCGTCGACCATCCGGTCACCGGTGTCGCCATACCAGCCAATCGCAGAGGCGGCGATGAGTACTGGCGGCGGCGTCGGCGCGGCCAGCATGGCGCGGATGATGGCACCGGTGCTGCCGATCCTGCTCGCGCGCAGCTCCTGCTTGCGGGCCGGAGTCCACCGGCCGCTGGCAACCGGCGCGCCCGAAAGATGCACGACCGCGTCCACGCCGGCGAGCGCGCTGGCGCTAAGGCCACCATCGGGCGCGGCAGGATCCCAGCGCAGCTCCTCGTTGCCGGCCGGTTCGCGGCGGACGAGCCGGAGGACGTCGGCCCCGCTGGAGCGGAGGTCGCGGGCCAGCGCGGCCCCGATGAGCCCGGTGGAAGCTGTGATGGCAACCCGCACGTCGGCGGCCCCCTTCGCGTGTCCTGTTGGCGGTCAGAGCCCGAGTTCGGCCTCGAAGGCGCCTTCCTCGAGGCGGCCGGAGATCGTGAGCAGGAAGCGAGCGGCGTCTGCGCCGTCGACCAGCCGGTGATCGTAGGTGAGCGCCAGGTAGACCATCGACCGCACGGTGATCACCTCGCCGAGTGCCGGGTCGTCGACCACGACGGCGCGTTTGACCACCTTGCCGGTGCCGAGAATGCCGACCTGTGGCTGATTGATGATCGGCGTGTCGAACAGCGCCCCCCGGCTGCCAGTGTTGGTCAGCGTGAAGGTGCCGCCGGACAGGTCGTCCGGGCTGACCTGGCCCGCCCTGGTGCGACCCGCCAGATCAGCGATCTTGCGGGCCAGGCCGCCGATGTTCAGGTCACCGGCATTCTTGATTACCGGCACCATCAGCCCGCGCTCGGTGTCGACGGCAATGCCCAGGTGCTCGGCGTCATGGTAGGTCACCTGGCCGGACGCGGTGTCGATGACCGCGTTGAGCTTCGGATGCACCTTGAGCGCCTCGACGGTCGCGAGTGCGAAAAACGGCAGGAAGGACAACTTGACGCCTTCCCTGGCCTCGAATGCCGCCTTCGCCCGGTCGCGCAGCCTCGCGATCGCGGTGACATCCGCTTCGACGACCGTAGTCAGCTGGGCCGAGGTGTGCAGCGACTCGACCATCCGCTGCGCGATCACCTGCCGGGCCCGTGACATGCGCTCGGTAGTGCCTCGCAGGCTGGACGGCACGATGGCCGGCCGCAGCCGGGGCAGTTCGCTCTCCGCTGGCGCCGCGAAGGATGGCTGTACCGGCAGGCCGGGCTCGGCCGCTGGCGCTACGGCCGGAGCAGCGGCCTGGTAGGCCGCGGCCGCTGGCTGCGGCACCGGCTGGACGGCCTGGCTCGCGGCGCCGTGCAGCCGGGCCGCATCGAGGATGTCCTGTTTGCGGATCCGCCCGCCAACTCCGGTGCCGGCTACGGTGCCGAGGTCAATGCCATGCTCGGCAGCCAGCTTGCGGACCAGGGGAGTGACGTACGGGCCGTCCGCGACGTCCGGCGCGAACTGCGCCGGCGCGGGGGCCTGCCCGTTGCCCAGTTCGTCATAGCCCGGCTGATATGCGGCGGCTGGCTGGTACGGCGCTGGCGGCTGGTAGGGGGCGGCCGGCTGCGGCGGGGCGGGGGGCTGCTGGACCGCGGGGGGCTGCTGGACCGCGGGGGGCTGCTGGACCGCGGGGGGCTGCTGGACCGCGGG
>JAJYUU010000235.1 GCA_021792405.1 Actinomycetes bacterium
GCAACTCCTGACACCCGCGCACCGGGTCGGCGATCGGCGCTGCATGACGTCCACGTACAGCGCGCGCGATTGGCGGCAAGAGCACTGAGAGCCTGTTGATAAAGGCGGTTGGGTCGAGATCGGGTGAACGTGGCGTAACTGCTCAGCTGGATATGTCATGAAAATTGTCGTAAGCCGCTCACTTGCGCGTCGTGAACGAGGCATGACAGCCTGATCCCGCCCGAGCATCCGCCTGGCGGGCTGCGCAGGTAAGGATGCTTCAGCTTGGCCACCGGTCTCCGGTCCGACGGCGGACAGTCCGAAGGGAACGCGGCAGTGCGCAACGCGGTCGAGAGCGAGGGTGCGGGGGATCGCACCGCGGCCGCGCCGGTGCCGCTGCGGCGAAATTCCGGGTTCCGGCTGCTCTGGATTGGCCAGGTGGTATCGGACACCGGAACGAACGTGGCGTTGATCGCCTACCCGTTGCTGATCCTGGCGCTCACCCACTCGGCAGTCATGGCCGGGATCGTCGGGACCGTTCGGCTCGTGGCGCAGATCGTGCTCGGCCTGCCCGGCGGCGCGCTGTCGGACCGCTTTGACCGGCGCCTGGTGATGATCGCTTGCGACAGCCTCCGGGCGGCCGTGCTGGTGCTGTTGGCCGCGCTCGTGCTGGCGCACATGGTGAGCTGGCCGGTGGTCATGGTCGTTTCTGTGATCGACGGCGGGGCGAACGTGCTGTTCGATCCGTCGGCAAACGCCGCGCTTCCTGCGATCGTCGACGACTCGCAGCTCGAGCAGGCGTTCGCCGCCACCGAAGCCAGGGCTTACGCGGCCAGCCTGGTCGGCCCGGCGCTCGGCGGCTTGCTGTTCGGCCTGGGCAGCGCGGTCCCGTTCGCCGGCGATGCGCTCTCCTACCTGGTCTCGGCAGGGACCGTGAGCCGCATCCGCGGCCGGTTCCGGCCCGGGCGGCCTGACGAGCGAAAGTCGCTGACGCATGAGGTCTCCGAAGGCCTCCGCCTGGTCTGGCGGAGCCCGCTGCTGCGCGGGGCGGTCCTGCTGGCGCCGCTGATCAACTTCGCGTTCAACGGCGTGATCTTCACGATCACCGTGGCGTTGCGGCAGCACGGGATCGCTCCCGCCGTCATCGGGCTCGCGCAGGCCGGAATTGCCGTCGGCGGACTAGTGGGCGCGGTCATCGCGCCGAGGCTGCAAGCTCGACTACCGATGTGGCAGCTAGCGATCGTGCTGACCGTGGCGGCAACCGCGCTGTTCGTCGTGGCAGCGCTGGTGCTGCCATCGCCGCTGGTCGCGGTCCCGGTGGCGATCTCGGTTTTGCTGGGGCCCGCGGTGAACGCCGCGCTGATCGGGGCGATGCTGCGGATCGCGCCCGAGGAGATGCGGGGCCGGGTCACCAGCACGATGATCACGGTGGCTACCGGGCTCGCGGCGCTCTCGCCGCTGACCGCGGGCCTGCTGCTGCAGCATGTGTCCGGCCCCTGGGCGATCGGCGCGTTCGCTGTCGCAATGGGCGTCGCGGCGATCATGTGCATCGCGCTGCCGTGGCTGAGAGACGCCGAGGCCGCAGTGGCGGCTGGAACTGACCCGGTGACAGCCGAGCCTGGTGGCGCATCAGGCTAGGGCACTCAGGCCCGTGCCTCTTGGCCAGCCCGCTCGCCGGATGCGCTCATCACGTTCTGACCCTGGCCCGTCACGTTCTGACCCTGGCCCGGCGCGCTCGTGCCGAGCCGGTACGCCGCGAACTTCTGTGCCATAGCAGCGGTTACGCCACCTCCATGAAGATCATCGGGCGGATCTGGGCGCGTACTCCGCGCGCAGGTCCGCTTTGCGGATCTTGCCGGTAGCGGTCTTGGGCAGAGCGTCGGCGAACCGGAAATGCCGGGGAACCTTGAAGCCCGCGAGCCGCTCGCGCAGCGCGGCCGCGATGGCGACGGGATCTCTCGGAGTGTCCGGCGAGACGACCAGGACGGCGAGGCCCACTTCGCCCCAGCCCGCGTCGGGGCAGCCGATCACTGCGGCCTCCCGGACGCCGGGCAGCGCGAGCAGCGCCGACTCCACTTCGGCCGGATACACGTTCTCTCCGCCCGAGATGATCATGTCCTTGTAGCGGTCACGGATGAAGAGGAAGCCGTCGGCGTCGAGCGTGCCAGCGTCGCCGGTGTGGTACCAGCCGTCGATCAGCACTTCGGCGGTCCGCTCCGGCTCCTGCCAGTAGCCGGCCATGATGTTCGGGCCCGAGACGATCACTTCGCCGACTTCGCCCGGCGCCGTATCCGTGCCGTCCGGCCTGATCACCCGCAGGTCGGTAAAGAAGACCGGCTTGCCGGCCGAGCCAGCCTTGCGCACTGCGTCCGCCGAGTCGAGCACCGTGCAACCTGGCGCGGCCTCGGTCATGCCGTAGGCCTGCTGCACGGTCATGCCCCTGGCCAGCCAGGTCTGCAGGGTCGGCAGTGGCAGCGGCGCGCCGGCTGCCGCGACGCTGCGCAGCGCCGACAGGTCCGCGGTCGGGAAGGCTGGCTCGCGCGCCAGCGCGTCCAGCATGGTGGGAACGGCGAAGAACGAGTTGATCCGTTGCCGGACTATCACATCCAGCGTCGCGGCAGGGTCGAAGCGCCGCACGATGACCACGCATCCGCCGCGCAGCAGCGTCGGGTTGACGGTGCCGTTAAGGCCGCCGATGTGGAACAGCGGCGCCAGGGCCAGCGTGCGCTCCTGCGCGGTCAGGTCGAAGCCGAGTAGCTGGCTGGCGGCGTTCCAGGTCATGTTGCCGTGGGTGAGCACAGCGCCTTTCGGGCGCCCGGTCGTGCCGGAGGTGTACATGATCAGGCAGGGGTCGTCAAGGCTGACCGGCTCGTCTCGTGGCTGCGGATCGGCGGTCCCGAGCAGGTGCTCGTAGTCCATTGACCGCGGCGGCGTGGCATCCGGTTGCGGTTGCTCGATGGCGATCCAGGACCGCACCGGGAGGGTCGCGCTGGCCAGGTCCGCTGCCTGCCGGGCCTGGTCGGCACCGTGCAGGACCACGGTCGCTCCGGAGTGCGCGAGGATGTAGTGCGCCTCCGGCGCTGTCAGCCGGCCGTTGACCGGCACCCAGATCGCGCCAAGCTGGCCGCAGGCGAAGAGCGTCTCCAGGGCAGAGGGATGGTTCCCGCTGAACCAGGCCACCCGGTCGCCGCGCCGGACGCCGAGTCCGGCCAGCCCGGCCGCTGCGCGGCGGACCCGGTCAGCGAAACCCGCATGGGATGTCGTCCGGCCCTCGAACCAGATCGCGTCCCGGTCCGGCGTCATGCGCAGCCGTCGTTCCGGCCATGAGCCCAGCCCGGCGTTACGCATCTGCCTGCTCCTTTCCCAGTTGCAGCACCCTGGCGGCATTCTGCTTCATGATCAGCGGGCGGACCTCGTCGCGGATGTCGAGGGCGGCGAAGTCAGCCAGCCAGCGGTCCGGGCGCAGCAGCGGGTAGTCCGATCCGAACAGGACCTTTTCCCTGAGGAACGTGTTCGCGGCGCGGACCAGCTGCGGCGGGAAGTACTTCGGCGACCAGCCCGACAGGTCGATGTACACGTTCGCCTTGTGCTGCGCCACCGCGATGGCCTCGTCCTGCCAGGGGACGGACGGGTGCGCCATGATGATCGTCAGGTCCGGGAAGTCGGCCGCTACCTCGTCCAGCAGCATCGGGTTCGAGTAACGCAGCTTGATGCCGCGGCCGCCGGGCAACCCGGATCCGATGCCGGTCTGCCCGGTGTGAAACAGCGCCGGGACGCCGAGCGACTCGAGTTCCGCGTACAGCGGATAGACCGAGCGGTCGCTGGGCTCGAATGCCTGCAGCGACGGATGAAACTTGAAGCCGCGCACGCCGTGGCCCTCGACCAGGCGCCGTGCTGCCCGCACCGCGGCCGCCCCGCGAGCGGGATCGACCGAGCCGAACGGGATCAGCACATCGGCATGCCGGGCCGCTTCCTCGGCGATCTCCTCGCTGGACAGCGGCACCTGACCCGTGGCGGCCTCGGCGTCCACGGTGAAGATCACCGCGGCCATCTCCAGAGCGCGGTAGTCGGCCGCTATCTCGGCCACCGTGGGGTGGTAGGGCTCGCCCTTGAAGTACTTCGCCGCCGCCTCGCGCAATTCATCGTCCAGCGCGTACCGGCCCGGGGCGTCCTTCTCGACGTGCACGTGAACGTCTATCGCCTGAAGCTTGCCAAGATCCATGGCAGCCATCGTCTCGCCTGCGCGGCTGCCCCGTCGAGGTCCGCGCCCGCGAGCGCCGGGATTGCCGGGCCGGCGCGGCCGCATACCGCGCTGGCCCATGCGGCTGGCTCCGCCCGCAGCGAGCGCTTTCCCGGATCGGGGCACGGAACGACTTACCGCGATGTAGCGTCCATTCATGCGGTTGGGCATAGCCAATCACCGTAGGGCCGGGGCGACTTACGGCCGGCTTTTTGCCGCGGCGCCGATATTACGCAGGCAGATGTGCTCAGCAATCTGACGCCCGCGTAGTCCAACGGCAGAGACACCGGCCTTAAACACCGCCGAATACGGGTTCGAATCCCGTCGCGGGCACCGTGCGGTCACCTGGCATTGTGCGGTCGCGCACGGCGGCCGGCGTCAGCTGCGGCGCGGATAGAACTCTCGCGATGGCGGCGGCAGCTTCGTCGGGCCTGGCGTAAATCCGCCCACCAAAATGTGTTCCCATCACTGGCAACCGGGTGGTCCCATGCTGGTGGCAGGCGACATCTGGCCGATGAGAGTGCGCGGCGGGTCAGGTCAGGAGAGCAGGATTCGGCTGGATCCAGGCGATCACCTGCGTACGCACGGCATCGACCGTCGCCTGATCAGCCGATCCGATCCGGTCGCCAAGTCGACTGGTCGACACGGCCCTGACGGCTTCGCACATGACCCAGCTCGGCCGCTTAAGGCCGCCATCGTCGGCCACCTTGATGTGATGCGGCAGCCGCCGGTCTCGACTTGTCAACGGTACGACAATGCACTGCCGGATCGGCAGGGCGTTGAACCGGTCGGCGGAGATGATCAGGCACGGTCGTGTGCCAGCCTGCTCGTTAGCGACGACGGGATTGAGGTTGGCGGTCCAGATTTCGCCCTGCTGGACGATCACGTGTTGAACTCCGGCCACTCTTCGGCAGCGTTTCCATAATCGCTAGTCACCGAATCCCAGGCATCCAGTTCGACCATGTACGCCGCCCATTCGTCCGGGCTTTCCTCCCTGAGCCGCTGGTATGAGGCCTCGATGAGGGTCCAGTTCATCCGCGCCTCAAGCTCGCTCGTCACATCCCGCAAGAGCGAAGTCATAGTCACGCCAGAAGCCTTGGCTACGCGGGCCAAGCGGTCCCGTACGGCGACGTCTACCTTGATGCTAGTCAT
>JAJYUU010000077.1 GCA_021792405.1 Actinomycetes bacterium
GTCGCGGCGCCGGTGGCCAGCTGGACCTCTTGCAGCGCGGCGTGATGATCCCAGTGCCGGTGGGTCGTGATGATCGCGGCCAGCGGGCGGTCTCCGATCAGGTTCAGCAGCGTGCTGGCCTCGTTGGCCGCGTCGATGAGGGCTAGCTGACCGGTCTCGGTGCACTGCAGCAGGTAGGCGTTGTTGTCCATCGGCCCCACCGCCACCTTGGTGATTGTCAGCCTGGGCAGTTGCCTGGTGTCGGCGGGGCCGCCAACTTTCACGTTCCCGGTATAGCTCATGCTCTCCCTCATCTCGTCGCTCCCAGCTAACTACCATGGTGCCCGCGCGGTCCTCGCCGCGGCTGGCCTGCGGGCGGGTCCAGTCCCGGCGGGAATCCGGCACGGTGGTGAGCAGGCCGATCTCGCGCTGACAGCGCCCGGCCCTGCCGGCGATCCGCTCGTCAGCGATCCCGGAGATTGCGCACCCGGCACCCGAGCCGGGGCAGCTTCTCGAATTTGCGGTCTACCGTGACCAGATCCGCGTCGAGGGACTCAGCCAACGCGACGTAGGCCGCGTCGTAAGGCCACATCTTCTCCCGCAGTTGCCAGATCCGGGGCAGTAATGCCGTGTGGCTGTATCGCGCCAAGCCAATGCGGCTCAACAGGTCAAGTGCTCTCTCTGCCTCGGCGGCCGGCAGCTTGCGCCTCTGCACGAGCCCGCGCAGAGTTGACGCGCACTCAAGGTCTAGTCCGTGCGGAGCAGCCAGCACCTCGCCTGTCACGGTCGCGCGCACCCGCTCTGCCACGGAGTCCGAGCCCACAAGCAACTCGACCATGGCGGAGGTCTCCAGGACGATCACTCGCGGGCCTGCCGCATTTCCGCGATGATCTGCGTCACCTCATCAGCGGTAACGCTGGAGCGGGCCGCGATGGCGCGAGCCTGCTCAGCCGTCTCTTCGGGGGTTAGAAGAGCCGCTTCCCGTTCCAGCAGTCGGCGAACGTAAGCCTGCAGCGACTGCCCCGACCGGGCCGCGCGCACCTTCAGTGTCAGCAGCGTGCTCTCCGACACGTCCCGAACATGAATGATTGCCACGCACTCATTCTAGTTTCATTGAATGCAATATGCAAGCATCTGCGCGACTCGGCCGTTCACCCGCACGGCTTCACGTCCGGCCGGAGGGGAAACGGGGGCTCGCGGCGCGGATCGAGGAGGTCACCGCCGCCGAGGTAGGGTGGCCGGCCGGGCGGGCTGCGGGGACAAAACCATCACCACCGTGCTCGGCCCGGTGCGCCTCACCCGCGCGTGGTATCACTGCGCGGCGTGCGAGCACGGGTTCGACGCCCGGCCCGGCATGGCGGGCCAGACCTACTCGTTGGCGTCAAGGCCCTCGAACTGGACACTAAGCTCGGCTACTTCCGGCGCAACGCCCCCAGCCATCCGGGTTGCGCGCAGCCATCGACAGACACCGCGACTCAGACCCGCACGCCAGACAGCCAGACAAGATCATCCCCAACAAAGTTGTCGTGCACCCCCGCCGGAGCTAAGCCCTCAGTTTTGTCACACCCCCCGGATACCATGACTTGGCGGCGTAGCTCATCTCTAGCCAGCCGTTTATACCGGGAGGACTGCTCACAAAGTGGCTGATCGGCTTGTCGTACGCGGCGCGCGCGAGCACAACCTGAAGGATGTCTCGCTGGACCTGCCGCGCGATGCCATGATCGTGTTCACCGGGCTGTCCGGGTCCGGGAAGTCCAGCCTGGCCTTCGACACGATCTTCGCGGAGGGCCAGCGCAGGTACGTGGAGTCGCTGTCGGCATATGCCCGGCAGTTTCTCGGCCAGATGGACAAGCCGGACGTGGACTTCATTGACGGCCTGTCGCCTGCGGTGTCGATCGACCAGAAGGCCGCTGGCCGGAACCCGAGGTCGACGGTCGGCACCATCACCGAGGTCTATGACTACCTGCGGCTGCTGTTCGCCAGGGTGGGCAAGCCGCACTGTCCGGTCTGCGGGCGGCCGATTGCCAGGCAGACCCCGCAGCAGATCGTGGACCGGGTCCTGGAGCTCGACGAGGGCACCAGGTTCCAGGTGCTGGCACCGGTCGTGCGCGGCCGCAAGGGCGAGTACACCGAGATGCTGCGTGACCTTCAGGTCAAGGGGTACTCGCGGGCGCGGGTGGACGGCACGGTCATCCGGCTGGAGACGGCGGTGTCCGGCGAGTTGCCGGCGCTGAAGAAGTACGAGAAGCACACGATCGAGGTGGTCGTCGACCGGCTGGACGTGAAGGAGTCGGCTAGGCGCAGGCTCACGGACTCAGTCGAGACCGCGCTGTCGCTGGCGGGCGGCGTCGTCGTGCTCGACTTCGTCGACCTGCCGGAGGATGACCCCAACCGCGAGCGGATGTACTCAGAGCACCTCGCCTGCATGTATGACGACCTGTCGTTCGACGAGCTGGAGCCGCGGTCGTTCTCGTTCAACTCGCCCTGGGGCGCGTGCCCGGACTGCACCGGGCTCGGCACCAAGATGGAGGTCGATCCGGACCTCGTGGTCTCCGATCCGTCCCGGACGCTGGCCGACGGCGCGATCGGGGCATGGAGCGGCGGTCACGTCAGCGACTACTTCCTGCGCCTGATCGAGGCGCTGGGCGACGCAGTCGGGTTCAAGGTCAGCACACCGTGGGAGAAGCTGCCGGCCAAGGCGCAGCGTGCGTTGCTGCACGGCTACGACCAGCAGGTGCACGTCCGGTACCGGAACAGGTATGGCCGGGAGCGCTCTTACTACACCAACTTCGAGGGGGCCATCCCTTATATCGAGCGACGGCACTCCGAAGCCGACAGCGACTACAGCCGCGAGCGGTTCGCCGAGTTCATGCGCGAAGTGCCATGCCCGGCCTGTGGCGGTGCGCGGCTTAAGCCGGTGTCGCTCGCGGTCAAGGTCGACGACCGCTCGATTGCCGGTTACTGCAGCCTGCCGATCGGCGAACTGGCCAAGCTGCTGCTGTCGCTGCAGCTGTCTGACCGGGACATGCAGATCGCCGGGCGCATCCTCAAGGAGGTCAACGCCAGGCTCGGCTTCCTGCTGGACGTAGGCCTGGACTACCTGACCCTGGACCGGGCTTCGGCAACGCTGGCCGGCGGTGAGGCGCAGCGCATTCGGCTGGCAACCCAGATCGGCTCCGGTCTGGTTGGCGTGCTGTACGTGCTGGACGAGCCATCCATCGGCCTGCACCAGCGCGACAACCACCGGCTGCTGGAGACCTTGCTGCGGCTGCGCGACCTGGGCAACACGCTGATCGTGGTCGAGCACGACGAGGACACCATCAGGGCAGCAGACTGGATCGTAGACATCGGCCCGCTGGCTGGCGAGCACGGCGGCAACGTGGTCGTCTCCGGGCCTCTGCCCGAACTGCTGGCGAGCGAAGAGTCGATCACCGGCGCCTATCTGACCGGCCGGCAGTCGATCGACCTGCCGGCCAGCCGGCGCCGGCCGGCCAAGGGCCGTGAGATCGTGGTTAAGGGCGCGGCGGCGCACAACCTCAAGGGCGTGGACGTCGCGTTCCCGCTGGGCTGCTTCATCGCCGTCACCGGGGTTTCGGGGTCCGGCAAGTCGACTCTGGTCAACGACATCCTGTACAGCGCGCTGGCCAGGGAACTGCACGGCGCCAGGATCGTGCCCGGCAAGCACACCAGGGTCACCGGCCTGCAGCACCTGGACAAGGTGGTGCACGTGGACCAGGGACCGATCGGGCGGACGCCGCGGTCGAACCCGGCCACCTACACCGGCGTCTTCGACAACGTCCGGAAGCTGTTCGCGCAGACGACCGAGGCCAAGGTGCGCGGTTACCAGCCGGGCCGGTTCTCCTTCAACGTCAAGGGCGGCCGGTGCGAAGCCTGCGCGGGTGACGGCACCATCAAGATCGAGATGCAGTTCCTGCCGGACGTGTACGTGCCGTGCGAGGTCTGCCATGGCGCCCGGTACAACACCGACACCCTGCAGGTGCATTACAAGGGCAAGACGATCGCCGACGTGCTGCAGATGCCGATCGAGGAAGCGGCAGGGTTCTTCGAGCCGGTGCCGGCCATCCACCGGCACCTGAAGACTCTCGTCGACGTGGGCCTCGGCTACGTGCGCCTCGGCCAGCCCGCCCCGACGCTTTCCGGCGGTGAGGCGCAGCGGGTCAAGCTTGCCTCGGAATTGCAGCGCAGGTCGACCGGCCGGACCATCTACGTGCTCGATGAGCCTACGACCGGTCTGCACTTCGATGACATCCGCAAACTGCTCGGGGTGCTCGGACGGCTGGTGGATGCCGGCAACACCGTCATCGTGATTGAGCACAACCTGGACGTGATCAAGACTGCCGACTGGATCATCGACCTCGGCCCGGACGGAGGGTCACGCGGCGGGAATGTGATCGCGACGGGGACGCCGGAGGACGTTGCGAAGATCGAGGAAAGCTACACCGGCCAGTTCCTGAAGAAGCTGTTCGACGGCTAGCGGCCGCGGCGGCCGCCCTCCGGGCACGCCTGGGCCGGCCACCGGTTCGCGCGGTGACGGGCCCAGGCGGGCACCGCTACCTGGTCGCGGTGATCGAGAAGTTGCTGACCTGGAAGATCTCGTTCTGACCGCCGGTAGAGCAGATCTCCCAGCCGTAGCCGATCAGGGACAGGCCGGAGTTTTTCGGCAGGTACCCGTGGGCCACCAGCCAGTTGAGCATGGCCAGGACGTCGACGCTGCCGGACTGCTCGTTGCCGAGATGTCGTAGGCCGCCTGCGCGGTGGCCAGCGCGAACCCGCCCGAACGGCAAGCCAGCGCTCCTAGGCGGAGACGGCCGGAGCCATGACGGTGGCGGGCGGGGTCAGCTGCGGGTTGTGACCAGTCACCGGGCCGACCGGATATACATCCCAGGCGAGCGTGCTGATGACGTTCCCAGCCGGAAGGTAGCGCCGCCAGTTCCGGGCCGATCCGGCGGCGGCGTCCGAAGCCCGGAGGATCAGCGTCGGCTTGAGATTCGCGCTCGTTGCCCGGCCGGCGACTCTCGCGACGCGCGCCCACGCCCGCCGGTACTGCGAAGCAGTGAACCGGTGCCTCGGCGCCTGACAAGATCGCGGCCGGCGGCGCGGTGAAGCTGATGACGACCGCGGACTTGTTCTGGCCGGCCAGGCCGCCTGCCCACGCGGTCGGCGTAGGGCGTGCAGGCTACCCTGCCTACGTGGCGAGCGGCGGCGGAATGAGCAGGACAGCTGAGATCCAGACTGGCGCGGGACCGGCGCGGGTCGAACTGGATCAGCCGAAGAATCCCGCGTTCCTGGTCGTTATGACTCACGGGGCCGGAGGAGGCGTGCAGACTCCGGACCTGCTGGCGGTGCGGGACGCGGCCGTTAACCTTGGCGCGGCGGTCGCCCGGGTGCTCCAGCCTTACCGGGTGCGCGGCGCCCGTGCGCCCGGTGCGCCCGGCCCGCAGGATGCCGCCTGGCTGGAGATCGTCGCTGCGCTGCGCGCGGAGTTTCCGGACTTGCTGTTGGTGCAAGGCGGCCGGAGCAACGGGGCCAGGGTCGCATGCCGCACAGCCGCACGGGCTGGCGCGCGCGCCGTGATTGCCCTGGCGTTCCCGCTCCATCCGCCGGGCCGCCCGCAGCTGAGCCGGGTAAGCGAACTGCGGGGGGCGGGCACCGACGTGCTGGTCGTCAACGGCGAGCGTGACCCGTTCGGCGTTCCGGAGGCGCAAGACGCGGCGCGGGTAGTCGTGCTGTCGGGCGAGACGCACGCCCTCGGCAAGAACCCCGCCGCGGTGGGCGCCGCGGTCGGCTTGTGGCTCGCCGCGATCTTCGGGCCTGACTAACGGCGATGAACTGCTGGAGTCACTAAGCGTCAGGCAGCCGAGCTGCGGAACTGCGCCGGGGGTATTTCCGTCGGTACATGCATGGTCATCGTGCAGGCGGCCAGGTCGGTGGGCCGGTGCGGACCGATGGCCGCACCACCGGGCAGGAGTTCCCCGGTGTCTTCGAAGATGATGATGCCGTTACAGAGCAGGCTCCAGCCCTGCTCGGGGTGGCTGACAACGGTGCGGGCCGCCTCGCGGTCCGGTCCGCTCGGGTCCGGACACGATGGCGTGTGCGGGCACATGCTCGTGCCTCCTGGGGGGTCGGTGTTGTGCTCTTGATCACACCCTACTGTGCCAGGACTGCACTCAGGCACGGGATGGCCCGTTGTGACTGTTTTTCGCACCGGAGTTTGTAGATTTCGAGTAGTCATCTTTACCGGGCACGATCGGCCGACGGTTAGCTACGTACAGTAACCGTCGCGCGGCACCGCGGGAACGCCCCGGATCGGAGCGGGAACGACGATGTCAGGCGTGACGGTTAGCCGGCACGTGGGCGATCTCCAGGCCGAGCGCGGCGGTTTCCGGGCGGGCCGGGAAGCCGGCCAGCCGGTGTGACTCCCGCAGCGTGAGCAGCCGCTCGGCCTCGTCCGTCCAGCGGTGCACGGCGGACGTTGCCATGGCCTTGCGCCGGTAGATCCGGTCCTCATAGCCGGCCGGGCCGATCTCAGCCCGCTGCGCTGCATACGCCGCCCTGGTTGCGTCCGTTAGCGCCGTGTCCAGGTCGCGGGCAAGCGAGTACTGCACGCTGGCTGGCGCGCTGGTGGCCTGCGCCTGCCGGAATTCTTCATCTGCGGCCTGTGCCCTGGCCAGGAGCTGGTCGAAGTTCGCGGCCAGGGCCACGTCGGCGAGGTAGTCCGCGTCAGCGGCGGCACTGATCTTGATGCGACCCTTCTTCACGCCGCCAAGCTTAGCGATAACACCCAGGTGCGAACGCGCCGGGCGACGCTGCCGCGCCGATCAGGCCAGGCTCTCCTGCCAGCTGGCATGCAGTGAGGAGTACTCGCCTGCAGCCGACAGCAGCTGCTCGGGTGAGCCGTCCTCGATGATCCTCCCGTGATCCAGCACCAGCACGCGGTCGGCGATCGCCACCGTCGAGAGCCGGTGCGCGATGATCATCGCCGTGCGCCCGGTCAGGATGGTGCGCAGCGCGTCCTGGACCAGCCGCTCACTGGGAATGTCGAGCAGCGATGTCGCCTCGTCGAGCACGAGCACTGCGGGAGCGGCCAGGAAGGCACGCGCGAACGAGATGAGTTGCCGCTGGCCGGCCGACAGCCGGCCGCCGCTCTTGCCGACCTGCGCATCGTACCCGTCTGGCAGCGCCGAGATGAAGGCGTCCGCGCCGATTGCCGCTGCCGCCGCAATGATCTCGCTACGGCTCGCGCCCGGCATGCCGAGCTCGATGTTGTCCGCGATGGACCCGCTGAACAGGAAGTTCTCCTGCGTGATCAGGACTACTTCGTGCCGCAGCGAGCGATCGGCGAGTTGCCGCACGTCGACGCCATCGAGCAGGACGCTGCCCTGGAGAGGGTCGTAGATCCGGGCCAGCAGGCGCGCGATCGTGGTCTTGCCGGCGCCGGTGGCGCCGACCAGCGCGATGGTCTGCCCGGCCGGGATCGTCAGGTTCAGGTCAGGCAGCACGGTCGAGTCGCGGTAGCCGAACCGCACGTGGTCGAAGCGGACCTGCCGTCCCCTGGCGGCTGGCCCGCCGGCCTCCGGCAGCGAGGTCGGCAGCTCGGGCTCGGGCACGCTAGGTGTCTCGTCGAGTACGCCGGAGATCTTCTCCAGCGCCGCGGCCGCCGACTGGAACGCGCTGTAGAACTGGGACAGGTCGATCAGCGGTTCAAAGAAGCGCTGCAGGTAGAGCAGGAAGGTGACCAGCACGCCGACTTGCATCTGGTGGTCGATCACCCGCAGGCCGCCGTAGAGCAGCACTGCGCCGATGGCCAGGTTCCCGACCAGCGTCACGCCAGGGAAGTACACGGCCAGCAGCCGCTGCGAGCGGAGGTTGGCATCGGCGTTCGCCTGATTCAGCTCGCCGAAGATGTCCTCGTTCCGGCTCTCGCGGCGGAAGGACTGGACTGCCCTGATGCCTCCGAAGGTCTCCACGAACTGCACGATGACCTGCGCGATCCGGGTCCGGGTCTGCCGGTAGGCGATCGCCGACTCACGCCGGAACCAGATCGACAGCCAGATGAGCGGCGGGAATCCGGCCATGACCACCAGCGCCAGGTGCCAGTCGAGTAGCAGCATCCCGCCGCCGACGAGCAGGAGCGACAGGACTGCGGACACCAGCGACGCCAGGCTCTCGTCGAACATGTCGGAGATCGAGTCGATGTCCGAGACCTGGCGCGAGATCACCCGGCCCGAGGTGTACGACTCGTGGAACGCGATCGGCAGCCGCTGGAAGTGCGCGAACAGCCGGCGCCGTAGTTCGAGCACCACCCGGCCGCCCAGGCGCCCGATCCCGGCGATGTACGAGCGGGTGGCTGCGGCTTGCACGAGCACCGAAACGGCGAACGCGATGATGATCAGCGCCATCGGGCCGGCGTTGCGGGTCCTGGTGAGCTGCGGGATCTGGTCGATTCCGACGCCGACCAGCCAGGGGCCCGCGAGTGCCGCCAGCTGTGCAGCCACGATCAGCAGGAAGATTGCCAGAACGAGCCGCCGGTAGGGTCCGAGCAGGTCGGTCAGCAGTCGCCGCGACCGCCGTCGCAGCAGGGTGCCGAGCTTGCCGGTGATCTCGTCTTCTTGCTGCTCGGCGGCGACGCCACGCCAGGCCTCGGCCGGGGGAGCGCTCACCGGCTGGCTCCCGTCCTCAGCCCGGGCGCGGCGCGACCGTCATCACCGGGATTGCCGAGATCGCCAGCGCTCATCAGGTGGCGATAGCGCGGCTGCGTGGCCAGCAGCTCGGAATGCCTGCCGACGGCGGCCACGACGCCGTCGGCCAGCAGCGCAACCCGGTCGGCGAGCAGGACAGTTGACGGCCGGTGCGCGACGACGAGGGCGGTCGATGTGGTGAGCACGTCGGCCAGCGCGGCGGTAACCCTGGCCTCGGTATGCACGTCGAGCGCAGACAGCGGGTCGTCGAGCAGCAGCACCTGCGGCCTGGCCAGGATCGCGCGGGCCAGGGCAACCCGCTGCCGCTGGCCGCCAGACAGTGCCATGCCCTGCTCGCCGATCCTGGTATCGAGGCCCCATGGCAGGTCGGCCACGAAGTCTGCCTGTGCCGCATCGAGCGCGGCCCGGATCGCGTCTTCGGTGGCGTGCTGGACGCCGAATGCCACGTTTTCCCGGACGCTGGCGGAGAACAAGATCGGATCCTCGAAGGCGCAGGCGACCCGGCGCCGCAGTTCCGGCAGCGGCAGGTCACGTACGTCTGTGCCATCCAGGGTGATGCGACCGGAAGTCACGTCGGCCAGTCGCGGCACCAGCTGCAGCAGGGTGGTCTTGCCCGAACCGGTCGCGCCGACCAGCGCCACCGTCTCGCCGGGTGACAATTCCAGGCTGACGCCGCGCAGCACCGGCGACGGCGCGCCGGGATAGCGATAGGTCACCTGGTCGAAGGTCAGCCAGCCGGCGCCGCGCGTGGTCGCGGCCGGTGCCGTCCGGCTTGGCCGCGCGGGCGGCCCGGACGACGCTGGCGCATTCGGCGAGTCGGGCTGGCTGGCCGGCCGGGAGTTCCGGTGGATGGCGGCCGTCCTGCTGCTGCGCCAGCGTCCGGCACTCAGGCCGGGCCGGTCATGGCCGGCGCCGTCCCCGGCTGCGGCCGAGCCGACGATCTCGGGCGCGGTGTCGAAGATCTCATAGATGCGCTGCGCCGCGGTTGCCGCTTCCTGACCGGTCGCGATGATGAAGCCCATCGCCTCGATGGGCCACACGAGCAGCAAGGTCAGCGTCACGAACGCGACAAGGCCGCCGAGGCTCAGCTCGTGGCGGCTGACTGCCAGTGTCCCGAGCAGGAGCAGCAGCCCGATCACCGCATTGGGGACCATGTCCAGGCCTGCCCAGAACTTGCCGCGCAGCCTGGCCTTGTTGACCTGCGTCCGGTAGACGAGCTTGGCCTGCGCGAAATGGCGTGCCGCGGCCTCATCCCGGCGGCCCAGCGACTTGAGCACGCGGATGCCGGCTGCCGCCTCCTCCACGTAGGTGGCCAGGTCGCCTTGCTGGTCCTGGGCGAGCCGGGACAGCACCCGGTACCGCTTCTCGAATCGCAGGCAGAGCACCAAGACCGGCAGGAACACTAGCCCGGTGATCAGCCCGAGCCACCAGTTCATCCGGATAAGTAGCGCGACGATGAGCAGGAAGGTCCAGATGTTCGTGATGAAGAAGACGACGCCGAAGCCGGCGAAGCGACGGATCGTGGACAAGTCGTTGATCGCACGGGACAGCAGCTGGCCCGACTGCCAGGAATCGTGAAAGGCGGGCTCCAGCCGCTGCAAGTGGTGGTACAGATCATCGCGGATGGTCTTCTCCACGCCGACCACCGCGCTGGAAATGCTCCACCGGCGGAAGAAGTTGAGTCCGGCCTGGATCGCGCCGAGCGCGATCGCCGCGAGGCTCAGCGGCAGCAACTCGGCCCTGATGCCCTTCACGACCACGCTGTCGATCACCGACTTGGTAATCAGCGGGATCGCGATCTCCGAGCTCACCGCGAGTATCGCCGCAGTGATCATCAGGAACAGCATCAGGTAGTACGGCCGCATGTACTCCCGCAACCGCCACAGGGCCTGGGCGGGCGTTTGCGCGCGGGCGGGCGCCTGCACAGGCGCAGTGAGCTGATCCTGGGCATGCTGCGGCGAACTAGCGGCGGTGGGGGGCATTATCCGCAGGTTAACTGGCGAGCGCCAGTTCTGTCATCAGAGTTTCCGGCCAGCCTCACGGAACCGGCGATCGGTGGTCGGATGCCGTTCACCAGCCAGAGGTTCCCTGGCTCGCGCTCAGGCTCCTGCCGCGGCGATTGTATTGATACGGTGCAGGGTGGCGAACAGCGGGTAACTCTGGCACTCTGGCTCAGACGACGGCGTGTTGAAGCCGGAGTTCGGCTTGGAGGGGGCCCAGTGCAGCGCACCCATTCCCGTGGGCTGTCCGCGCCGGTACAAGCGCCCGCTCTGGCTTTAGCTGCCTACGACGCGGGGGTCGAAGCCGTCTGCCAGATCGCTGCGGCGTTCGACGGCGATAGCTGGTTCGCGCAGACTCCGTGCCCGGAGTGGCGCGCGTTTGAATTGGCTGGTCACCTTCGGTGCGTGGCGGACGACTTCAACGAGTACCTCGATGATGCCCCGATGAGCCGGTACGCGCGGCTGATGGCCACCGGAGCGCATCCGGACACGCTCGGCCGCAAGCTCGCCCGGCAGAACGCTGCCGAGCTGGCCGCGCTCGCCGACGCGTCTCCCGCGGAGCACATCGCCGCGTTCGCCTCGGCTGCGCGCGGTTACGCGCGCCGGCTGGCCGCGGTCTGGGACCTGCCGCACCACCAGTACCGGGACACCGTCGTCACTGTCGGCGGGATGGCCGGCGCGGCCTGCGCTGAATGGCACCTGCACGCCTTCGACCTTGCCAGGGCCCTCGGCGCCGACTATCGCCCGGCCGACCCGGCTGCCGTGCTCGCCGGGTGGCGGGCCGGCCTGCCGCACCTGCCGGTGCCGTCTGCGTCTTTGGGGGCCAGGGCGGTGCGTCATTTCGATCCCTGGCATGCTGTGCTGGCGGCTTCGGGCCGGCCGTCGCCGGTCGCCGTGGAGGAGGGCGCCTTGTGGTCATCACTAGCCGCCTGGCCGCCGCGGCTGCGCCGCCGACGAAGGGACTGACCGGTGAAGCTCAACGTAGCGGCGGTGCGGGCGTGCTACCCGGCGCTCGCCGATGGTTACGCCTACCTGGACGGCGCTGCCGGGACCCAGGTTCCGGCCACGGTGATCGACGCGATCAGCGATGCCCAGTCGGCCGGCCTTGGCAACACCGGCGGAGCGTTCCCCGCGAGTCACCGGGCTGACGCGATCACCGCCGGGTGCCGGGCCGCTGTCGCGGCGCTGACCGGAGGTAATCCGCAGGGCGTCGTCCTCGGGCCGAACATGACGACGCTGACCTATCGGTTTGCCATGACGCTGGCCAAGGACTGGCGGCCCGGCGACGAGATCGTCGTCTCGCGGCTCGATCACGACGCGAACGTGCGGCCCTTCGTGCAGGCGGCCGAGCGGGCGGGCGCTACCGTACGCTGGGCGGACGTCGACCGGGCTACCGGGGAACTGCCCGCCGGCCAGTACCGCGACCTCATTACGGAGCGGACCAGGCTCGTTGCGGTGACCGCGGCTAGCAACATCATCGGCACCCGGCCGGACGTGCCGGCCATCACCGCGCTGGCGAAGGCGGCCGGCGCGCTCAGCTACGTCGATGGCGTGCACGCGACCCCGCACGTCCCGGTCGACGTCCGGGCGCTCGGCGCCGACTTCTATGCGACCAGCGCCTACAAATGGTCCGGCCCGCACATAGGCGCTGTGGTTGCCGATCCCGACCTGCTCGCCAGCCTGCGGCCGGACAAGCTGAAGCCATCGCCGGATGAGGTTCCGGACCGGTTCGAACTCGGCACCCTGCCGTTCGCAAGCCTGGCCGGCGTATCCGCCGCCGTCGCGCACCTGGCCTCGCTCGCCGAGTTGCCTGACGCTGACGCAGGCGCTGACGCGGGAACCGACCCGGCCCGGCTGCGGGAGCGGGTGCTTGCCTCGATGGCAGCTGTTCACCAGCACGAGCAGGAGCTATTCGAGGTCCTGCTGGCCGGGCTGGACAGCATGGCGCACGTCAGGACCTACGGGCGCGCCGCCAGCCGAACCGCGACCGCCTACTTCAACGTCGACGGACGCGCGCCGCTGCAGGTGGCAGAGCACCTCGCCAGCCGGAAGATCAATGTCTGGAACGGGGATAACTACGCCTGGGAGTTGACCGGCGTGCTCGGCATCAGGGAATCCGGCGGCGCCGTGCGGGCTGGCCTGGTGCATTACAACGACGCTGCCGAGGTGGACCGGCTGCTCACCGCCGTCGCGGAACTGGCCGGGTAGCGCCGCGCCTAGTCAAACGAGTACCGGTACATCCGCGTTTCGCGCTGCTTGAATCCCTCTCGTTCATAGAGCCGGCCCGCTGCCACCCTGGACGGCCTGGTGGACAGGTCGACGGTGCGCACGCCGGCCGCCCGGGCGAGCCGGAGCGCTTCCCTGGTGAGCATGGCGCCGACGCCCTGACCCCTGGCCGCCTCGTCCACCACGACATCCTCGATCCAGGCGCGCAGCCCGGTCGGGATCCGGAAGATCACCAGGCTCAGCGATCCGACGATCCGGTCGTCGCTGCGTGCCACCAGCACGGTCACCGCGGGGGAGGATGCCACCGCAGCAAGAGCGGCGGCGTCGAGCGGCTTAGCCGACCTGGATAGTTGCGGAAGCAGCCGGCCGAAGGCCTCGACTGCCTCGTCGGTCACCTCGTCGAGAGTTTCCACCGCGATTGTCACCCGGCGCACTCTACCCCGTTGGTTGCCCGCGCCATGGGCGAGCCGGCGGCGGCCGGTCAGGAGATCCCGGCTGCGCGAAGCACGGCGGCGGTGACCGCCGCAGCGACGATCACGACCAGGAACGGTGCCCGCAGCGCTAGCGCTACGACCGCCGCACCAAGGCCGGCCAGCCGCGCCGCATCGAAAGCAAGCGCCTGGCCGGTGGTCACGGTCTGAACGGCCGACAGCGCCGCGAGCAGCGCGACAGGGACGAGCTCAGCGAACCGGCGGACTCGCCGGTTAGCCAGTATCCGGTGCGGCACCGTCAGCCCGGCAAGCTTGAGCGCGTAGCAGCCGGCTGCGGTCGCCAGCACGGCGATCCAGGTGCCGGTCATCTCCTGCCGCCGGTGAAGTCCCCGCCAGTGCCGGCAGCACCTTCAGCGCCGGGCTCGGCGACGGCCGGAGCAGTCAGCGCCCCGGCTAGTGCGGCTGTCGCGGCCAGGATGACCGGCACGCCCACCGGCAGCACCGGCGTCGTCATCAGTGCCAGCGCTGCTCCGCCCAGTGCCACCAGCCGCTCAGTGTGCCCGGATGCCAGCCGCGGCCAGATCAGCGCGAGGAACGCGGCGGGCCCGACCACGTCAATGCCGAACGCTTGCGGAGAACCTAGTCGCCCGGCACCAAGCGCGCCGCCGAGAGTAGCCGCGTTCCAGGTCAGGTAGAGGCACCAGGACGTCGCGATGAACGCCGTCCTCGCCGTCACCGGGTCGGGCTGGGCGAGCGTGATGGCGGTGGTCTCATCGACGATGCCCACCGCGGCCGGCAGCCTGCCGAGGCCGCGCGGCCGCAGGACCTCGGCAAGGCGCAGGCCATACAGGGCATTCCGGCTGCCGAGCAGGATCGCCCCGGCGGTTCCGGCAAGCAGGCTGCCGCCGCTGGCGATGACGCCCGCGAGCGCGAATTGCGAGGCGCCGGTGAAGGCCAGAATGCTGAGCGCGCATGCCTGCCAGACCGTCAGCCCGGAGCCGACCGCCGCGGCGCCGAATGCGAGTCCTGATACCCCGACTGCCAGGCCAAGGCCTATTCCGTCGCGGACCGGCCGTGGCGGGCGGGCCGCGGGGCCGGCCTCATCAGCCGCGCCGGGGCCGGCGTAGTCCGGTGCCGGGCCGGAGTCAGTCCGCTGAGCTGGCATGTCAGTCACCGTAGGCGCGGCGGCGCCGACTGGTCTTGTACGTTCTTGACCGTCACCCGGCAGGCTTCCACCTGGCGGGGTTAGGCGCCGCCGGCTGGCCCGGACGCGGCTTACAAGCGTTACTGGCGGGTAGGAATAAGCGGGATCTTGGGAGCAATCGACGAACGGACCTGCCATGACTGCTCAACAGCAAGATCGTGTCCGCCATATCGGTGAGCGAGAGTCACGCCAGGTGGCGGAGGAAGCTCGCGAAGTTGCCTGGCGCCGGCCTAGCTTCGGCAAGCAGTTGTACCTTGGCGATTTCCGGCTTGACCTGATCTATCCGCATCCGCGCCCGAGCGAGGAAGCCAGCAAGCGCGGCGAGCAGTTCTGCGCCCGGCTGCGCGAATTCTGCGAGAGCTCAGTCAGCGGACCGCAGATCGAACGCGATGCGCGGATACCCGACGAGGTGATCAGGGGCCTTGCGACGATTGGCGCGTTCGGCATGAAGATCGCGCCCGAGTACGGCGGCCTTGGCCTGACCAACCTGTATTACAACCGCGCTCTCGGGATAGCGGGGTCGGCTTCTCCGGCGGTGGCCGCGATGCTGTCCGCGCATCAGTCGATCGGCGTGCCGCAGCCGCTGGCGCTGTTCGGGACGGACCAGCAGAAGGAGCGCTACCTGCCGCGATGCGCACGCGGCGAGATCAGCGCTTTCCTGCTGACCGAGCCCGACGTCGGATCAGACCCGGCCCGGCTGAGCATGACCGCGATCCCCTCGCTCGACGGCTCCGAGTACGTTCTGGACGGCGTGAAGCTCTGGACGACCAACGGAGTCGTCGCGGACCTGCTCGTCGTGATGGCCAGGGTTCCGGCCAGTGACGGGCACCGGGGCGGGATCACCGCCTTCGTAGTGGAAGCGGGCGCGCAGGGCGTCACCGTCGAGCGGCGGAACGCTTTCATGGGCCTGCGCGGCCTGGAGAACGGCGTGACCCGGTTCCACAATGTGAAGGTCCCGGCCGCAGACCGGATCGGAGCGGAAGGCCAGGGCCTCAAGATCGCGCTTACCACGCTGAACACGGGCCGGCTGTCACTGCCCGGCAGTTGCCTGACCGCCGCAAGGCTGGCAACGAAGTTCGCCAGGGAGTGGTCGCGGGAGCGAGTGCAGTGGGGGCGGCCGGTGGGCGAGCACGAGGCGGTTGCCAAGAAAATCTCCTTCATCGCGGCCACCACGTACGCGCTCGAGGCCGTAGTCGAGCTGTCCAGCCAGCTTGCCGACGACAAGCAGAACGACATCCGCATCGAGGCGGCGCTGGCCAAGCTGTATTGCTCCGAGATGGGCTGCAAGATCGCCGATGAGCTGGTCCAGGTCCGTGGCGGCCGTGGCTACGAGACCGCCGAGTCGCTGGCCAGACGCGGGGAGCGGGGCGTCCCCGCCGAGCAGATGCTCAGGGACATGCGGATCAACCGGATCTTCGAGGGATCCTCGGAGATAATGCGGCTGTTCATCGCGCGCGAGGCGACCGACGCTCACCTGTCGGCGGCGGGCGAGCTGATCGATCCGCGGCTGCCGACTGCCCGCCGCGCGCGTGCCGCGGCGAAGGCCGGCGAGTTCTACGCCAAGTGGCTGCCCACGCTGCTGACCGGCGAAGGGCAGAAGCCGGGCTCGTTCGGCGAGTTCGGCCGGCTCGCCCCGCACCTGCGGTACGTGGAACGCGCAAGCAGGAAGCTGGCCCGGTCGACGTTCTACGCGATGGCCCGCTGGCAAGGCCGGCTGGAGCGGAAGGAAGGCTTCCTCGGCCGGATCGTGGACATCGGCGCGGAATTGTTCGCGATCAGCGCTACCTGCGTCCGGGCGCAGATGGACCAGGCCGATGGCGCCGGGACCGATGGCGCCGGGACCGAGCGCGGCGCGACCGCGTACGAACTCGCCGACTTGTTCTGCACTCAGGCCCGGCTGCGGACCGAGGAACTGTTCGCCCAGCTGTGGAACAACAGTGACGCCGCCGACGCCAGGGCGGCCGAGCGCATCCTCGGCGGCAGCTACACCTGGCTGGAGGACGGGGTCATCGACCCGTCGATACCAGGACCGCTGATCGCCGACGTCGAGTTCGGGCCAGCTAAGACGGTCAACGTGCATCGGACGATCGGCTAGCTGCCCCAGGCGGTGGTTCGCGGCCTCGTTATGCGTGGAGCCGCCTCGACCAGTTCCTTCGGGGTTACCTCACCTCGGCGGACAAGATCAGCCTGCGCGGTTGCATCCAGCCACGTCGTATCGATCACATCGGTCATGCGAAGGACGGTACCGCTCCCTGGCTAGCAGTCGCGAGTGCCAGCCCGACAGGCGATCAGGCTCATTCCCGCGGGACTCAGGCGGCGTGGCGCCGGGCGCGCAGCACGATGTCGTTGACGTGGTGCGAGGAGGCGGCTCCGGCCGGGCGGGGGCGCTTGTTGTGCAACTCGATGTCCCATGCTGGTGAGCTGGCGAGCGCATCAGCGAAGTCGTCGACCCGCAGATAGGCATCCGGGTCGAACGGTCGGCTGTGCTCGGGTGCGCCGGCCGCTCTGCCAGCCAACACGGGCCGCATCGGTTCGAGGTCGTGGCTCACGATGAGCAGCGTGCCGCCGGGGGCGACTGCGTCCAGGAGGTTACGGACGCCGCGCCGGTCGGGCGTGCGGGGGATCGCGGCGTACTGGGCCGACACCAGGTCGAACGCTGCTCTCTCGAAAGGGCCGGGGTCGTTGGCGTCGGCGCGCTGGCACTCGATGGGCAGGCCCTGGCGCGCGGCTTCGGCGCTGACCCGGTCCAGTGCGCGCTGCGAGATGTCGCTGGCGGTGACTTTCCAGCCCTGCCCGGCCAGCCAGAGCGCGTCGCCGCCCTCGCCGGCGCCGACGTCGAGGGCGCGGCCTGGCGGCAGGCTGGTGACCTCGCTGACGAGCGTGCCGTTCGGGTTGCCGCTCCACATCTGCTCGCCCTCGTAGCGGTGGTCCCAGTCGGACTGGTTGGCCGATGGCCGGGTCGCGGCCCGGATGTCGTCGCGGGCGAGGCTGAAGCTGATCATGGCGGCGACCCTGCTGCCGTCGGCGGCGGCTTGCAGTGCCTGCTGGCTCGGGTCGGTGGCGTTGCCGGCCGCGTAGAGGCCGGGTACGGCGGTCTCCCCGGCCGCGTCCGTCTCGAGGAAGTCGCCAAGCCCGCTCGGGTGGGCGGCCGGCCGCAGGCCGAGTGACGTGAACGGCTCGGCGCGGACCCTGAACCGGGGACTGACCGCGACCACGTCGGCGTCGATGGATTCCTGGCCGGCCAGCTCGACCGCCGCGATGCGGCCGCCGGCGCCGGTGCCGATGCGGATCACCCTGCCTTGCACGATGGTCACTCCGCCGGCTCGCAGGGCGGCAAGCTCAGCCTGGTCGACGTCCTCGGGATCGTGCAGCACGATGGCGAGCCGGGCGGTCAGCTGTCGGAATAGCCCGGCGGTATGCAGCCCCATCGGATGGGTGATGATCTGGACGATGCGCTGGTCGCGGAACTCGTAGCCGTGGCAGAACGGGCAGTGGATGACGTCGCGTCCCCAGTGCCCGGCGAGGCCGTCGATGTCGGGGAGCTCGTCGGCCAGGCCGGTGGCGGCAAGAACCCGGCGGGCAATGATGGCGTGGCCGCCGGCCAGTTCGGCGCGGAAGTCGCCGGCGTCGGTGCGGGTCACTTGGCTCACCGAGCCGGCCAGGACCTCCACGCCGTAGCTGCGGACCTCGTCACGGCCGGCGGCGCTCAGCTCGGCCGGGGCACGCCCGTCACGACCGAGATAGCCGTGCAGATGGGCCGAGGGGGCGTTGCGCGGCTCCCCGGCGTCGACGACGATCACGGACCGGCGCTGGCGGCCGAGCTGAAGCGCGGCGGCCAGCCCGGCGGCTGATCCGCCGACGATGCAGACGTCGCAGTGTCGCTGGAGTGTGCGGGGGGAGTGATGGCTCATGGCCCCCAACGATAGGGCGTAGCCCGTAGAGTGCAAGGAGCCTTGCTACATTCGCAAGATAGCTGGGTAGGCGGGAGCATCTATGACCGAGCTGGCCGAGATCGAGCAGGTGGTCCGGACCCGGCTGCGCAGCCTCCGGAACACACTCGGCCTGTCGCTCGACGAACTCGCGGCGCGCACCAACCTCAGTGCGTCCACCATCAGCCGGGTCGAGACCGGCAGGCGGACGATCAGCCTCGACATCCTGCTGCCACTGGCAGCGGCACTCCAGGTCAACCTCGACGCGCTCCTCGACGTGCGCAGCGACGACGATGTGGTCATCCGCCCGGTGCCGACCAGCTCGGGCGCGCGCACCACGTGGCTGCTCAGCCGGCCAACTACCAGCATGATCGCCGTGAAGATGCGGCTCGAGCCTGCCCGCAAGCCCGAGGAACAGCGCGTCCACCCCGGCCATGACTGGTTCTTCGTCATCATCGGACAGGTGCGCTTGTCGCTCGGCGAACGCGAGATCATCGTCCAGTCCGGCGAGTCCGCCGAATTCGCCACCATGACACCGCACGCATTCGCGGCCATCGACGGCCCGGCCGAGCTCATCATGATCTTCGACCGCGACGGCCAGCGCGCCCACGTCCATCACGACACTGCGGCTGAGCCGACGACCTAGCGGCGCGCAACCGCGGTCACCACCACGGCGACGCCGGGGAGCGGGCGGCCGACGGGACCAGGCAGGCGGGAGCAGGCGGCCGACCCAGCGCCCGGTAGGTGGACTTCGGTGCGACCGAGCACCAGCCGGCCGTTTCGCCGTCGACGTAGGCCAGCACGCCAGGGCCGGGTTCGCTGGCGCAGAGCGCGCGCATGTGCGCGATCCGGCCGGGCATGTCGAGGCTGGAACTGCGGTATGCCATGCACACGCAGCCGCTACCGCCGGGCTTGCGCGGCACCAGCAACGACGCGAAGTCATCCCATCGCCCGGCGGCCGGCCGCACCTGGACTCCGATGCCCCGAGAATAGGCCCGCTGGACGGGGCCGGGCGCCGGTCCTGCGGGATCACCAGAGGCTGTCCTTACGCGCCGACTGACGCCGCTCAGCGGCGCTGGATGTCCTGCGGAGAACTGCCGTCGGCGTCGTTCCCGCCGGGATGCCGTAGCTGGCCTGCGTGCGCTGCGGCGAGTTCGCGGGCGAAGGCCGTGAGGCCGGAAAGGAGTGCCCGCCGCTCGCCGGGAGTCATTCTGGCCAGCATCCGGTCGTGGTAGGCCCGCCAGGCCTGTCGCAGGCCCGCCGCTGCCCGTTCCCCGGATTCAGTGAGGCACAGACGGAGGTTTCGCCGGTCGCTCACGTCGCGCGCGCGGACGAGCAGGTCCTTGCGCTCCAGCGCCGCGCAGAGTCGGCTGACCCGGCTCTTGTCGATGCTCAGCCGGTCCGCCATCTGCTGCTGGGTGACTTCCCCGATCGCGCGCAACTCGACCAGCAAGGAGCCCTCCGCGGCGGACAGCGGCGCTTCGGCGACATCGCTGATAGGCGCGTCCAGGTGCACGGATACCAGCCGCATCACCCGGGCGAGCAGCGTCTCGAGCTGCTCGGCCTCTGAGTCAGGCACGCCGGCGCTCCATGGTTGACATTGGCAACTGTTGATGGCAGCATCGAATATAGTTGCCATCGACAACCATTATAGGAGCAGCTCATGCGCAAGGCAGTCCTGGCGCTTATTCAGCGCAGGCACTTCTCTCACGGCGAGACCTACGACCGGCATACGGCCCGGCTCTTCGGGGGCCTTCATCAAGCCGTGGCCGCTGACGTGGCGGCTGCTGCGCCGGCCGGCGGAGTCGTGCTGGACGCGGGCTGCGGCAGTGGGCGGCTCGCGGTGCTGATCGCCCGCCGACGGCCAGATCTGCAGGTGCGGGGGATCGACCTGGAGCCGGGCATGGTGGAGGTCGCTGCCCGCCGCGCGGAGCGGGAGAACCTCGCGGGCCGGGTGCAATTCTCCGCAGCCGACCTGGCCAGCCTGCCGCTGCCCGACGACAGCGCGGACGTGATCGTCTCGACCGCGAGCCTGCATCACTGGGCCGACGTCAGCGCCGTGATCGCATCCCTCGGCCGGGTCCTGCGGCCCGGCGGCGAGCTGTGGATCTACGACTTCCGCATCGTCCCGGCCGGCCGTGTACGTTCTGCCGCACGGAGCCTGGACAGTCAGGTGGACCGCACGCTGGTTCGCACCGGGCGGTTTCCTGCTGCCCTGTTCCAGCGTCTCGCCGTGCACCCGCCGCGTTCCGCCTATCCGGAGGCACCCGCGCACCTCACGGGTGCGCGCTAGCTGGCGCGCCGTAGCCGCTCCCGCTGGTAGGCGGCCGGCGGCACGCCGACCACGCGCTTGAAATGACGGGTCAGGTGTGCCTGGTCGGCGAATCCGGTCCGTGCCGCTACGTCGGCAGCCGGCAATCCGTCATCGAGCAGGAGGCGGGCCCGGCGGACTCGCAACTGATTGAGATAGGCATGCGGCGGCAAGCCGGTAGCGTCCCGGAACGCGCGCAGCAGCGCGAACTGACTGAGCCCGCTCAGCGCCGCGAGGTCGGCGAGGGTCGGGGGATCGGCTATCCGCTCGGCCAGCAGGTCGGCGATCATGGCGACAGCCTGCGGCGCGCGCGTGCTGCGGGGCGTGTCGCTAGCCGGGCCCGGTACCGCGTGTGCCCGGAGCAGCCCGGCCAGCGCCGTTGCGAGCAGGCTCGAGGATGCCAGCGGGTCGCCGAACTCCGCTGCCTGGTGCGCGGCGCGCAGCAGTGCGGCACTGCGGGCGTCGTTCACCACGGTCTGCGGGAAACGGGGTGTTCCGGCTCGCCACCCGAGTTCGCCTGCGACCTCGGTGACCACGCTGACCTGCGGATAGAGGACCCGGTAGCGCCAGCCCCACGGCGTAGCGGCCTGACCAGTGTGGATGACGTCGGGGTTCAGCAGCGCGACAGCGCCTGCCCCAGCCCGGAACACGTCGTTGCCGTAGTCGAATTCCTCGATGCCAGCCTCGATGAGCCCGAATGTATAGGTCTCGTGTGCGTGCCGGCCGTACCGGTGCGTGACGTACTGCGCGCGCAGCAAGTCGACGCCCTCGACCACGGCGTGCTGCCAGTAGCGCGCCACCTCGCGGGGTTCCGCCTTGCTTGCCACGTCGTCATGCCTACCTGATCTGCGCCCGGCGATCCAAGCCCGAACCTGGCTCCGGCGCGGATGAGGGCGGAAAGCTGCCAGGACACGGTCGGCCTGGCAGTCCCGGTGGCCGAGCGGCCCGTCATGATGACGACCTGCCGTCCGGCTCGGTCGGCGTGCCCCGGATGAGGAGCTCGAGCGCCTCAGCCACCTCGGACAGGCGGGCGCGCCGAGTCCTGAGAGAGGCCCGGAACTCCGGATTGTCAGTGGCGGTGATCTCGTGGCTCAGCTCCGGCAGGTATGCGTCGAGCAAGTTCTCAAGCTCACCGGCCTGGTCCCTGGTTAGCTGAAGTTGCACAAAGCCCCCCTCGAGCTTGTCAGCGGCCAGGAGGCTTCTCCGGCGACCGAGCCTGCGCTGAGCCGGAGAACTGGCCGAGACGCTGATGATCGCACAGCAGATCAGCGCCCGCGACAGACGGGTTGCACCCCGCTGCTCACATCGGCGAGCGCTGACGAGCGACTCTGCCTGGGCGTCGCTCGTCCCGTATCTTCTTAAGGGGACCCGAGAGGGCCCGGGTCCGTGGCGGGTCTGGCTATGCCAGTTGGCGGCATACCCGCGGCGAACCCCAGCGGCGACGGAGAGGCATGCCGATGACCGAGAGTGCGACCCTTCCCGCCGGCCAGCCTGGCACCCCTGTGATCGATCCGCGCCTGCCTAAGCTGACGGAGGTGCCCGGGTTCCGTGCCGTGATCGGCGACGGGTGGGGAACGCCGGACCGGGCCGTGCCGATGGTCGACGGTGCCGCTAGCGCTGCCGCCGCGCACCGCAGCCGGCTTGCGGCAGAGTTCCCGGGGCGCTCGATCGTGGTGGGAGCCGGACGGGCGCCGGTCCGCGCCAACGACACCCGGTACGCCTTCCGGCCGGATAGTGACTTCTGCTGGCTCACGGGCTGTACCGACGCCGAAGACGCGGTGCTGGTCTTGTCTCCCGGCTCGGCTGTGCTGTACCTCCAGGCCCCTGCATATCCCGGCGAGGAGGAGTTCTTCGCCAGCGCGGCACGTGGTGAGCTGTGGGTCGGCGCGGCACCGGGTCTTGCTGACTGGTCACGTGCGCTTGGCCTGGAGGTGCGTTCGCTGAGCACGCTCGACGACGACCTTGGGCGGCTGTCTGATCCCCTCGTGGCGGGCCCAGTTGGTGACGATCTGGCCGGCCGCCACGGCCTGGAGCCGAGCCCCGGACTTTCCCGGGTGCTGTCCGAGCTGCGGATGATCAAGGATGAGTGGGAAGTCGGGCAACTGCGCGAGGCGGTAGACCAGACGGTCGCCGGGTTCGCGGCCGTCGTGAGGGAATTCCCCGCCGCGATCGCCGGCGGCGGGGAACGCTGGCTGCAGGGCACGTTCGACCGGCACGCGCGGACGTACGGGAACGGGCCTGGGTATGCGACCATCGTGGGATCCGGGCCGCATGCGCCTACCCTGCACTGGGTGCGGTGCGACGGACCTGTCCGGCCGGCCGAGGTCGTCCTGCTCGATATGGGCGTGGAGACACGCTCGCTGTACACCGCCGATGTCACCAGGACCTTCCCCGCCGCCGGCCGGTTCAGCCCAGCTCAGCGGCAGGTGCACGACCTGGTGGAGAAGGCCCACCGGGCAGGGCTGGACGCGGTCCGCCCAGGCCGGCCGTACGCCGACTTCTCCTACGCCGCGTTGGAGGTAATTGCCCGCGGGCTCGCCGACTGGGGGCTGCTGAGCGTGTCGGTGGACGAGGCGCTGTCGCCGCAGGGTCAGCAGCACCGGCGATACCTGGTCTGCGGTGTCGGCCATCACCTCGGACTCGACGTGCATGACTGCGCCAAGGCCAGCGACGAGGCCTACAAGGGCGCCAGGCTCGCGCCGGGCAT
Organism: Actinomycetes bacterium; assembly: GCA_021792405.1. GTDB lineage: Bacteria > Actinomycetota > Actinomycetes > Streptosporangiales > Streptosporangiaceae > JAJYUU01. The sequence goes on from JAJYUU010000077.1 coordinate 23,508, forward strand.
GGTCTTGACCGTTGAACCCGGACTGTACTTCCACCCGCACGATCTCACGGTCCCGCCAGAGTTGCGCGGGATCGGGGTCCGCATCGAGGACGACCTGCTTGTGACCGACGCGGGCGCCGAGGTGTTGTCGGCCGCTCTGCCGCTGACCGCAGACGGCCTTCAGGCCTGGATGGCCAACGCTTAGGAAGGCCCGCGCCGGAACCTGCGGGCACGGCCATCGCTGTTAAGTGGAAAACACGCTGGAGCGAATCGCGGCGCGCCAGTAGACTCCCCGCCCATGACCGAACTGGACGAGCAAGGACGTCCCGAACCGCCACTGGCTGCCGACGAGGCCGCGACGCTGCTCGGGTTCCTGGACTACCAGCGGGCGACGCTGGCGTGGAAGTGCGCGGGCCTTGGCTCCGACGGGCTCAGCACGCGGGCTGCGGCTTCGTCCATGACTCTCGGCGGCATCCTCAAGCACATGGCCCTGGTCGAGGACGGATGGTTCTCGCGCAGCTTGCACGGCCGCGAGTATCACTCGCCGTGGGACACGGTCGACTGGACCGCTGACTCCGACTGGGAGTGGCACACGGCAGCCCATGATTCGCCGGAAGAGTTGCGCGCGATCTGGCAGGAAGCCGTCGACCGGTCGCGCTCGCTGGTGGATGACGCGCTCACCCGCGGCGGCCTTGACCAGCTTGCGCAGCGGACCTGGCCCGACGGCAGGGCACCGAGCCTGCGCTGGATCCTCTGCCACATGATCGAGGAATACGCCCGCCACAACGGCCACGCCGATCTGATCAGAGAATCGATCGACGGCGAGACCGGCGAGTAGCGCCCTGGGGCTCGCTCGCTGCCTCTGCGCAGAGCCGGTTACGGCGCGCAGAACCGGCCGGCAGCAAGCATTGCGCCGCAAAGTTTGGATCCGCTACGTTTTCTCCTCGGCGCGATCAGCACCTGCTGATCGCTTTTCTAGGAGACGCCATGAACTGGTACCTGACGGTGCTGAAGAACTACGTCGGCTTCGGAGGCAGAGCTCGGCGAACCGAGTACTGGATGTTCACGCTCTTTAACGCAATAATCGTCACCATCCTGCTGGTCCTTGGCGTCAGCGTGCACGCACTGCTCTTCCTGTACGTCCTCTACGTGCTAGCCGTGCTGTTGCCAGGCCTTGCCGTCCTGTTCCGCCGACTGCACGACATCGACAAGACGGCGTGGTGGCTGTTGATCGGCCTGGTCCCTTTCATCGGCTCGATCGTCTTGCTGGTATTCGCATGCCTGCCCGGCACGCCCGGCCCGAACAAGTACGGCGCCGACCCCAAGGCCGCTGCCCTCTAGACTCGCGAGCGACCGCATATCGCAGATTGGGGGCGGCACGCGATGGGTACTATCCTGTATCCTGTGGGCGTGCCGCTCCCTGATAAGCAGCGTGCCGATATCGACGTTCAGAGAGAGTCCGTCTGGGCGATCAACACAGGCTTCCGACAGTCTTGTGCCGCTTGCAGATCTGCTGGCCACCAGAGCCCGGTCTTGTTGCCCGACGGCACGCAGTTGGCGGCGGCATCATTTGACCCGGTTGCCCCTTACTCGCGCGTCCGCGAGCCGGACTACGGCCTCTACTTTGACTTCCGCTGGCAGCCGCCATGGGAGCACGACCACGTCGATTGGCCAGACTTCGGCGTGCCGGCCAGCGCCGAAGCCCTCGTCGAGGCACTCAAGACTGTTCTGGATCGGGCTCAGCGTGCGCAGGCCGTCGAGGTTGGATGCATTGGCGGCCATGGCCGAACTGGCACCGCGTTGGCCTGCCTGGCAGTCCTCACCGGCCATCCGGCCCAAGATGCCGTCGCTTGGGTGCGGTCCAAGTACTGCGCTAAAGCGGTCGAGACGCCTGCGCAACAGGCCTTTATCGCTGCAATCCGCAACTCCTGACACCCGCGCACCGGGTCGGCGATCGGCGCTGCATGACGTCCACGTACAGCGCGCGCGATTGGCGGCAAGAGCACTGAGAGCCTGTTGATAAAGGCGGTTGGGTCGAGATCGGGTGA
>JAJYUU010000078.1 GCA_021792405.1 Actinomycetes bacterium
GGGTGACGAAATTGTGCCGGTCCCGGACGTAGGCCAGAGCTTCAGCGCCGTTGAGCACGTGGCAGCCCTTCGACAGGCGGAGGCCGGACGCGCGGTCGCGCAGGCGATGGACCAGGCACATGCGGACGCCGCCAAGCGCGTTGACCACGCGGAAGAATCCCCCGAAGCCGATGTCCATGAAGTGATTGATGTACAGGCCCGTGTCGCTCTGGACGGTCCGCGCCAGCAACGCGGGCCCGCCGAACGCGAACGCAGCGTTGATCTTGTTCCATCCGTAGCCGGGTATGTGCACATACGAGTCGCGCGGAATGCTGATCAGCAGCGGCCGGCCGCTGGTCGGGATATGCAGGACCATGATCGTGTCAGATCCGTCTGCTGAGTCGGATCCGAGTGAGAGCCGTCGCTGCATTCGCGGGCTCAGTCCCTGGGGCGCGTTCGAGCCGGCGATCAGCCAGTTCGTGCCGGATCCTGGATCGGGCCGGCCGACATAATTGACCAGAATATTGCTCCTGGTCAGCTTGGAGTTGAAGTAGAAGTAGGTGCCGATGCCGGCAACCAGCAGCAGCGCGACGAGCACGGCCAGCACACCGACGATCCGCTTTGGCCGCAGCCAGCGTCGCCAGCGCGGGGGCCCGAGCGAGCCGCGGCCAGGCCCGGCGGGGGAATAGGCGGGCGAGGTCAGCCCGCCGGCCCCGGACCCGCCGTTACCGTGCGCGGTGTCGCCGGTGTCGTAGCGCACTCCATGGTCGGCCGCGCCACCAGTGCGCAGCGGCGGCTGGGCGGGCCAGGAGCCCGGCGGAGCAGGCCGGCCGGGCGCGCTGCCGCCGACCCGCCCGGCGTACTGGTTCGCCGGGATGCTCACAGTCTTGTCGGCAGCCGGGTCCGCGCTTGCGTCGGCCGGAGCGCTGTCGTCCGAGCCCGGTCCACGGAACCAGCCGTCTGGCCACTCGCCCATCAGATCCGCCTATCGCCGTTCGCTGTCCCCATCGTCTCTACCTGGAAGACGGCCCAGCGTCCAAATCGTTGCGTGGCAGATCGCTTCGGAACCGGGCGCGCAGTCAGTGCCCGGTACTGGCTAGACGTCCCACCAGATCGTGACGGCTTCGCGGCCGGCCGAGCCCAGTTCCATCGGGTGTTTCGGATCGACTCCGGCTTCCTCGAGCGCGCAGCCCACCTCGCCGGCGCGCTCGGGTGGCAGGCATAGCCGCCGCCTGGTGATGTCGGTCAGCTCTGCGAAGCTCGCGTAGTCGCGCCCGCCCGACCGCTGCCAGTGCTCCGCCCGCGCGGGTATGCCCATCGCGTGCAGGATCGCGAGGAACTCGGCTGCGGTCGGCCCGGTCGGCCGGGCCAGGCCGTGGAACTTGAGCCAGAGCGGGTTCAGGCTCACCAGCGGATGAACGGCTGTCATCTCGACCACTACGATCCGGCGTGCGGCGCTGGTGAGCGCGGCGACGAACGGCTCGATATCTGGCACGTTATAGGTGACGTGGTAGCAGGTGACGACATCGGCTTGGCCCGCCTCGGCAGCCACAGCCGGCCAGCTTCCGCATACCAGGCGTGCCGTCAGCCCGGCCGCGGCAGCCCGCTGCGCGAGCAGCTCGAGCATGTCGGGCGTGCTGTCGACAGCGGTCAGCTCCGTGCACCGGGCCAGGAGCGGCAGGCTGGCGGCCCCGGCCCCGGAGCCGACGTCGAGCACACTGCCCGGCGGGTCGAGCGCTGCCCAGGCGCGCTCGAACGACGGGCCGGACGGGGCGGCGGCCAGCCGGTCGGCTCGGCGGGCGAACACGGCCTGGGGCAGTACCCACGGCGACTCCGTGACCGCGGCGGTGATGTGCTCAGGAATGGCCCATGCGGCCAGGTCCGACCGCCAGCGCTGCAGGCCGGCCGAGAGCGGTTTGGCTTGGTTGTCGGCATTGGTCATGGTTGGCAGACTACGGCCTCGTCGTGGTGTGGCGGCGGGACCTTTGCCCCTGTGCGGCTGCGACGGCTGCGGGGTAACCAGATAGCAACGACCAGGTCATCGAACCGGGAGCGAACGGGGGCAAAATGTCTTTCACGGGGGTGGACAGCCTGGATACCAGCATCAGCAAATCCAATGCTTGGCTCGCTGATATCGATGCTGCGTTCGGGACGAGGGACCGTCGGCTGGCCTACCGGGTGCTCCGGGCGTGGCTGCATAGCCTGCGCGACGGCCTGAGCGTGGAGATGGCGGCACATTTCGCCGCGCAACTGCCCGAACTGCTGCGCGGAGTCTTCTTCGACGGGTGGAATCCCAGCCGTGTCCCGCACAAGTACGACCGCAACGAGTTCATCGCGCGCTTCGGCCGCGAGGCCCAGGTGCGGGATTCTGACGTGCCCAAGTCCGCCCGGATCGTGACGGCGGTCGCCCGCCGGCACATGTCGCCCGGCGGGACAGCGCACGCGTTCGAGCACCTGCCCGGCGGGGTTCGCGAGCTGCTCGAGCCAGAACTGGCCGAGTCGGCTGCTGGCCAGCGCCACGGCTGACGCCGACGGCCGGTCAGCAACGGCGGGGGAGCAACGGCGGGGGATTCCAGGGGGCATTCGTGACTACGTTTCACAGCCATCCGGGTGATCTCGGGCGGCGGGTGCGTCACCGGCGCGACGAGCTGAGCCTGACCAGGGCTCAGGTAGCCGACAGGGCCGGGATCAACGAGGCAGATATTGCCTACATCGAGGAACAGCCCGCGGCGGTGAGCAGCGAGGTCGTGCTGCGGCTTGCGTATGCCCTCGATCTGCCCGACACCTCGTTGCTGGGCTCGGACGCTGACGTGACGCCGGGGTTCGCGGCCCGTCGCCCCAGCCTCGACGTGCTGGCGGAGCCGGAGTGCTGGCGACTGCTCGATGGCCGCGGGGTCGGCCGGATAGCCTTCCTGGCAGACCATGCCGACTCCCCCCATGTCCACCCGCTGAACTATGCGGTCCGGGACGATGGACTGGTCTTGCGAGCCAGGGAGGGCAGCCTACTCGACGTGGTAGTAGGCCGCTCGCCCGCCGGGTGCCCGGCCAGTTTCGAGGTCGACCACATCGACGACGCCCAGCACGAGGGGTGGAGCGTCCTGCTGCGCGGCCTCCTGCGGCCGGCGGGCACGGCAGACGAGCCTGCCACCGTCGAACCATGGGCGGGCGGGGTAAGTGTCCGGCAGGTCTACCTGACGCCGCGGGCAGTCACTGGCCGGCGGATCTTCGTCGACTGACCGGGTCCGGGCAGCGGGTCAGTACGCTGGTCGTCGCGGAGCGGTCATGAACTCCCAGGGCAACCGAGCCGTACCGCACACGGCTGACCTGCGGGTAGAGGCGTGGGCTGAGTCCTGCCACGAGTGCGTGGCTGAGGCGCTGCGCGGCCTGGTAGACAGCGTCGTCGATGTCAGCGGTGCCGCGGTCACGCGGACCGCTGAACGCGAGCTGACCGGTGCCAGCCCGGCCGACCTGCTCGCGGCAGCGGCGGAGGAGATTATCTACATCCTGGACACCTCCGGTGAGATCCCGGTGTCGGTACGGGTGCGCCCGGCCGGGCCAGCGGGCATCGTCGTCACGCTGGGGCTAGCGAGCGCCGGCGCCGCGGAATTCACCGGCGCAGTGCCGAAGGCCGTCTCCTTCCACGGGCTGACATGCCAGCCAGATGCGTCTGGGCACTGGTCAGCCAGCATGACCGTAGACGTGTGAGCTGCGCCGCAAAGTAGCTGCCGGGACTAAGGTCCGCTGAACGCGGGACCTTGGTCCCGGTGACGACCGGGTGAGATGGTGCAAGAGTGAAAGTGCCTGCGGGACGAGCGAGGGAGCCGGTCCGTGCGGGACCTGACCGGGGACTGACCCGGCAACAGGCCGGCGGGAAGGCTGAGAGGCTGAAGGCTAAGAGACCGGAAGCGACCCCTAGCACCTGATCCGGACAATGCCGGCGAAGGGAGAGCGCCTCGCAGGTCTTGCGTGCCTGGGGCCTGGCCGGTGGCGCGGTAGTCCCGGGGAGGGCGGGCCGATGCGCCTGGAAGCAAAGACCCCCTATGAGTTCGTAATCCCGCGGGAAGGGCCCATGCGGGTTCCCGGCGTGGTGTACGCAACCCGCGACCTGATCCCCGAAGCCGGCCACGACCAGGCGCTCCAGCAGGTGGCCAACGTGGCTACGCTGCCGGGAATCGTGACGGCCTCGTACGCCATGCCGGATATCCACTGGGGATACGGCTTCCCGATCGGGGGCGTGGCAGCCACCGAGGTGGCAGCGGGTGGCGTGATCTCCCCGGGCGGCGTCGGGTTCGATATCTCGTGCGGCGTGCGGCTGCTTGCAGCGAATCTCGCCGCCAGCGAACTTGGTCAGTGCCTGGGTCGGGTGATGGACGCGCTGTCCGCCGCGATCCCCCGCGGTGCCGGCCCCGGCGGTGTCTGGAAGCTGGCTGATCGCGCCGAGCTGGAGCAAGTGCTGGCGGGCGGGGCGCGGTACGCAGTCAGCCAGGGTCATGGCAACGCCCGCGACCTGGACCGATGCGAGGACAGCGGCATCGTGGCTGGTGCCGAACCTGGCCAGGTCAGCAGCCGCGCGCTGGACCGGGGTGCCCGCCAGGTCGGCAGCCTCGGATCCGGCAACCACTTCCTGGAGGTCCAGGTGGTCGGGCAGGTACGCGATGCTCCTGCAGCGACGGCCTTCGGGCTGGCTGAAGGCCAGGTCTGCGTGATGATCCACTGCGGGTCGCGCGGTCTCGGCCATCAGATCTGCGGCGACCACGTCCGGCTCATGGACGCGGTGATGGCTCGTCACGGTATCTGGGTGCCGGACAGGCAGCTTGCCTGCGCCCCGGTCCTCTCGGCCGAGGGCGGCGCTTACCTCGGCGCGATGGCGGCCGCGGCGAACTACGCCCGCGCGAACCGACAGCTGCTCGCCGAGGCCACCCGCCGGGTGTTCGCGACGCAGGCCGACGCCACGCTCGACCTGGTGTATGACGTCTCGCATAACCTCGCCAAGATCGAGACGCACGAGGTCGGCGGGCGACCGGCCCGGCTGTGCGTGCATCGCAAAGGGGCGACGCTGGCGCTGCCGCCCGGCCATCCAGACCTTCCCCCCGAACTGCGCACCGTGGGCCAGCCGGTGCTGGTGCCGGGCTCGATGGGGACCGCCTCGTGGGTGCTCGCCGGCGTGGCTGGCGGCGGCGCGTTCGGCTCGGCCTGCCACGGCGCCGGTCGGCAGCTCAGCCGGCACCAGGCAGCCCGTTCCGTCAGCGGTGCGGTGTTGCGCCGCAGGCTGGAAGCGGCGGGCGTCGCCGTGCGAGGCGCGTCGGCACGCGGGCTCGCCGAGGAGGCGCCCGAGGCCTACAAGGACGTCGACGCGGTGGTGGCGGCCGCTACCGGTGCCGGACTGTGCCGCCAGGTCGCCAGGCTGGTTCCGGTCGGCGTGGTGAAGGGCTGACCGGCGTGTGCCGCGGCGGCCGTCGCAGGAGAACGCCGGGCGGTATGCGGTGACTGGGACCTTCGGCCCTGGAGCCCTGGCCGCCGGCCGCGAACCATTGAAAGTTCAGACCGGGCGCACCACGGAGAGGGCGCCCGGCGGTTAGCCTCAGGGGGGCCTTGCCATGACCACAGCGCGAGACATCATGCACGCGGGTGCCCAGTGCATCGGCGAGCACGAGAGCCTGCAACGCGCGGCCCAGCTCATGCGGGAACTGAACATCGGTTCGCTCCCGATCTGCGGAGATAACGACCGCCTGCGGGGAATCATTACCGATCGCGACATCGTGATCCGGTGTATCGCGGAAGGCGCCGACCCGGCAGACACCACGGCCGGCGACCTGGCCACCGGATCCCCGGTCACCGTCACCTCGGGCGCGGAGGTCGACGACGTGCTGCAGGCGATGGAGGAGCACAAGATCCGGCGCGTGCCGGTCATCGAGGATCAGCGTCTGGTCGGGATCATCAGCGAGGCAGACCTGGCGCTGCACCTGCCCGAACAGACGGTAGGAAAGTTCGTGGAGGCGGTCTCCTCGGCCTGAGGCCGACGACCGCCGCGGCCGTCCGGGCGCCGGACGGCCGCGGGCTCGGGCACCGTCAGACCGGCACCGTCAGACCGGCACCGTCAGACCGGTGCGTGGCGGCGTGCCACGGTGAGGTGGCGGACAAACCAGTCGCGGGCCAGCGCGGCGGCGGCGGCGAGGGTGCCTGGCTCCTCGAACAGGTGAGTCGCGCCGGGCACGATAGCAAGGTCCTTGTCGCACCGCAGTTCCGCGAGGGCACGCCGGTTCAGGTCGAGCACCGCGGTGTCCGCCCCGCCGACGATCAGCAGGGTTGGCGCCGTCACCGCAGCCAGGCGGGGCCCGGCCAGGTCGGGGCGGCCACCGCGGGACACCACGGCCGCGATGTCCGCCCCCGGCGCTGCCGCCGCCCAGAGCGCGGCGGCAGCGCCGGTGCTGGCACCGAAGTAGCCGATTTGCTCGGGATGTCCCCTGGCCCGCAGCCACGCTGTCACCTGGGCGAGCCGGCCGGCCAGCAGGTCGATGTCGAATACATTCGCCCGGTCGAGTTCCTCTGCCGGGGTGAGCAGATCGAAGAGCAGTGTGCCGAGACCGGCCTCGGCCAGGATGGCCGCGACGTACCGGTTGCGCGGGCTGTGCCGGCTGCTGCCGCTACCGTGCGCGAAGAGCACGATCCCTGGTGCCCCGGCCGGCATCGTCAGGTTGCCAGCCAGGCGCGTTGCCCCGGCCATCGGCTCGACCTCGGTGCTGTCGCCCGGCGGGTCGACCTGGGTGCTGTCGCCCGGCGGGTCGGCGTGACCGGGGCTGGCCTGGCCTGCTGGTACCGGGCGCGGCGCGGCGGCGGCTCGCAGGCAGGCGATCACCTCCTCGTCGCTTGTCTGGGCGAAATCGTCGTAGAACTGGCCGACGGCGAAGAAGTTCGGCGGCTCGAGCAGGCAGGCGAACTCGTCGGCGTCGGCGCCGATCCGCTCCTGCCAGCCGGGCGGCGCGACTGGCACCGCGAGCACCACCCGCGCTGCGCCGTGAGCGCGGGCGACCTGGCAGGCTGCTCGCGCCGTCGCGCCGGTCGCGATTCCGTCGTCTACCACGACGGCAACCTTGCCGGTCAGATCCAGCCGTGGCCGGCCAGCCCGGTATCTGGCGGCCCTGGCCGCGACCTCGGCGGCTTCCGTCGCCTGGACAGCGGCGAGTTCCTGATCGGTCACGCCGGCCATCGCGGTCACTCCAGGGCTGGTAACAGCTACGCCGTTCTCGCCGACCGCGCCCATCGCAAGCTCAGGCTGAAACGGGACGCCGATCTTGCGCACGATGATGACATCCAGCGGGGCAGCGAGCTTGCTGGCCACGACGGCTGCCACCGGGACTCCGCCGCGCGGCAGCCCCAGCACAACGATCGGCTGGCCTCGCAAGTGCTCGAGCCGGCGTGCCAGCTGCCTGCCTGCATCCTCCCGATTAGCGAAGGTCATCGCTCTCACCTCACGAGCTGTTCTGGTGTGCTCCTTCGGCGTATGCGGCGCGCCGCACGGCAGGCAGCGCGCGCAGCCCCGCGGGCACCATTGCCCGCAGCTTGTCCGGCTCGGCCACCGACCCGGTATCGCGCAGCTCGGCGCCCTTATGGGCCAGGTGCCCGCGCACGCCGCGGATGGCGTCCAGACCACTCTCGTCGAGGTCGGCGATCTCGGCTGGGCACTCGGCCACCGCGCGAGCCCTCTCGTAGGCCCGCACCCTGAACGTATCGCCGCCAGAGATCGCCAGCAGGTCCGAGAACTCCTGCAGCAGCTCGGCGGCGGCGTCGTCGAAACGCGCCATCATGGCAGGCTATGGCAGTGGTCAGGGATCAGCCAGGGCCGTTCGTCCCGGCGTTCCGCGCGGTCTGGCTAGCCAGGGCCGGGGCCCGGCCCCGGTCGGCGGCACGGGACCATGGCCGGCCTGCGCGGCGCGGGCTGCCGTCCGGATCTCCGGCAGGTCTTGACGGGACAGGCTGCCGTCACTACGAATAGGTCTGATGAATGCGGCGCGAACGCGGGCCAGGGCGGCCGCCGATCAGATCATCGAGGGCATCGTGTCCGGGGAAGTACTCCCGGTGCGGGCGGCCGGCGGGTGCTGCCCAGCAGTCAGTGGTTCGGGTCGCGGGGCCGCAACGGCTTCGTGCACCGGTCCTGGATTCGTAACGAGGGCTTCGGTGCCGAACTGTTCGACGGGCGGCCGGTCATCGGCATCGCGAACACCTTCTCCGAGCTCACGCCGTGCAGCGCGCACCTGCGTGCAGTCGCCGAGGCAGTCAGGCACCGCTCGCACTGATTGCCATCGATCAGCCCATGCCGCGCTTGCCGTAAGGAGAGTGCTGCTGTGCGGATAGCCCGTTACCTTGCTCGTGGCCGGAATGGACCTGAGGTCGGCGTCGAGCTTAGCGACGGCGTCAGGAAGCTGGCGGCCGCCACCGTCGGGGAGCTGCTGAGCCGGCCGCTTGCCGAGATCCGCGCGCTCGCCGAGGAAGCCGCGGCCGGCCCGGTCGTCGCAGGTGACGTCGCGCTGCTGGCGCCGGTCGACGGGCGGACCGAGGTGTGGGCGGCCGGCGTCACTTACAGCAGGTCGCGGCAGGCTCGCATGGAGGAGAGTGACACCGCCGACATCTATGATCTGGTTTACGACAGCGAGCGGCCGGAGCTGTTCTTCAAGTGCGCCGCCTGGCGCGCCGTCACCGACGGCGAGCCGATCGGCATCCGGGCCGACTCGGCCCTCAACGTGCCGGAGCCTGAGCTGGCCCTGGTGGTGAACCAGCACGCGGAGATCGTCGGCTACGCCGCCTGCGACGACGTCTCGTCCCGCAGCATCGAGGGCGCGAACCCGCTCTACCTGCCCCAGGCGAAGATCTACGCCGGCGCATGCGCGCTCAGCAACGGCATCCGGCCGGTCTGGGAGGTAGCCGACGCTGGCGCGCTGGACATCGAGCTGACCATCGAGCGGGCCGGCCGGGTCGCCTGGCATGGCCGCGCGAGCACCAGCCAGCTGCGCCGCTCGCCAGGCGAGCTGACCGCCTACCTGTTCGCGGCCGAGCAGTTTCCCGACGGCGCCGTGCTGTCCACCGGCACCGGCATCGTCCCGGAGATGGATTTCTCCCTTCAGGAGGGCGACCGGGTCACCGTGAGCATCGATCAGGTCGGCACGGTGACGAACGTCGTCGCGGTGGGCCTCGGGCCCTTCGGCTGGCTGGCGCGCAGCGACGGCAGCCGGGATCAGCGCGTTTTCACGGATCGCTAACGGGGAGGGGTCCGGGGAGCGACACGAGGGGAGGCTCCCATGACCCTGCACAAGAAGGCGGCAAGTGTCGGGATTGCCGTCGGCCTGGTCACCGCGGGATGGGGCATAACTGCCGGGTCGGCAGCAGCCATGGCCGGCACCGCAGCACCGACCGCCGGCGTGGCCGCAAGTCCCACCGCCCAGCCGGTATCCAGCCAAGATCGCATGTTCATGGCCGACGCTTCGCAGATCAACCTGACCGAGATCGCGCTCGGCACGTACATCCAGGCGCACGCGTCCACCGCGACGGTAAAGGACCTCGGCGCTCAGTACGCCCGTGACCACGCTGCGGCGCAGGACCGGCTCCGGGCGCTAGCATCGCGCTTGCATGTGGCCCTGCCGACGGCACCCGGCGCCCAGCTCGGATCGATAATGTCCCGGATCGAGGCCCAGAAGGGCAGGCACCTGGACGTCGACTTCGTCAGGTTCTCCGTCGTCGGCCACGAGGCAGCCATCGCCCTCACCAGGAAGGAGCAGGGCGCGGGCAGTAACCCGCAGGTGAAAGCCTATGCCGCTTACTTCCTGCCGATGCTGCAGATGCACCTGAAAATGGCCGAGCACGCCGCGTCGGCGCTGGCCGGCTGAAGCGGCGCCTTGCCGACGCGGCGCATCGCCGACGTCGGCCATAGAACGTATGCGCACTTTCGTTATCCGCACGATATTGCATGTTCTGTCCTATAGGTTCTAGCGTGCCTCTATGGCCGCAGATGAGCATTACGCTGCATCCGGCCGGCCCGGCGGCGCGCAGCGGAGCGGTCGCGGCCCGTTAATCGCACTGTGCGCTGCCGCGATCGCCTGCCTGGCCGTCGCGATTACCGCTGGCATCGCGGCGCACGCCCAACTGGTGCGCCAGCCGGACGCAGCGCAAGAGTCCGCGGCTGCCGCGCAAGCCGTTGCCGGCCGATGGCGCAGCTGGCCAGCCGGCCGCATCTTCCCGGCCACGCTGTCCTACGACACCCAGCTGCTGACCACCGAGACGGCCAATCGGGTGGGCATATCGGCCGGATCGCGGTGCGCGACCGCGCTGGACGCCAGCTTCGCCGCGCTCGCCGCCCGCGATCGGTGCACGGCCGGGCTGCGTGCCGCTTACCTCGACCAACTACAAGGGGTCGTGTACACCGTCGGCGTGCTGGCGTTCCCGAGCACCCGCCTTGCTGCCGAATTCTGGGCAGGCCTGCACTCGGCTGCGGGCGGCGCGATGCCGCTCCGCGCGCTGGCCCTGCCGGGGACGGCGACCGCCCGGTTCAGCGCAAGTGCGCGCCAGGCTGCCACCGCGATGCACGACGGCCCGTTCGTCGTCCTCACGGTCGCCGGCTACGCCGACGGCCAGCCGGCCGGTGCTGGCCAGCAACCGCGCCTGTCCGTCTTCGCGCCCGCAGCGCAGCTCGCCAGCGAGGTGGCCGGCCCGCTCAGCCGCCCGGTCACCGTCGACTGCGCCAGTCCGGCCTGGTCGTGCTGATGCGCGCGACCCGCAGGCTCGCTGTGACGCTCGGGATGCTGGCGGTCCTGTGCGCCGCCACCGGGATTGACGGGGCGCTGGCGCAGACCGTCGGCCAGCAGGTCAGGGCCGCGGATCTCGCCGCACTGCGCGAGCTCGACGTGCCCGCCGCGTGGCGGGTCAGCAGGGGCGAAGGCGTCACCGTTGCCGTCCTCGACACCGGCGTGAACGGGAACGCGCCGGGACTGGCGGGCTCGGTCACGTACGGACCGGATTACACGGCCGGCGCCGACCCGCCTGGCTACCAGCCGCCGCATTTGCACGGCACGTACATCGCCTCGATCATCGCGGCTCACGGCAGCGGCCCTGGCGACTCGGCGGGGATGGTCGGGGTGGCTCCGGAGGCGAAGATTCTCTCGGTGCGGGTGATCCTCGATGATCAGGAGCCCGGCTTCCAGGTCTACAACGAGAACGCCGATTACTACGGCGCGATCGCGGACGGCATCAGGTACGCCGTCCGGCACGGAGCCGGAGTGATCAACATGTCGCTCGGCAGCACGGTCGCTACCAGGAGCGTTCGGCTCGCGCTCGCCGATGCCGTGGCCCACGGCGTCGTCGTGGTGGCGTCCGCGGGTAACTCAGGGACCAGCGGCGGCGGCTTCACGGCGTACTCCTATCCGGCGTCCTTCACCGGCGTTATCTCGGTGGCCGCCGTCACTGCCAGCGGACGCCGTGCATCATTCTCCGACCGCAACTCGTCGGTAGTCGTCTGCGCGCCGGGAGTCAACATCGTCGGCGACGGGCCTGGTGGCAGCTATCTGTCCGGCAGCGGTACCAGCCCTGCCGCCGCGTTCGTCTCCGGAGTTGTTGCGCTCATCAGGTCCTCCTACCCCCGGCTCACGCCGGTCCAGGTGATGCAGGCGCTCGTGACATCCACCCGGCGCCGTCCGGCCGGCGGCTACAGCCCGAGCGTCGGATTCGGCGAAGTCGACGCGGCAGCGGCGCTGCGGGCCGCGGGACGGCTAGCCGCCGCACCGCCGCCGGCTGGCACGATCGCCGCCGCCGCGCGCTTCGGCACCGGGGCAATCGGCCCGGTCGTCGTGCTACGCCGCGACGCCACCCGCATCGCGCTGTTGATCGTCGTCGCGGCAGTTGCCGCGGCCGGATTCATCGCCACCGCCTGGATGCTGGTCGCGCTGGCCAGGCGCCGGCGGCGCAGGCCGGATCCGCCACCGTCCCGTCCAGCCGCCCCGCCAGGACCCGCGGGTCCGGACGTTCCCGCGACGACTGTCAGCTGAGCCGACTACCGGAGGATTCGATGATCCCGAGCAGCGAGCCGGAACCGGTGCGCCCCGATGTGGTTTCCGCGCATGTCGCGGGCGGCGGCGATGTGGTAGCGGGCGGCGATGTGGTACCGGGCGGCGATGCGGTAGCGGATCCGGGCCCGCCGGAGGTCCTGGCCGCCGAACCAGGGCTGGCCGCCGAACCAGGGCTGGCTGTGAGCCCGGCAGAACCGCTCCTGCCGGACAGGCCCGGCCGAAAGCGGCACGCCAAGGGACTGACGATGCTGATCACGCTGGTCGTGCTCGGACTGGCCTTAGTGGCGGGCGGCGGGGTGACGCTGGCCATCGAACTCACCCGGCAGCCGACGAAGGCCGAAATTGCCGTAGCGGTCGCTAAGGAGATCGCGAGTCGCTGGCAGCGCCTGCCGGCCGGCCAGATTTTCCCGGCTGTCCTTGGCTACCAGAACGCGCAAGGCGACCACGCGACGGCCGTGCTGGCCGGGATCGTTCCGGCGGTGCCGTGCCGGGCCGCGCTGGCGCCGAGTGCGTGGCGGCAGATACGCGGCCTCGGTTGCACGACCATGCTCAGGGCCACCTATCTCGACTCGTCCGGCACTCTGGCTGCGACGGTTGCCATCGGCGCGATGACATCGGCGGCCAACGCGGCGGTCGCCCAGTCGGACCTCACCCCCATGGAGCCGTCTGCAGGCTTGTACGCCCTGCCGTTCAGGGGCACGCTGACGGGCAAGTTCTCCAATGCCGACCGAGCCCTCTCGGGCGCCGAGTTCGATGGCCCATACATCTTCGTCTATACCGTCGGTTTTACCGACGGCATGCCGGGGGCGGCAGCGCGGTCGAACCCTGAGCTTGCCGCGCTCGGCGCCGGGCTGCTCGGACCGCTGGAGAGAATAATGACAAGTCACGGAGTGCCCTGCGCGATGAAGGACATCCGGTGCTGACCCGCGGTCGGGCCGCCGCCGCAGTGGCAGTCGGATCGATCATCGCGCTGACGAGTTCAATGGCAGCCAGCGCTGCGCCGGCCATGCCCGGCGCCCGGGCCGGGCGGCCAGCCGCAGCGCGCATACCGTCCTCCGCCAAGAGGCGGCTGATCAGCGAAACGCTCGGCGCCTGGCAGATCACTAAGGGCGCAGGGGCAACGGTTGCCGTGCTCGGCACGCCCATCGACGCCGTCACCGGCCTGGCCGGCAAGGTCACCTACGGCCCGGACTTCGCCCCGCTCGCCGGCGCCCCGGCGACGGACAGCACCGTGCTGGCGTCGCTGATCGCGGGCAGTGGCCCGACCGCGGCGAACCCGTTCGGAACTGTCGGTCGCGCGCCAGCAGCCAGGATTCTCGCCGAGCGGATCGTGGACTACAACGGCGGTCGCGGCGCCACCAGGTACCAGCAGGATGGGAGATGGCAGGCCATAATGGCCCGCGCCATTCGCTACGCCGTCAATCACGGCGCGAGCGTGATCGTTCCCTTCGAGTCCGGGTACGCGGACACCGCGGCGCTGGACTCGGCTGTGCAGTACGCAATCTCGAAAAACGTCGTCGTGCTCGGCACCGACTCGGCGTTCGGCGGCACGCAGAATGGGCCCATGTACCCGGACAGCCTGCCCGGGGTGATCAATTTCAGCGGCGTCACCATCAGCGGGCTGCCGAAGCCGCCCAAGTCAGTGCGCTCCCCGGTGAACAACTCGATCCTCGTTGCCGCGCCGGACAACATCCTGTTCGCGACAGGACCGGGCAACGCGTCGTACTACGCCTACGGGAACTACAGCGCCACAGCCTGGGTGGCAGGCACCGTGGCGCTGATCAAGTCGGTTTACCCGCAGATAACGCCTGCCGAGGTGGCCCTCGCGCTTGCCGACTCGGCTAGCTACCACCCGGCGGGCGGATACAACACCACGATCGGCTTCGGGCTCATCAACCCGCTCGGCGCCCTGCACGCCGCGACTGGGCTGCTGAAGCTGCATCGCACTGCTTCGCCCGGTCAAGGCTCGGTCGCGGCAAACGCGCGGTTCAGCACTGCCATGCCAGGGGTCATCGACGCTGTCCAGAATTCGCCGATCGAACTTGGCCTGTACGGTGCTGCCATCGTGGTCGGCGTGATCCTGCTGGCTGTTGCGGCCCAGCTGAACCGCAAGCGGCGCCGCCGCGGGGCGCTGGCGAGCGCGGCGCCGGTCAGTGACGCTGATCAGGCTTCCGCCGTGGGCTGACTCAGTACCCGGCCCGAGGACCCGTCGGCTCGCAGGACCGTGTGCGGCAGGAATCCGCTGCGCGCGAGCGCCCGCTGCGCGCGAGCGCCCGGGCGGGCGCTGTCCGAGGTTGTCCGGACATTGGGCGCTGTGCTCCGGCTGGACGCTTTCGGGGAAAGATTCGTGCCGTAGGGGAGGGTGCTTTGGCCCGCAGTCATTGCGGGGTCAAGGCAGCGCGGTGAGCACGCTCGGTGATGGCCGATGGACGAGCCCAGCACCGCTGATCACCGCTTACTGAAACGGAAACCGCCATGACCGCACAGAAGACTCCGGCCAAGACCGTAACGAACTACCGACTGCTCCAGACACGGGCAACGGTCGCGGTAGGCGCCGGCCTCGTCGCGCTGATCATCGGCGTAGCCGTCGGCCACTTCACGGTCGGCATCTCCGGCTACGGCTCCGTTTCCGCTCTGCAGGCCAACCAACTGTGCTCCACCGGCATCGGCAGCCTCGTCCAGGGCTTCGACTCCACGGTGTCATCTGCCTGCTCCACCGCCGGTACCGTCGCATCGATTCACGGTGCGCTGGTAGGTTTCGGCTGGTTCTTCCTCATCGTCGGGCTGCTGGGCATCGCCCTGGCGGTATGGGGCAAGTCGCAGAACGCAGTCGCGACGCCCGCAACTCTCACTGCCCCCTCGCAGCCGAGCACCCCGTTTACGCCCAGCA
The DNA here is from genome assembly GCA_021792405.1 of Actinomycetes bacterium. Classification (GTDB taxonomy): domain Bacteria; phylum Actinomycetota; class Actinomycetes; order Streptosporangiales; family Streptosporangiaceae; genus JAJYUU01. The sequence goes on from JAJYUU010000078.1 coordinate 14,920, forward strand.
CGCCGGTACCGCCACAGGCGGGGACAACTCAGACGCAATCCGCATTCTTCACGCCCGAGGTACCCGACACTCCTTCGGCGGATGGCCCCTACGCTCAGTAACGCCGTATCGTCGCGGCGCCGTCAACCGACTGTGAGGCAGCGCCTCGCCGCCGCGGCGGCTGGCCGCGCTGAGCGCGCGCCGAGCTGCTGCACCGCATTGCCCGGTCCGCTGACGCGGTCCCGCGTGCGCATCATGACTATGGTGTCTCGGACGCGGCGGGCTTCGCCGCGATGGGCGTCGTGGAGACGTTAATCCACACCTTCGGCATGGTGCGCGGGCGGAACCCTGCGGATGAGTGGCGACCGCCGGCCGAGCTTGCGGCGCCGGTGATCTCGTCGGGGCGGTCCTAGCGTACCCCTGGGTCACCTCCGAGCAGATCGAGGTCGCGCACGCAGAAACCGTGGTGCGCCCACTCCTCGTTGAGCACCACGTGCATGCACTCGAGCACTGACTTCCCCCTGGCGTACGGCGGCCATCCCCGGCCCGCCGGCACTGGCGCAGGCGCCGACAGCTCGTCGGCCGTCACGGCCGACAGCCAGCGCTCTAGCTCGGCGCCCTGCGCATCGCGCACGTCCAGCACCTCGTCGAGGCTCGTTGCCGCTGCTCGATCCAGGCCCTGCTCCTCCTGGTCAGGAACGAAGTCGGACGCCCGATCGCGGTGAACGGCCTGGTCGATCCCAGGCAGCAGCGACGGAACCACGAGTCGTGCACGAACACCAGATGGCGCAGAGTCTCCACCGCCGACCACTCGCCGCCGACGCGCTGGTGTTCGGAACCCTTGGCCATCTCTGAGAGCCGCTTCAGCGTGGCCGCCCAGTCGGCCCGCAGCTGTCTGACAGCTTGCCGCAGCTCGGCCGGATCGGCCGAGCGGATCAGCAGCCGCACTGGATGCCGCCGGTCGAGCTCGGCCTCGACGTACGACGTCACCTCGACTCCGTTAACCACCAGATTGCTCACCAGCCCGTCGATCACAGCGTCCTGCATCACCACCCCGATCAGACGTGCGCCGGTCAAGTCGCACTCGCGGAATTCGGCATTAGTCAGGTCCTGGTCCTCGAATCTCGCCATGCCGGGCAGTATCCACCAGCGTGCCGACACTCGCGTCCCCCGCTGGATGTCGACGCAGCAGACGCCTGCCCATGCTCCAGCGCCTCGCCACACTTGGTCCGTTCGCCCGAACGAGCTCGAGAAGGACTGCTAATCGCACAAAGACCGGAGTTAGACCGCAGCCCTATGCTCGGGCCGGTGGCCAGGCGCAGGACTGACCTGGCGTTAGCGTTCGCAGGAGGGCCAGTGGTTCAGATGGGCGCGGTAGCGCAGGGTGATCAGACTCCGTTCCGCAGCTGGATCCAGCGTGCCGAGGAGCTCGGCGATCGTGGCAGCTTCGAGATCGGCATTCCGATGCGCGACGGCATCGAGCTGGCCGCCGATGTCTACCTTCCGCCTGGTGATCACGACCGGGAAGTGCCAGCCATCGTCCAGGTCACTCCGTACGGGAAGGACAGCCCTTCGCTGGTGTCGGACGAGGCGCTGCTCTACCAGGCGCACGGATACGCGTTCGTGGCCGTCGACGTGCGCGGGCGCGGCAAGTCAGAGGGGGAGTGGCTGGCGTTCGTCAACGACGCCAGGGATACCCACGACGTCATCGAGTGGACCGCCGCCCAGCCGTGGTGCAACGGGAAGGTTGGCACCACAGGGCTCAGCTACATGGGCTGGGTTCAGTGGGCCGGTGCCTCCGAGCGCCCCCCGCATCTGAGAGCGATGGTCTCCACGTCGGCAGCGGGCCGCTGGCAGCAGGAGATCCCGTACACCAACGGTGTCTTCCAGCTCTATTTCGGCTGGTGGGCCTACTCGACCCGACGCCGCATCCTGGACTTTTACGGCCTGGAGCACGCCGACTGGGAGCAGATCCTGCGCACATTGCCGTTCGGGGCGATCGGCGAGATCATCAACGCCACCGGGCCGAACTGGGAGACGCTCTGCCGCCACGACACGCTTGACGACTACTGGCAGGCGCTTCGGTACGACGACCGCTACGACCAGTTCGACGTCCCGTGCCTGCACGTGACTGGCTGGTATGATCTTGAGGACCTGCTGGGCGCGTTCCATCATTACGAGCACATGCGCGCTGCCTCGCCAGCTCGCGACTCGCAGTACCTCCTGGTCGGTCCATGGAGTCACGTGAAGTCGCGGCATCCGGACGCCGAATGCGGCGGCATCGAGTTCGGCCAGGCGGCCGCCCACGATATGAACGCCGAGCACCTCCGCTGGTTCGATCACTGGCTGAAGGGCATCGACACCGGCCTGGACGCAGTCGACCGGGTCCGCGTGTTCGAGCCAGGGCGTAACGGCTGGCGCGGCGCTTCCGCCTGGCCGCTGAGCGACACGGTGAGGAGTCTCTACCTGGGTCCGGCCAGTCTCAGGGCGGAGCCCGATGCGGCCGAGGGCAGCGACGAGTACCGCTATGACCCGCGAGACCCGGTACTCACCGGCCTTGATGTGCGCAAGTACCCGTACGAGGACGTGCCGCTCGAGCAGACAGACAACGAGGCGCGCGCGGACGTGCTCTGCTACACGAGCGAGCCGCTCACGGCGGAGCTCACCATCTCTGGCTGGCCGACCCTGGAGCTATACGCCAGCTCGGATGGCGATGACACCGACTGGCACGTCAAGCTCACTGACGTCGCGCCTGACGGCCGATCGGTACGCGTCACGCAGGGGTGCCTGCGGGCAGCGTGCCGCGAGTCCCTGGCAGATCCCAAGCCGCTCGTTCCGGGCGAGGTCTACCGGTTCGACGTCGAGCTGTGGCCGACGCACCATGTCTTCCTCCCCGGCCACAGCGTCCGGGTCACGGTGACGAGCAGCGACTTCCCGTGGTTCGCCCGGAGCCTGAACCGCTTCGGCGCTGTGCGGGAGCAAGCCGAACCACGGGTGGCGGTCAACGTCGTCTGGCACGGAGGCGCCCGCTCATCGCGGGTCCTGCTGCCCGTCGACAGCGGCGGTAGCACCGGCGTTCATCCTGGTTGACGACTACCCGCTCCGCACCGACCCGGTCGGCCCCCCGTTCTGCCTGTGCCGCAACAACGGCGTCATCGGGAAGGACTTCAGTGGCTCAGTCGTAGGTGTAACCGGAGGAGGCAGTGGTACCAGCCAGTGCCAGCAGGACGCGCAGGAGGCGGTAGATCTCCGGGTAATCAGAGCCGGTGTACTCGCTGTCCCTGGCGCCAACCCGGCGGACACCGGGCACGGACTCACATAGCGCCGCGATGCTGGTCGAGTTCCACGACACCCGCAGGGTGGTCGGCGTGGTGATCTGGTAAGGCTCGTAGTCCTCCAGCTTGGAGACCGCCCGCGTGGCCGCGTCCCTGATCTGGTCCCTGGCCAGTTCCGGGTGCAGGGACAGGGCAGTGTACTTGTCGATCGCCTCCTTCACCTCGACAGCCTCGACGCTGCCCAGGCAGGCCCGGCCCTCGGCGCACAGCACGTCATCCCCGGTGATCACCGCGACCGGGACGCCGTGCCAGCCCGCCAGCGCGGCATTCAGCCGCAGTTCACCGGCCGGCTCATCGTTCAGGAAGACACCGAGGACGTCCCTGCCGCGCATGGTGTGATTCAGCACGCCGCCGGCCTCGTTCCCGGCCCTCGCGTGATAGCCGACGAACATCGTCGCCGCGGTGTCCTCGTCGATGCCCTGCATCATCCCGTATTCCTTGCTGCGGCCGCGGATGATGCGGGCGCGGCGGTCAAGCCTGTCCGGGATCAGGTTCAGCATGCCATCGTGCGAGTCATTGACAATGACCTCGGTGGCTCCGCCGTCGAAACAGCCTTCAATAGCGGCGTTGCACTCGCCGGTCATCAGCTCCCGGCTGTAGCTGAAATGCGGCGCGCCAGGGGTCGTGTCAGCGGCATCGGCAATTCCGGCGATACCTTCCATGTCGATCGAGATATGCACCTTCATCGGGCGCGCTCCTCTCCTCATCGGCCGGGCCGGCCCGGTGATCGGCTATCAGCTGCCTGTTACCTGCGCTGCAGTCTGACCTCGACTAGGTCGCGCAGGGCGTCGCCGACCAGATTGAACGCGACGACGACGATCACGATGCAGACTCCGGCCGGATAAATAAGCCACCAATAGCCATCGAAGATGTAGTTGAGGCCAGTGGTGAGCATGCCGCCCCAGTTGGCGGCCGGGGGAGGCGGGCCGAGGCCGAGAAAGCTCAGCGCGGCAAACAGCAGGATCGCGTTGGCCACCTCGAAGGTCGCCTGCACCACCACGGTGCCGATGACGTTCGGCACCAGGTGCTTCAGCACGATCTGCCGGGCCGTGCCGCCCAGTGCGCGCGATGCCTGCACGAAGTCGAGTTGACGCAGTACCAGCACCTGGCCGCGGACCAGCCTGGCGGTGGTGAGCCAGGAGATCAGGCCGAGCACGATGATCACCATGATCAGGCTCGGCGTCACCAGCGTCGACAGCAGCAGGACGAGCAGGAGCGCGGGGATCGCCAGCAGCGCGTCCACGATCCGCATCATGGCGCTGTCGAGCCAGCCGCCAAAGTACCCGGCGACGGATCCCCACAATGTGCCGAACACGCTCGCGATCACGGCCGCGGCAAGCCCGACCTCCATGGAGGACTCGCCCGCCACCATGAGCCGTCCGAGCACGTTGTAACCGACGTTGTCGGTGCCCAGCGGGAACTGAGCGCTCGGATGGAGCGTGATCCGGAGCAGGTTCGGCGTGGTCTGGTCGGTGTGGTAAAAGACCGGGCCGAGAAAGCTGAACAGCAGCATGATGATGATCGCGCCGAGCCCTATGCTGCCCATCGGATTGCGGAAGAATTCCGCCACCTGCTTGCGCCACGACTTGCCGGGCCTGGCGGCAATCTGCGGTGCGTTCAGCGGCTGGGTGCTGACCGGTGCGGCGGTCATCCGATGTCTCCGTCGCTCATGCTGTAAACGGTCATGCTGCCTGGTACCGGATCCGCGGGTCGGCCCACGCGTAGGCGATGTCGGCGATCAGATTGCCGACTACCGTGGCGACAGCTACCACGACCGTGAAGCCCATCAGGACCGGGTAGTCGTGCGCGCCGGTAGCAGTCCAGAACAGCCATCCCATTCCCGGGTAGTTGAACAGCGCCTCGACGATGATGGCGCCAGAGAAGACAGTCGGCAGACTCAGACCGGCCAGTGTGATGATGGGCAGCACGCTGTTGCGGAGCACGTGCCTGCGGACCAGCTGCCAGCGCGAGTCGCCTTTCGCTAGCGCCGTCCGCACGAAGTCCTGCAGCATCGTCTCAATCGCCGAGGACCGCATGAAGCGGCTGAACTGCGCCACCGTGACGATCGTCAGCGTCGCCACTGGCAGCACCAGGGCACTCGGGTCGGACAGCGAAGCAGACACCGATGCACCCTGCGGGCCTTCGGGCGGGAGTATGTGCAGCTTCGCGGAGAACAAGACGAGCAGCAGCATGCCCAGCCAGAACGTCGGCATCGCGTAGCCGATAAAGGACAGCGTCGTGACCGTGTGATCGGTGACCTTGTTCCGCCTGAGCGCCTGGACGATGCCGAGCGGGATCGCTATCAGCAACGCGATGGCGTAAGAGCTGCCGATCAGCAGGGCGCTTTTGGGCATGTCGAGCGAAAGCAGCGAGCCGACGGACTGGTCGAAGTGATAGGAGAAGCCCAGATTGCCGTGGACGAGCCGATCCAGATAGTCGATGTACTGGATGGGGAGCGCCCGGTTGTATCCGTTGGCTTCGTTGAATGCGCGGATCGCGCCCGGAGTTGCATGAATGCCGAGCAGTGCACGGGCTGGGCTGCCCGGCAGGAAGTGCAGGATCGAGAACACAACGACCGTGACGATGAAGAGCACGACCAGAGCCTGTGCGCACCGTTTAACGAGGTACCCTCGCATTCGTCCTCTTCACTCCTTGCAGCTGCCGGCAGGCTGTGCCCGCCTTGGCCGGGCTGGCTGCCCGGCCAAGGCGAACTTTCGTCAGCCCTTGAGGTACCAGGTGCCCGGGTAGATGTGTGCGGTCGAGTCCTGCGCTGTCACGCCCCCCAGCTTCGGCGAGATCGCCGAGATCTGGTAAGCGGCGTTCGGGAACCACAGCACGGGGACCTGCTTGGCTAGCTGGATCTGGTACTGAGACATCGCGGTCGCCGATTGGGCCGGGTCGCCAGCGATGATCTTGTTGATCTGCGCTTCGATCTGCTGGTTGCAGTAGTTGCCGCCGTTGGTGGACCCGCCGCAGCCAAAGAGGCTGTCGCCGTCCGGGTAGTAGATCGGCACGTAGGTGTAGGACGGTGAGGCGAACAGGCTCAGCGCGGTCGAGCTGGCCGGGCACTTAGCCGTCGTCTCGCCGAAGCACTGGTACGCCTCGGACAGCACGGTGTTCGCCGGCGCCTGAGTGAGCTGCAGCTGGATGCCGTTGGCGTCAAACGCTCCCTGCATCGCCTGGACCTCGTCGTCGAGCGACGGCACGCCGGCTGTGTACAGCAGCGGGAAGGTCAGCTTGGTTCCGGCCGGGATGCCGGCCCCACAGTCCGTGCTGCCGGTGCCCGCCTTCGCGCACACTGCCGGCCCGCTCTTCGGGATAGTCCAGCCGTGCGAGGTGAGCAGGGCCCTGGCTGCCGTCGGGCTGTACGGGTAGGGGTTCGTCTTCTCGGCCGGGTTGAGGAACGAGCTCGACGGGAACGTCGGCACCGGACCGTAGGTCGGCGTCCCGTAGTTCAGCAGGATCCGGGAGATGTACGCAGGCTGGTTGATGAGTTCCTGCATGGCCTGGCGAATGTAGAGCTGATCCTCCAGCGCAGCGTACTTGGGGTTGCTGAAGTTGATCTCGGCGAAGGTAAAGCCCCACTCGTACCAGGGGTTGATCGTGTAGCCCTCGGCCTTCAGCGAGCCTAGGTCGCCGATGTCGGTCGTCGGCACGTAGCCGTAGTCAACGCTGCCCGCCTGGAGCGCGTTGAACTCTGCCTGCGCGCTGGTGAACGGCAACTCTTCGAACTCGCTCGCATGCGGCTTGTCCGGCCCGGAGTACAGCTTGTTCGGCACCATGATCGTCTGGCCAGTGACCTGGAAACCGGTGTTGGGCTTGAGTCGCCATGGCCCGTCGACCACCTGCCAGAGCGGGTTGGTGTCCCAGGTGGACAGCGACATCGACTCCTTATTCATGAAGTTGTAAACGGCCTTGGCGCCGGCTGTGGTCATGTCGTAGTTGCCGATGGCGCCGCTAGCCGAGGTCTTGTCCCAGACAGCCTGCGGGATTGGCTGCAAGATCGACAGGCCGTTGTACAGCAGGTAGGTCGGGTTGTACTTCACGTTGAGGTTCAGCACGAACGTGCTGGCGTTTGGCGTCGACATGCTCGCCACGTGGTCCATCCAGCCGCCGGGCACGTACGCGGCGCTCTGGTTCTTCTCGGCAAGCAGGAGGTTCATCCAGAACAGCAAGTCGCGCGAGGTTACCGGCTTGCCGTTGGACCACTCGTACTTCTTCAGCGTCATGGTCACTGTCTTGCCGCTGTTGGAGAACACCGGCGGGTCGGCCATGCTCAGCTGGTAGTTGATGGTCGCCTGGTCGTTGTTGCTGTGCCCGAACCAGTACAGCGGCAGCCACATCAGCGGCTGGAGGTAAGTGATGTTGTTGTTACCGGAATTAGCGCCGTCATACAGCGGGAAAATATAAGTAGGCGGAGATCCCGGCTGCTCGGCGAACGTCACGATGCCGCCTGACTGCGGCTTGCCGGAGTTGGCGTTCTTGCCGGAAGAGCCGCCACAGGCGGCCAGGCCGAATATGGCAGCGGCAGCAGCAGCGGTGAAGGCGATCGCCCTGCGATGACTTCTCACTATGAAGACTCCATAATCCGACGGCGCGACTGGTCTGCGACCAAATCAAGCGCTATGAATGCTCGCTGACAGCAGCATCGCTGTAGTGCCGCCTCCCAGACCCTAGGGGAGGCGGCAAGTATGGATCGCGCGCAGTTCTACTTCTGTGCAGGACAGTTTCGTGCCACACCCGTGAACAGGCCATGTACCGATGGCCGAACGTCGCGGCTGGTTTTCGTCCGGCGCGACTAAGGTCCGGCCAGGTGAGCCCGGCCGGCCGCGGCCTGGTCTGGCCGTTTGTCGCCGACGGCGAAGACCTCGCGCCGGCTTTGTCGGCCCGGCCCAAGCACTGGGGGCGGGCCCGGTGATAGATGTGCCTCATGGACGTAGTGATTTCAGTCGACATGGAAGGCGTGGCAGGCGTCGCCACAAGGCAGCAGACTCGGCCGGGCGGGCGGGACTACCAGCTGGCCCGGGCGCTGATGACCGCCGAGGCGAACGCCGCGATCGCTGGCGCGTTCGACGGCGGCGCTACCTCGGTCGTGGTGAACGACAGCCATGGGCCGATGGACAACCTGCTCGGGGAGCAACTCGACCCGCGAGCGGACTACGTGGTCGGATCACCCAAGCCGGCCACGATGATGCAGGAGGTGACGGCGGCAACGGGCGTGGTCCTGTTCGTCGGCTACCACGCCGGCGCATCCGACCCGGCTGGCGTGCTCGCGCACACCTATAACGGCCTCGGCTTCGCGGACGTGCGACTGAACGGGCACTCGGTCACGGAGGCCGAACTCAACGCGCTGATGGCCGCCGAGCTGGGAGTCCCAGTCGGGCTGATCACCGGGGACACCGCTATCTGCGCGGTCGCCGAGAAGGCGCTTCCCGGCGTGGTGACCGTGCCGGTCAAGACTGCGATCGGCTACACCGCGGCCAGGAGCAAGCATCCTTCGGCAGCCAGACAGGCCATCCAGGCGGGTGCGCAGCGTGCCGTGGCCGACGCGGTGGCTGGCGCCCTCCGGGTGGCTCCGGTCCCCGATGAGCTGATGATCGAGGTGGATCTGCGGCCGCACGGCGCGGCCGAACTCGCCGCGCGCGTGCCCGGCGCCGAACGGCTAGGCGCCCGAACGGTCCGGCGCCGTGTGGCCGACACCCGGGAGATGATGAATGTCCTGGTGGTCTGGTACTCCCTGACCAGCCAGTTCATCGCCAGCCAGGCCTAAGGGACGCATTGCTGAACAGGCGAGCCGCCGCTGACTCAGTGCAACCCGAGGATGCGGCGGATCAGGGCGGCGGCTAGCGCGGCGCGCTCAGGCATGGCCGCCAGTGATGTCCATTCCCCTTCCGCATGAGCGTTGTCGCCAACCGCGCCGAGCCCGTCCAGCGTCGGAACGCCGGCCGCGGCAGTGCGGTTCCCGTCCGACCCGCCGCCGACCGCGACACCTTCTAGCGGCGGCAGGCCCTGCTCGGCCGCGACCTCGCAGGCGAGCGCGAAAAGCTCGCGTGACGACCCGGCCTCCAAGGGCGGAACCTTCATGCTCCGGTCGAGCGAGAGCGACGCATCCGCCAGGGCCGGGCTCATCGCCTGGAGCGCGGCTTCGACCCGCTGCTGCTCAGCTGCCGTGCTGGCCCGTACGTCGATGGCCACCGAGCCAGCGGCCGGAACAGCGTTAATGACCGTGCCGACGCTGAGCACGGTCGGCGTGACAGTGGTGCCGGCCGCCGGGTCGGCCAGCCCTGCGATCGCCAGAACCTGGTGGGCGGCCTCGACAGCGGCGTTGACGCCTCGCTCGGGCTCCAGCCCGGCATGAGCGGCGCGGCCGACAATCCGCAGCGTGTACTGCGCGACGCCTTTCCTGGCAGTCTTGATGGCTCCCGCGGCGCTCGGCTCGAACACCAGCGCGGCGGCAGCACCGCGCGCGGCCTCCTCGATCAGGCTCCCGGAGGTGGGCGAGCCGATCTCCTCGTCACAGTTCAGCAAGATCCAGACGCCCTCCAGGTCGTCGAGCTGGCTGGCTGCCTCGAACATCTGCACGACGCCGGCCTTCATATCGAACACTCCCGGCCCTGACGCCCGGTCGCCGGCCACGCTGAATGGCCATCGCGCCAGGGTTCCCATCGGCCAGACGGTGTCGACGTGGCCGAGCAGCAGCACGCGGCAAGCGGAGCCGAACCGCCATATCAGGTGGGTCCGGCCGCCGCTGGCCAGTCTCTCCGGTGCCTGGCCGAGCCGTGCGCGGCCGAGCTCTGCGGCGATGTCGATGCATGCCGCGGTGCCAGCGAGGTCGGACGACGGGGACTCGCAGCAAACCAGTTCGGCGAGGTCATCAGCAAACGTCGGCATGAGGCCATTCTCCGCGCGCCGTGACGGGGATAATTCGTGGTCCGGCGAGAAGGACAGCCGCGGAGTTCGTGCTGCCGGATCTCGCTTAGGGCTCTCCGCTGAATTAGGCAGGTTTGTCTGGGACGGCTGGCTACCGTTGTGGTATGGGACAGCTGATGGTGGATGAGGACAGGTTCGCGGGGATGCTGGCTGAGGTACGGCCTCACCTGGA
>JAJYUU010000079.1 GCA_021792405.1 Actinomycetes bacterium
CCCTCGATCGAGTTGCCTTTGGCCCGCAGGAACCGGAAGCCAGGGTTACGGCCGAAGAAGTTCGCGCCCTCGGGGCGCCGCATCGTCCAGTCGTCGTACAGCAGCCCATCTCCGGAGGCCAGCTCGACCTCGAACTCGGAGATCTCCTGGTTCAGCCGGGCGAACACCAGCTTGGCGGCCGAGCCCTCCGGACCAGGCTGTCCGGCCGCGAGCTGCTGCCGCAGCCGGGCGCCGGCCAGCCGGGCGACCTCGGCATCGGCCCACAATCGCAGTAGCCGGTCATGCAGCCCGGGCGTCCGCAGCTCGGGACGCTCCCGCCAGGTACGGGCCGCCGAGGCGATCATGCCGCCCTCGCGGGGCATGGCATTGCCGCCAATCGACACCCGCTCGTTCATCAGGGTCGACATCGAGACGGTCCAGCCCTGCCCCACATCGCCGATCCGGTCGGCGTCCGGGATCTGCGCGTCGGTCAGGAAGACCTCGTTGAATTCGGCCTCGCCGGTGATCTGCCGGAGCGGCCGCACCTGCACGCCGGGCTGCTTCATGTCGAGCGCGAAATAGGTAAGCCCATCGTGCTTCGGGGCGGCCGGGTTAGTGCGCGCGACCAGCAGCGCCCGCTTGGCCATGTGCGCGGAGGACGTCCAGACCTTCTGCCCGTTCACGATCCAGGTGTCGCCGTCCGCCACCGCCCGGGTGGCAAGCCCCGCCAGGTCAGAACCGGCGCCCGGCTCGCTGAACAGCTGGCACCAGATCTCCTCCCCCGTCCACAGCGGCCGCAGCCAGCGCTCCTTCTGCTCGGGCGTGCCGTGTGCCAGGATGGTCGGAGCCGCCATGCCGAGCCCGATCCCGTTGCGCTCGGGATAGTTCGACGGCGCGCCGGCCGCCGCGAACTCCCGGTCAACCACTACCTGAAGGGAACGGGGCAGTCCCTGCCCGCCGAGTCCGGACGGGTAATGCACGAAGGCGAGACCCGCGTCGAAACGGGCGCGCAGGAACTCCAGCCGCTCAGTGCCGCCGGGGTCATGCGTGGCCAGGAACCCGGCAATCTGCGACCGGACGCTATCGGCGTCCGGCAGCGGCGCGTTCCCGCCCTCGCCTGTCAGCACAGGGGTCCGCCGGCGACGTAGATGACCTGGCCGGAGACGAACCCGGCGCCCTCGCTGACCAGGAATGAGATCACGTGCGCGACGTCGTCAGGGGTACCTACCCGGCGGACCGGGATGCTGGCGGCGGCCGCCTTCTGGAAGTCCTCGAAGCCCATGCCGATCCGCGCCGCGGTCGCGGCGGTCATGTCGGTGGCAATGAAGCCAGGAGCGACCGCGTTGGCCGTGATGCCGAACTGGCCGAGTTCGATGGCCAGTGTCTTGGTGAAGCCCTGCAGGCCGGCTTTCGCGGAGGAGTAGTTGGCCTGGCCGCGATTGCCGAGCGCGGAACTGGAGGAGAGGTTGACGATCCGCCCCCACTTGCCGTCCACCATGTACTTCTGGCAGGCCTTGCTCATGAGGAACGAGCCGCGCAGGTGAATGCCGAGCACGGTGTCCCAGTCGTCGACGGTCATCTTGAACAGCATGTTGTCGCGGATGACGCCGGCGTTGTTGACCAGGACGGCCGGGGCGCCGAGGGCGCCGGCGATCTTGTCGACACCCGCCTGGACCTGATCGGCGTCGCTGACGTCAGCACCCACGGCGAGCGCCCTGCCGCCGGCCTGCGTGATCGCCTCGACGGTCGCAGCGCAGTCGTCTTCCTTCAGGTCCAGCACCGCGACCGCGAAGCCGTCGCGAGCTAGCCGCTTAGCCGTTCCCGCGCCGATACCGCGCGCGGCGCCGGTGACGACGGCTACCCGCTCTGACGCCTCTGACATCTGTGTTCCTCCTGACGCATCGGGGCCCGCGCCCCTGGGTGTCTGTCCCTGGTCTCCCGCCCCGGGCGTATCCCACGGGCCGGGAGTTGCCTTACCGGTACTTCCTGAGCTCGCGGTGCGCGAGGGACCGCTTGTGCACCTCGTCCGGCCCGTCGGCGAACCGCAGCGTCCTGGTGTGCGCCCACATCATCGCCAGCGGGAAGTCCTGGCTGACGCCGCCCCCGCCATGTGCCTGGATCGCCTTGTCGATAATCCACTCGGTCGTCTGCGGCACCAGGATCTTGATCGACTGGATCTCGGTGTGCGCTCCCCTGTTGCCGACCGTGTCCATCAGCCAGGCGGTCTTGAGCACCAGCAGCCTGGCCGCCTCGATGCGCACTCGCGACTCCGCTATCCAATCCTGGATCACGCCCTGGTCAGCGAGCGGCTTACCCCAGGCGACGCGCCCGGATACCCGGCGGCACATCAGCTCGAGCGCGCGCTCGGCCGCGCCGATCTGCCGCATGCAGTGGTGGATCCGGCCGGGCCCGAGCCTGGCCTGCGCGATCGCGAAGCCTTCCCCTTCCCCGGCGATCACGTTCGTCACCGGCACCCGGACGTCGGTGAACTCGATCTCCGCGTGGCCGCCGTGCGTCCCGTCGGTGTAGCCGAAGACGTGCATGCCGCGCCTGATATTGACGCCAGGCGTATCGGCCGGCACGAGGACCTGGGACTGCTGCCGGTGCCGGTCGGCATCCGGGTTGCTCTTACCCATCACGATGAGGATCTTGCAGCGCGGGTCCATCGCCCCGCTGGACCACCACTTGCGGCCGTTGATCACGTAGACGTCGCCGTCGCGGACGATGCTGGTCGAGATGTTGGTCGCGTCCGAGGAGGCAACGCCAGGCTCGGTCATGCAGAAAGCGGACCGGATCTCACCGTCCAGCAGCGGCTGGAGCCACTGTTTCTGCTGCTCGGCCGTGCCGAACTCGGCCAGCACCTCCATGTTGCCGGTATCTGGCGCGGCGCAGTTGAGCGCCTCGGGCGCGATGAACGACCGGCCGGTGATCTCGGCCAGCGGCGCGTACTGCAAGTTGGTCAGCCCGGCGCCCTGCGGATGATGAGCCAGGAACAGGTTCCACAGCCCCTGCTTCCTCGCCTCGGCCTTCAGGTCCGCCATGACCGGCGGGCGCTCCCAGCCGCGGCCCTCCGCTGCCATCGCGGCCGCCTGCTCCCCGAACACCTTCTCGGCCGGGATGACGTGTTCGTCGATGAAGGCCTGAACCTGGCCGCGGAGTTCCTCGGTGCGTGCATCGAATGCGAAATCCATCTCTGCCTCCATAGGCCCTTCGCGACCACGACGAGACCGGACAATGGTACCTACCGGTCAGTACGGCTCCACGCTACGGTGCTGGTATGCCGATGGTCGAGACCGTCAAGGGCCCTGTGGATACCGGGACCCTCGGGACAACGCTCATGCACGAGCACGTTTTCGTCCTGAACGAGGAGGTCCGCTCGAACTACCCGGCGGACTGGGACGAGGACGCCCGGGTCGACGACGCGATCATCAAGCTCAACGCGCTGGCCGACCGCGGCTGCCAGACCATCGTCGATCCGACCGTGGTGGGCCTCGGCCGCGACATCCGGCGGATCAGCCGGGCCGCGGACGGCATCACCCTCAACATCATCGCCGCGACCGGCCTGTACACCTACAACGACATCCCGTTCTACTTCCGGTACCGCTTTCCGCACGGCGACGGCCGCGACCCGATGACCGACATGTTCGTCTCCGACATCACCACCGGGATCGCCGGGACGCCGGTCAAGGCAGCGTTCCTCAAGTGCGCGATCGACGAGCCGGGGCTGACGCCGGGCGTCGAGCGCGTGCTGCGGGCGGTGTGCCGGGCTCACGCGCAGACCGGCGCGCCCATCACGGTGCACACTCATCCGCAGTCCGGCACCGGCCGCGACGTGCTGGCCGTGCTCCGTCAGGAAGGCGCCGACCTCGCCAGGGTGGTTCTCGGCCACAGCGGCGACAGCACTGACCTTGATTACCTGTCCGAGCTGGCCGACGCCGGCTGCCTGCTGGGCATGGACCGGTTCGGGCTCGACCTGATCACGCCGTTCGACCAGCGGGTCGCCACGGTGGCCGCGATGTGCGAGCGAGGCTACGCCGACCGGATGGTGCTGTCGCACGACGCCTCGTGCCACATCGACTGGTTCCCGGCGGAGATGATCCCGCAGTTCGCGCCGGCCTGGCACTTCGAGCACCTGTTTGACGACGTGCTGCCGGCGCTGCGTGAGCGGGGCGTCACCGAATCGCAGATCCAGGCCATGCTGGTCGACAACCCGCGGCGGTACTTCTCCGGCGGCTGACTTCTCGACATCTGCCATCTGCCGCCGAGAAGGCGGGAGCCCGATTTTCACATGCTCGTGTGAGCCAGGATCTTCACCAGGATCAGGCAGGGGTTGTCCGGGCCCCACAGGTCGACTTCCTCAAGCGGCCAGAATCCGGCGGCCGCGTAGAACTTGCGGGTTCGCTCGTAGCCCGCGTGCGGCTTGCTCGGACCGAGCGTCTTGACCTGCAGCATCCGGCAGCCGTCGGCGAGGAGGTCGCTCTCAAGTGCGGCGACCAGCGCCCGGCCGACGCCATGGCGGTGCAGGCTCGGCTCGACCGCGAGCACATGGATCTCCGCCGCTTCGGCGAAGTGGCGCCGGGCCAGCAGGACGCCCACCGGGTCAGCACGCCCAGTCGCGGCGTTCCGCTCCGGCCGCGCGAGGTAGGTGGGCAACTCGCGGGCCGCCTCGACGTACTCTGCGTTGGCGGCTGGGATGCCAAACCAGTCCGGCAGCGACCCAAGCAACCGCCCGACGGTGGCCGGGTCCTGCTCCCCGCGGGTCACTCGCCAGCATGCGTCCATGCTTGCACCATACCGACGTGGCAGTCTCGTGCACGGACCCGGCGCGGAGGGCTCTGGCTGAGCCTTTGCGCCATAGCCGGCTTCGGCGACGGCGTTCTACGCGAGTCGCCCCGGCAGGCGTAGCCAGCGTAAGAGCCCGCCAGGTCAGCGAGACACCTCCCGTATCCTGGCGCGATGGAATTTGCCGAGGTGATCTCCAAGCGGAGGATGGTCCGGGCCTACACCGACGAGCCAGTCGACCCGGAAGTCCGGGAGCGGATACTCGCTGCGGCCAACAGGGCTCCGTCCGCAGGCTTCAGCCAGGCCATGCGCTGCTGACGCTGGAGGGGCCTGAGCGGCTAGCCCCGTTCTGGGATCTCGTGTCGCGCTACCACGGCGACGAGACGAACGCGGGACCGTCCTTCGCCCCGGTCACCCGGGCGCCGCTGGTGGTCGTGCCGATGTCCTGCAAGGACATCTACCTGGACCGCTATGCCCGGCAGGACAAGGGCTGGACCGACCGCGCCGAGTCGCACTGGCCAGTGCCCTACTGGGACATCGACACGGGATTTACGGCGCTGCTCATGTTGCTCGCCGCAGTGGACGAGGGCCTCGGCGCGCTGTTCTTCGGCATCCCGCCGCAGCAGATCGCGGACTTCCGCGAACTGTATGGCGTACCCGAGCACTACCTGCCGATCGGCGCGGTTGCCATCGGGCACCCGGACCCGGCAGCCGACAAGGGTGGCTCCAGCAAGGTAATCAAGCGCCGCGCCCTGGACGACATCGTCCACCGCGGCCGCTGGTAGGGGCCGGTTGGCACTAACCACCGGGACTAGCCGCGCCGGGCGAGGAAGCCAGGTCACCAGAATTAGTACTTAGTAGTACCATGGCTATCATGAACTCGGTCACGGTGAGCGAACTGAACCGGCAGACCGCGAAGGTGCTGGAGCGGGTCAAGGCCGGCGAGTCAGTTGAGGTAAGCGAGTACGGGCGGCCTGTCGCACGCATAATGCCGGCCGCCCCTGCGACAGGGGCCCCGCTGCTCGATCGCCTTATCGCCCAGGGCAGAGCGATCCCGGCAGCCAATCCGGGACCGATCCCGCCCACTCCGCCGCGTGACGAGCGTGATGAGGGAGCGTCGCTCACCGCGGCTCTGACCCGGATGCGCGATGACGAGCGATACTGATGATCTACCTGGACACCTCGGCCGCGCTCAAACTCGTACTGCCCGAAGCGGAGACCGAGCGGCTGGAGGTATGGATCGCAGAGCGCGCAGAGGTCCCGCGCGTCTCCTCCCGGCTGCTGCGGATCGAGATGCTGCGGACGGTGACAAGGAGCGCGCCGCATCGCATCGGCCGCGCCAATGCCGTGCTCGCCGCGGTCGCGCTGCTGAGCATCGATGATGTCGCGCCGACGGCCGAAGTGATCGGGGGCACGTCACTGCGCAGCCTGGACGCCATTCACCTTGCCACGGCCCACGAGGTCCGAACTGAGCTGTCCGCCTTCGTCTGCTACGACAAGCGGCTGTGCGACTCAGCGCAGGCCCTCGGCCTGCCCGTCGAATCCCCTGGCTGACTCCCGCTGTCGGCTGGGCATCCTCAGCACTGCCGCGCGGCCGAGCGGGATTCTCAGCGCCGGGGATACTCAGCGCCCTGGGATACTCAGCGCGCCGGGACTCTCAGGGCTTCGGCGATGATCGTCAGCGTCTTCAGGTGGCTGTCCACCGAGTCGAGGCCGGCGCCCATCGTGTTGACGGACACGTGCGAAGCCCCGGCGGCGCGCCAGCGCTCGACGTGGTCGATCAGCCGTTCCGCGCCACCCACGCCCCAGCTGACGCGGCCTTCCATCCCGATCGCAGCCGGGTCGCGGCCGGCCTCCGCGGCAGCCCGCGCGATGATCTCGCGCGCCTCGTCCAGTTGCGGCCCGGGGCGGACCTGCGGGAACCAGCCGTCCGCCAGCCGGCCCATCCGGGCGTAAGCCGGCCGGGACTGTCCGCCGAACCAGACCGGGATCGGCCGCTGGATCGGCAGCGGCGCGAGCCCGGCGCCGGTCACGGTCTCGTGCTCGCCGTTGAACGTGACCGTCCGCTCAGTCCACAGCCGCCGCATCAGCCCGACCTGCTCGCCTATCCGCCGTCCCCGGTCGGCGAAGTTCTTCCCGAGAGCTTCGTACTCCACCGCGTTCCAGCCGAGGCCGACGCCAAGCCGGAAGTGTCCGCCGGTGAGCAGGTCCACCTCGGCGGCCTGCTTGGCGACCAGCGCGGTCTGCCGTTGCGGCAGGATGATAATGCCGGTGACGAGTTCCATGGAGGTGACCGCGGCGAGGTAGCCGAACATAACGAACGGCTCGTGAAAGGTGGTGCTGACGTCATAAGGCCCGTTCCAGCCGGCATGCACTTTCGGATCGGCGCCGAGCACGTGATCGTAAGCCAGCAGGTGGGCGAAACCCAGCTCGTCGGCTCGCTGGGCGTAGGCGCGAACGGCGCCGCGGTCCCCGCCCAGTTCTGTCTGCGGAAAAACAAGGCCGATATTCACAAAACAATGTCTACCCGAAGCGCGGCCAGCTGAACGCGCCGGCCCGCGCTGGCCCGGCCCTGACCTCGGAAATAGCGAGCGCCGCCGCGCCCGAGCGCGGGACGGCCGCCAGGCGGGACGGCTGCCAGGCGGGACGGCCGCCAGCGGAGCGCGTCCCCGTCAGCCTGCCAGCAGCCGGCGCAGCCAGTTGCGCTGCGCCGCCGACGCTGCCCGTGAGACCGCCGCCTCAGGTGCCATCATCTCGAACCCGTGACATCCGCCCGGCCATACGTGCAGCTCGGCGATACCGCCGGCCTGCCAGATCCGGCTGGCATAGGTCACGACCTCGTCCCGGAAGGTCTCCGCTGACCCGGCATCGATGAAGGCCGGCGGCAGCCCCGACAGGTCCGCGGCACGGGCCGGCGCCGCGTACGGTGACACGTCAGGGCCGCCGCGGGCATGGCCGAGTAGCGCCGCCCAGGCGGTCTCGTTGGCCGTGCGATCCCAGCCGCCGACTCCCGCCAGCTGCCATGACGACACGGTGTCGTTGCGGTCGTCGAGCATCGGGCTCATCAATAGCTGACCTGCCAGGCGCGGCCCGCCGCGGTCGCGGGCCATCAGCGCGAGCGCTGCCGCCAGTCCCCCGCCAGCGCTGTGGCCGACCACCACGATCCGGTCCGGGCCAACGCCCAGCTCGGCGGCGTGGCCGGCGGCCCACATCAGGCCGGCGTAACAATCCTCAACAGGCGCCGGGAACGGGCATTCCGGCGCCAGCCGGTACGCCACCGACAGCACCGTGAACTGAAGTTCGCGGGCCCAGTCCAGCAGCCGCAGCACGCCCATGCGGTTGTCGCCGGTGATCATCCCACCGCCATGCATGTGATAGACGGCAGGCAACGGCGCGGTGACTCCGGCCGGGCGGCAGACCAGCAGCGATACCTCCGGTGCGCCGGCTGGCCCAGGCACGAGCAGTTCGGTGACGTCGAAGGCTCCGCCGCAGCGCAGGTCCTCGTCGGACGGTGCCGGCATCGCCGCAGTCAGCTCGCGCAGCACCGGGATCTGGTCCGGTGTCAGCGGGCTCCGCAGCAACTCGCCGGCCGCCTCGAGCGCATCGGCCAGCTCCGGGTCGAACGGGGGCGGCGGCCCGGGAGACGGCGTCGGCCAGGGCTGGGCCGCACCGGGACCGGGTACCCGCGCTGTCGTCGGCAACCTGACCTCCTGGACCGGCGATCACGGCCCGCGGCCGCTGCGTACCGTCGTTGCCTACCCAGGTATCAGCTTCCGCAAGCCGGACGAGGCGGGCCAGCCCGCGGGCGGCCAGGCGGACGTTCCGTCGCCAGCGCCCGGCTGGGCGGCTAACCGCCTGCCGAATGGGCATCGTGCGCGCCTCAGTAACCGGCCAGGACAGGCCAGCTGGGAGCGAATAATCTGCGTGGCGGCGGTCCGGCACCTGCTGCAAGCCTCGCAGTTTCCGTCCGGCCGCCTGAAGTCCTCGTCAGCCTGGCCAGCCGATCGTGTCGAGGAATACCTCGATCGATCGCGGTGACCACCTGGGACAGGATGGTGATCGAATCGGTCAACTGGCCGGGCGCGCACATGCCGTGATCGGCGCCAGCAACTTCGACCACATGCGGGGTGACCCGGCGTGCGATGGTCCCGTCCCAGGATGCGTCCGCGGTGCCGCCGTTCAGCAGGAACGGCGCCGGGGCGCGTTCGAGTCCGGCAATGACCTGCGCCATGTTCAGGAGCGAGGGTCAGCCACACTGCTGGCAGCGCCCGATCGGCGGCCAGCGTGCCCAGCGACTTGCCGATCAGTAGTGGAGTACCGCGGCCTTATCGACGGCCGCGGCCGCCTGGCCGTCCACCCAGTGCGCTGATTGCCCGCTAGTCCAGCTGGGAGGCTCCGTAGTCCACCAGTGCCGGTGCACCATGGCGCCTCGCCACTCGGCCGCGATGCTCGCATACATGAGCAGCCCAGCTCCAAGGCCGAACGTTCGGCCTGGGATCACCACCGCATCAGCCATGACGGCGACGGTACGCCCGCAGGGATGGACGGGCAACGCGTCACATTTGGCCCGCGCTATCCCCCGGCAGAGCCAGAAGAATGGGCGGTTGGCGCTCATGTAACCGCCGACATGGCTCGTTCGGCGCGCAGAAGGCTGGTCGGGTCCCGCTATCGCGCGGCGCCAGTAAGGGCAGTTCTGCGCGTGTGATCATGACAACGTGCTGTCATGGCCGAGTGCTTACCTGGTCTCTGGTCCTGCGGGCCACGCCATCGCCAGGCACCCCGCGACGCAGGCGCACGTCCGCGTCGCGCCCGGCATCACCACATTTGGAAGGCTGTTTCAGCCTGCGTGTTGCAGGTCCTCAACCCGCAGCGGCGTAACTACCGGAGCCTGCTGCATGATCTCCACCAGGCGGGTATCGGCTGATGCCTCAGACGGGCGCCATGCCGGACGCGTTCCGTCGTCTACCGCCAGCGGTATCGTGAACAAGAAATCATCAGCGATCGTCAGGGCTGCCACCAGGGCGTCACCCCGCGGATCCAGCTGTGCTGCAAGCCAGCCCATCGTATCGGATGGCACGGCGCACACATACACCGCTTCTCCGGCACGATTCGTCACAGCCGTCACAAGCGTCTTGGCTTGTACCGGCATCCGTGCGACGGTGGCGACGCGCCTGGCTACGGCTGCTCGCTCGGCCTGATACTCGTCAACTGCGACCCGGACTACTAGTTCACCGTCCGCGAGCTCATAATGCTCTTCCTGGTGTTCAACGACGGCGAACGGACCCGAGCGGTCGAGATGAAACGCCAGAACGCCGTCAAGATCGCGGTGCAGCTCCCTGATTGAGGACCGTCCGTACAACAACCCAGGCAACTGCGGCGAGGTCGCATACGCACTGCCGTCTTCCGACAGCCTCACGATCAGGTGGATCTGATCGTTCAATTACCTCACCACCTTAAGCGCGTCGCCGATACTCAGGCCTACCTGCTTAACCAGGATGTCGCGTACTACACCTGGGGACAAGCTCTCACTGTCATGGAACGCGAAGGTGAGCGGCGGCCTTCCCTCCGCGATGAGCCGACGATGCGAACCAGACTGGCGACTGATCTCATAGCCAAGGTCTCGCAGCACCGCGAGCATCGCCTTGGCCTTCAGGGACGGGAACGGGTTAGGCACACGCCTCCGGGGCAGTAACGAAACGCGATCGGACCTCACGGATCATATCGCTCCGGGTCGCGCACGATCGCCCGCTCAGGCAGGCGAGAGCACAGATAAGCAGGTCAGAGCCCATGTGACCGTCGCCAGTAAGGATTTCGGTGAGCTCTTGCATCTCAGGCAAGGGCACCTCATCGGCTCCCCGGAATCGTACTGGTCAAGATGCCATTATCGAACGGCGCTGTCGGCCGGCAGCAGGCACGGGAGCAAGACGCCTCCGAGGCTGCTCATCGAGCCTCCGGGCGGCCGTTTGGCAACAGACCTGCGGGGCACGGAGGCAGGTAAGTTGATCTTCCGCTTGAGCTTGTTAGGCCGGACACCAGATCCGCCGATATGCGCGTTCACTCGGAGCCGATGGCAGGGAGGTAAGGCGTGCCCGAAGTGGCTGAGCTGCGCGGGCCCCGCAGCTAACAGATGGCAGCGGGCAGTCCGGATCTTCGGGGTCAGGCGGCCCCGCCGGGGGCCGGATGGATGGGGGAGGTCGGTCAGGCGGTCGAGCATGGCGACCAGAGGCTGCAGATCGCCGCGGTGCGCGGCGATGCTGGCCGCCTCGTTCTCTTCCGGGTTCATCTGGACCCAAGCGATGTGGTGCCGGGACGCGGTCAGCGCCGCCTCGGCCTGCGACAGCTCTGTGGCGTCGGTGATGCCCAGCACGTTGCGCAGCACGCCGCTGGCCGGGTCCAGGCAGGGATCCGGCCCGGGCCGCGTCATTGCCTGCGGTACCGGCTCAGCACCCGGGCGCGCAACTCATCGGTCGACAACTGCCCGGCCGCGACCGCGGCGAACAGCACCAGGTCCTCCGCGCTAGGTTCCAGGCCCTCGGCGCGCACCGAGGCCAGGGCAGCCGCGACCGCGTGCTGGCGCTCGGAGGCTTCTTGCAGCGCCTCGTACTGCTCCACCGACATGATGACCGCCTCCGGCTTACGGTGGGTGCCGACGAACACGACCTGGCCGCGGGACTGCCGGACCCGGCCTAGCACCCCCGCAAGCCCGGCCCGGAACTCCCGGAACGACAGCACCTCTGGCACCGCCACGACTAGGGCGTACACCAGCGCGTACACCATGCCGCGGCAGGCCCGATCTGTACCGAGCCCCGGCTGTCAGAAGCGATCACGCTCAGCGACTCGCTCGCGAATCACGCTGAGCACGAATCCGCCGTTCGGGACGTCTCTGCCACAGACGGGACGGTGGGGCCTGGGCTCGCGAGAATGGTGCTTACGTTCGGGCTGTGCTTTCGGCCCGCGGCGGGTCGCCAGCGCGGACCGAGCTGGTGAGTATGGCTCAACCGCGGACGTTCAGCTGTCGCTACGGCCGGTAGAAGGCCCAGAGGTCGATTGCGTTGTACTGGGGGAAAATATAGGAGAACCACGCGGTTCCCGCCTCGCCCGGACCGGTCCAATCTCCGTCATCGAGCCGGAACTGAGGTCCGTCGCTAAAGGTGAAGAGCGCGTACCACGTGCCGTCGCCGCGAGTGATCTGCCACGTTCCGTGCCCGCCGGCCTGGGGCGTGCCCTTGCCGGCCGGGTCGTTCCTGTCCGCGGGAAGCCCGGAGGCCATGAACGTGCCATCCGGCAGGACCTTCAGTGTGGCGCCCTGGTGGCTGGTCCACGACCCGGTAAGCTGCGCTAACGAGGGCCTGCCCTGTTCGTAGCCCTGGATCAGCACCCGGGCATTACCGAGGACAAGGAATCCCAGCGCGGCTGAAAGCGCGATCAGGACCATCTGTCCGGCGCCTGAACCTGGCCTCTGCCGGGCGGGCGGGCCGCGAGCGCCACAGCCGAACAGCTGTCGCGACGATGGCACCGATGAGGCCGACGACAGCCGCAAGGTCCAGCAGCAGGAAACCCAGCCCGATGAGCACATTTCCAGGGTAAATGTCGGGTAGCCGCGTATGCTGTGTCAGCAGGCCGCGACTTTGATACTCGCCCGACTTTCGCCGGTTTCGGGGGCCAAAGATGCTCGTGCTTGCCAAGGCGCAGGCCGGTGCACGGACCCCGCCGACACCCGCAGTGACGCTGTGACAGCGTGTCACGGTCGGCGGGTGAATCGGCCCCACGATCACCGCCGTGTTCGACGACATCTGCGGGAACGCATCCAGCTCATAGCGGCTTGCAGGCAGTTCTGCCGCGTGCCAGCTGACGCGAATAACGGCGGCTCGCGCGCTGGCGGTGGACCAATGTTGGTCGCGGGGCCTGATCTTCTGCCCTGCGCGCAGTGCCCCGGATCGCTGATCGCCGCGGAGGGCCGAGTCCGGCCGGGTTACGGCTTGCGCCAGACCGAGACGTGGCTGTGGCTGTCGGCGGTGAAGGGGGTGCCGTGCCAGTCGGCGAACCGGTCTTCGAGTTCCATCCCGGCCAGCTGGGCCATCAGGTCGCATTCGGCAGGCCAGATGTAGCGGAAGTTGCCGGACCCGTACCGCATGCTCCCGTCAGCCTGGCTCCAGTAGTGATGCGACGTGCACTGCTGCGTCACCAGGTCGTAGGTGTCGAAGACCAGGTGCCCATCGGAACTGAGCGGCTTCGCCCGGCGCCTGAACCCGTGCCTGGAAGGCCAGGACTTCGCCAACGCCGGCAACCGCCTCGACCGGCTCCCGGACCAGGCATTCGCCGTCATCGGACTCACCAGCGCCGATCCGCCGGGCCGGAACCGCAATCTCCTTCGCCAGCTGGAACTGGCGCACCGCCAGCGGCTTGAGGAACTCCTCCAGCATCATCTCCCCCGGATGCACCGGCCCCATCACCGTGTCCGCTGTCACGCTGCCCTCCTCTCCTGGTGGTAGTCCAGCCCTCTGCGCATCCCGACCGGGCTATGGTCAGGTCATGCCGCGTATCAGCGCGTTCTACGGTGTGGTGATCTACATGTACTGGAACGAGCGGGATCACCCCGTGGCCCACTTCCACGCCTACCATGCCGGGCACCGCGCGTCTGTTTCGGCGGATGGAAGCGTCCTCGCTGGCAGCCTCGAACCCAGAGCCCTGCACTTCGTCCAGGAGTGGGCCAAGCTCCACGAGGAGATCCTCGCGAACTGGGACAGGGCCAGGAAGAACCAGCCTCTGCTCACGATCAACCCTCTCCCCTAGGATGGAACACGTGAGTGAGAAATACCTCCCGGTCGTGGCAGGGGTTGCCGTCATCGGTGACCACATGCTCCGTCTCCTGTTCGATGACGGGACTGTCGGCGACGTGGACTTCTCAGGGGAGCGCTGGACAGGCGTCCTGGAACCACTCAACGACCCCGGATACTTCGCCCAGGTCAGCGTCGACCCTGAAGCAGGCACCGTGGTATGGCCCAACGGCATCGACCTGGCCCCGGAACCCCTCTACGAGCAGGCGCACGCCCACCCGCTTGTAGCAGCCTGACAGTCCCGGAACCCGGCCGCAGACGCAGGCCATCGCAATCACCCCGGATCCGCCCAGACCACGGCGAGGGCACGCCGCGCGTTCACGAGGGCGCGCGGCGCAATCATGGCAGACGGGACTGACCGCGGCCGAGCACCCGAGACTGTCCGGGACGAGGTGCTCCGCAAGTCCCGGCAAGACGACCGCTTCCGCGACGCCAGCGAGTCGTGCCGCTGGCCGGCGCTGGTGATGCGGGCCAGGGCGCGGCAGCGGGATTCGGCCAGCAGGTGAATCTTGCTGCTCAGCCCACCCCGGGAGCGGCCCAGCGCCTCCCGGTCCGCCGGCCTGCCCGCATTCGTCCCCGCGCCGGGCAGATTCTTCTCATTCGATCGGGCCCCCTGTGCCGACCGGGGCGCTCAGCAACGCTGGGGCGAGTCGCTCTGCCGGGATGTCCTTCGGCGGGGCATGCCGCGCCCCGGCTGCGTGCTGGTGCGCCCGCACCACCGTCGCGTCAGGCAGCCGTCTACGCCGCGCCCTCCGCCTCGCCGCAGCTCGCCCGCAGAGCGTCCAGGACCTGCTCCCGACCAGCGGCGCTGCCGGTTATACACCGTCTTCCAGTTTCCGCACTGCCCGGGCAGGTCCCGCCACGGGCTGCCGGTGCGCGTCCGGAACAAGATCCCGCTGACCACGACACGGTGGTCGCTCCACCGTCGGCCCCGCCGGGGATGCTCCGGCTGCAGCGGCGCCAGCCGCGCCCATTCCACCTCACTCAGGTCATGCCTGCTCAGCTGATCACCCACCCGAAATGATCTACACGAAGCACGGACGCAGATCTACGGGACACGCCCTAGCCGCGGATGGATGCGCCGGTTTCCGGGTCGAAGAAGTGCAGCCTGGTGGTCTCCACGTGGACGCGAGCCTGCTGGCCCTCGGCGAGCGCCGTCTGCGGGTCCATCCGCGCGACCAGCGTGGCCAGCGACGTGACGTCCTGGAGCGCCGCTTCGCCGTGGTGGACCATCGCGCCGATCCCGCAGTGGATCTGAACGTCGGAGCCGAGTTCCTCGCGCAGCCGGACGGGCAGCTCAATCACCGATGCCGCGTCGGCGTCCCGCATCAGGGCGGCATCGGACAGGTGCTCCGGCCGGACGCCGAGGACGATGTTCCGGCCAAGGTAGCGCGCTAGCCCGGGGCGCTCCGCGGTGACCTGAGCCGGAACACCGAGGCGATGGTGGCCGAAGACCACCTGCGGGCCGTCCGGGCCGCCCGGATCACCCGAGCCGCCCGGATCACCCGAGCCGCCGGGGCCGGACGAGCCTCGCTCCAGCCTGGCGTCGATCAGGTTCATCGGCGGCGACCCGATGAAGCCGGCCACGAACAGGTTCGCGGGGTTGCGGTACATCTCCTGCGGCGCCGCGACCTGCTGGAGAACGCCATGGTTGAGGACCGCGACGCGGCTGCCCAGCGTCATCGCCTCAGTCTGGTCGTGGGTGACGTAGATAGTCGTGGTCCCGAGCGAGCGCTGCAGCTGGGCTATCTCGGCCCGCATCTGCACCCGGAGCTTGGCGTCAAGGTTGGACAGCGGCTCGTCCATCAGGAAGGCACGGGGCTGGCGCACGATCGCCCGCCCCATCGCCACCCGCTGCCGCTGCCCGCCGGACAGCTGGCGCGGCTTACGGTCCAGCAGGGGCTCGAGTTCGAGTATCCGCGCGGCCTCGCTGACCCGCTTCTTAACTTCGGCCTTCGGCACCGCCCTGCGGTACTTCAGGCTGAACGCCATGTTGTCGTAGACGGACAGATGCGGGTAGAGGGCATAGCCCTGGAAGACCATGGCGATGTCGCGGTGGCGCGGCTCCATGTCGTTGACCGGACGGTCATCGATGTAGATAGTGCCGGAGCTGACCTCTTCCAGCCCGGCCACCATGCGCAGGGCAGTCGTCTTGCCGCAGCCCGACGGTCCCACCAGCACGAGCAGTTCGCCGTCGGACACCTCCAGGTCCAGCGAGCTAACCGCGGTTGCCCCGCCGGGGAACTGCTTGGAGACCGCGTCGAGCACGATCCGGGACATGTTCCTTGCCCTCCTATCCGGCGTAGCACGCCATGGCTAGCCCGCGCACGCCCGGCCTGGCCCGCAGCAGGTGACCGGCCAGGGGCTCGGCCTCACGGCGGTCGGCCCGCAGCCCTTCGAAGGCCGTGGTCAGATACAGCTGATCGAGGTCGGGCCCGCCGAATCCGGGGCAGGTCGGCCGGGACGCCGGTACCGGATACAGTCCGAGCAGCTCACCGTCTGCGGAGTAGCGGCGCACGCAGCCGCCGTCCCACATGGCGATCCACAGGCACCCCTCGGCATCGACCACCAGGCCGTCCGCCATCCCGTCGGCGGGCTCGAACCGGATCAGGTCGCGTTCGTCGCCAAGCGTTCCGGCCCGCAGGTCGAAGGCGAACGCTCGCACGCGGGAACGCGCCTCTCCGGAGTCGGTGTAGTAGAACACGCTGGCATCCGGACTCCAGCCGAGGCCATTCGACTCGGTCAGGCCGCGCAGCATCTCGGTGACCCGGCCGTCCGGGTCGAGCCGGTACAGCGAGGCGGTCCCTGCCTGGCCGTTCGTCGCTGCGGTGCCCGCCCAGAACCGGCCAGCCGGATCACACGCGCCATCGTTGAACCGCACGTACTCCGGCATGCCCGGCGGCCGCAGCGGCGGGCCGTCCGCGGCACCGTCCGCTCCAGTGAGCCGGAAGCCGTCTCCGGCGGCGAGGACATAACCGCCGCCAGCGCGCGGGGCGGCGGCGCCGACCGGCACTCCCGGCGCGGCGATCACCGTGTCACCTGTCCCTGAGGCGGCAGAGCCGGTCGTGCCCGCCTGGCCGGCAGCCGCTGCACCGGCAGTCGCGTCCGGAGGCCTCGCGCTGAACTGGTGAAGCTCCCCGGCATTGATGTCAACCCAGATCAGCGAGCCCGTGTTCGGGTTCCAGACCGGGCGCTCACCGAGTTCGGCGCCGGCCGGGGCCGCTACCTCCCAGCTCAGAGCGGAACCCGGAGGTGGTGAGCTGGCCGGGTTCGGGCCGGTCACTTGCCCATGCCCAGTGTCAGGCCCCTGATCAGGTACCGCTGGAAGATCAGGTAGACGATGATCGCCGGGATAGCGCTGACCAGCGAGCCGGCCATCAGCGGCGGGATTCCCGTCGTGCGGCCGGAGGACAGCACGGCAAGACCGACCGTGATCGTCCGGTCGTTGGTTGGCAGGAAGAGGTAGCCGACCAGCAGGTCATCCCAGATCTGGATGAACTGCAGCACCGTGACGGTGGCGATGGCCGGCAGCGACAACGGGAGCGCGATCCGCAGGAACGTGCGCTCGTAACTGAGCCCGTCCATCACCGCGGCCTCGATCAGCTCGTCGGAGATGCCGCGGTAATAGGTCGCCATCAGGAACGTGGCGAACGGCGCGCCGAGTGCCGCGTAGACCAGGATCGCGCCGGTGTAGCTGCTCATGAGGTTGAACCTGGCCAGGTTCACGTACTCGGGGATGATGATCGACTGCAGCGGCACCATCATCGCCGCGATGATCAGCAGGAAGACCAGCCCGCTACCCCGGTAGCGCAGCTTGGCGAACGCGAAGCCCGCGGTCGTCGCGACCAGCAGGATGATCGCGATCGCCGCCGCGCAGACGATGGTCGAGCTGACCAGTTCTTGTACCACCGGCAGGGTCTGGAAGAGCTGAGTCCAGCCCGCGAGCGAGTGGCCGCTCTGCTGGTCGAACTGGCCCTGGTTGCGGAAGGAGTTATCGCCCATGTACCAGAACGGGTAGAGCATGACGATCGCGATCACGACCATGGCCGCGAAGATGACAATCGCGAACACCCGCCGGCGGAACCGGGCTGACTGCCAGCGGCTGACGGCCGGGCCGGGCGAACCGGGCGAACCGGGCGCGCTCGGCACGCTGCCGGGCGCCGACGGCGCGGAGTGGGCGGAATGGGCGGACGGCGCAGGTGCTGCGGTCACGGCTACCAGCCCTCCCCGTCCTCGCTCCTGATCAGCCGGAGCTGGCCAATCCCGACGATGATCATGATGACGAACAGGATGACTCCGTACAGCGCGCCCGTCCCGAACTGGCCCTGCGCAAAACCTGCCTGGTACACGAAGAACTCCAGCGTGGTGGTGCCGAGCCCGGGTCCCCCGCCGGTCATCACGAAGATCAGGCTGAACAGCGCCGAGAATGCGCTGATCACGGTGATGACGAAGGAGAACTGGATGAACCTGGTCAGCAGCGGCAGCTCCACCCGGTAGAAGATCTGCCGCCGACTGAGGCCGTCGACCCGCGCTGCCTCGATCAGCGTCGGGTCGAGCGTTGCCATGCCGGTCAGGAAGATGATCGTGTTCGTGCCGATCATGGACCAGATGAACGTGATGGCCAGTGCGGCCAGCGCGCTGTACTCCGAGGCCAGGAAGTCGGTATGGATCGAGCCGAGCCCGACGTCGGCGAGCAACTGGTTCAAGATGCCCCTGTCGGCGAAGAACTGCAGCGCGACCATGCCGATGACGACCCAGGAGATCGCCGTCGGCAGGAAGTAGACGGACCGGAAGAACCGCCAACCGCGGACGTGCTCATGCAGCAGTGCCGCGATGATCAGCGGGATGCCGATGGCGAACGGTACGGCCAGCAGCAGCAGCGCGTTGTTCTCCAGCACCCGGCGCACGATCGGATCGCCGAACGCGGAGGCATAGGCACTCGGGCCGATCCAGACCGGCGCGGAGTAGCCGTTCCAGTTCGTCATGGAATAGCGGACCGCCTGCACGATCGGAGTCCAGAGCAGCGCGGCGACGAGCACGATCGCCGGGACTGACAGCAGGAAGCCCGCGAGCCGGCGCCTGCGGGCTAGCCGTCCGCGCCGTTGGCGGCGGACTGGCGGGTCGGCGATGAGACTCACGACCTGGCTCCTGGTGGTCGGGCGAGCGGGACGCGCCGGCCGGCGACGGCGCGCCCCGCTCTGGCTAACTGGTCAGCGGCGCGAGTGGCGGCTTACGGGAAGGTGTTGCCGCGCTGGCTGGCGGGCAACTGCTGGAGTGTCGTCTGCATGGCCTGCTCTGCCTTGGTGATCGACTCGCTGCCACCAAGGACAGACGGGAGGAACTTCGACCCGATGTTGACGACGTTGCCCTGCACCATGTTGTCCAGCATCGGGTAGGCGGTCATGCCGTCCTTGCTGACGAAGTCGAGCATCTGCTGGTTTACCGGGTTGCTGGTCGAAGTCCCGACGATCGCCGGGATGAGGCCGGCCGCGTTGATGATCGCGGCCGCCTGATCGGTCGTCATGAAGGTGAGGAACTCGGCCGCCTGCTTCTTGTGCGGCGAGTAGCTCATCATCGACAGGCCGTCGCCGGCGAAGTCGACGACGCCCTTGATCGGCGTGTTGGAGTACGGCGGAACGAACGCGGCGACCTTGTTGCCGAGGGCGCTGGTGAACTTCGCGGTGTCCCAGGTGCCGTCGACCATCATGGCCGCCTTGCCGGACTCGAACTGACCGAGATTGTTGGTGTTGGTGACGACGTCGGGGTTGGTGCAGCCGGAACTGTGCAGCTTGACCCAGTCGGTGAGCTGCGCCGTGATAGTCGGCGAGGTCCACGGGATCGAGCCGCTGTACAGGCCCTGCCACTGCGACACCGAGTAGGCGCCGATCATCATGTAGCTCATGTCGTACCACGGGTAGAAGGTCGCACCGAGCGGCTGGCCGCCGTTGCCGTACACCAGCGGCGTGAAGCCGGCCTTCTTCAGCTTCGTGCACGCGGCGTAGAGCTGCGACCAGTCGGTCGGCACCGAGGTGACGCCCGCCTTCGCGAAGTCGGCCTTGTTGTAGAAGCCGATGTAGAACTGGTTCTCCAGCGGTATCACATACGGGCCGTTAGCCGCGTTGAATCCGTTCGACGTCCACTTCAGCGCGTTCGGGTCAACCCGCGCGAGCGCGGACGCCGGGACCAGGCCCTTGAGATTCTGCAGGAAGCCCTTGTACTGCAGGGTGAACAGGCCGGTCCACATCACCGCCAGGTCCGGGCCGTTCCTGGAGATCGCCTTGGCCTGGAGCAGCGCGAAGTAGTTGCTGGCAGGCTGACTGACCACGTTCACCGTGATGTTCGGGTGCAGCTTGTGGAACGCCTTGGCCAGGTTGTCCAGGGCGGTCGCGTTCTGCTCCGTACCGTAGTTCTCCCAGATCGTCAGCGTCACTGGCCCGTTGCCATTGCCGCCTCCGCTGCCGGAGCTGCTGCCGCATCCAGCGGCGAGCAGCGCCGCGGCAGTGATGCCTGCCGCAATCTTCCATCGCCTCACGGCCTTCTCCTTTTTCTCATGCGGGCGGTTCTCATGACCGGCCCACGGTGGGTTCCACGAACCTCCGGTGCGACGGCGTCGGCGCGCGGAGGAAGTCCAGGTCGCATCCGTCCGGTGCCTGCAGCACATGGGCGGCGTACAAGGCGGGCCAGCCGCGCAGGTGCCGGGCCGGCGGCGGCACCCAGGCGGCCCGGCGGCGCTCGAGCTCATCGGGTCTGACGTCGAGGTCGATGGTCCCGGCGGGTACGTCCAGCGCGATGACATCGCCATCGCGCACCAGGGCGAGCGGTCCGCCGACGGCGCTTTCCGGAGCGGCGTGCAGGACGACCGTCCCGAAGCTCGTGCCGCTCATCCGCGCATCGGTGACCCTGACCATGTCTGTCACCCCAGCCTTGATCAGCCGTGCGGGGATCGGGATCATGCCCCACTCCGGCATGCCGGGGACGCCGACCGGACCGCACCCGGCCAGCACCAGGACCGTCTGCGGGGTGACCGGCAGAGCCGGGTCGTCGATCCTGGCCAGCATGTCCTCGTAGCCGCGGAAGACGATCGCCGGACCGCGATGGCGCAGCAGTTCCGGGGTCGCCGCGGAGGTCTTGATGACCGCTCCGTCGGGCGCCAGCGAGCCGCGGACGACACCGAACGCACCACCTTCGCGCAGCGGAGCGCTGGCCGGCCGGATCGCCCCGGTCGCCGCCGGGGCAGCGTCGATGACCTCACCGATGGTGCGCCCGGTGATGGTCAGCGCACTGGTCCGCAGGTGACCGGCCACCTCGCGCAGCAGGGCCGGGACGCCGCCGGCCGCGTCGAAGTCCGGCATCAGCCCCGAGCCCGACGGTTCGATGTCCGCGAGCACCGGAACGGCCGCGCCGAGCCGGCTGATGTCCTCCAGCGGGAACGGCACCCCGGCACGGCCCGCCATCGCCGCCAGGTGGATGACCGCGTTGGTCGAGCCGCCGATCGCGTGCAGGGCGATGATCGCGTTCGCGAAGGCGTCCGCGGTGAGGATCGACTGCGGCCGCAGGCCGGCCTGCACCGCGCTGACCGCGAGCTGTCCGGCCGTCCGCGCGGCCGTCAGGCCGCGCTTCTGGCCGGACGGGATCGACGCTGCACCGGGGACCATCAGCCCGAGCACCTCAGCCAGGACGGCCATGGTGGATGCGGTGCCCATCGTGTTGCAGGCGCCGCGGCCGCAGCTCAGGCACCGCTCGAACGCCGCCCAGTCCGCGTCGCTCAGGCGCCCGGCCCGGCGCTCGTCCCACATCCGCCACAGCGCCGTGCCGGTGCCGACGGGCCGACCGCGGAACCGCGCGACCGGCCGGGAGCCACCGGTGACTAGGACCGTCGGGATGTTCGCGCTGATCGCGCCCATCAGCGCGCCGGGCACGCTCTTGTCGCAGTTAGCCAGCACGACCAGCCCGTCAAGCGGGTTGGCGCGGACCATCTCCTCGATCTCGATGGCCAGCAGGTTGCGGTACAGCATCGCGGTCGGCTTCATCAGGTCTTCGCCGAGCGAGATCGTCCCGAACTGCGCGCCGATGCCGCCGGCTTCCTCGATCCCCGCCTTGACCTCGACGGCCAGGTCGCTCAGCGGCAGGTTGCAGGGGTTGAGGTCGCTCGCCGAGTTCGCGATGCCGATCACGGGCCGGTCCGCGGACCGGCTTACGGCCAGGCCGGCGCTCGCGAGCGCGACACGATGCTCAAGCGCCACCTCGTCGTCGCCCGCCAGCCAGGCCTGACTGCGCAGCCGGACGCCGGTCACCGGCCCGGCTCCGGGACTCCGAGGCCGGGCGCGCCCGGGCCAGACTGGGCCAGCTTGAGCTCGCTGCGGGCAATCCATTCCAGCGCGATCTGGGCGCGGCGCACCTTCTCCCGCGCGATCGCCGCCGCGTCAGCTGCCAGGTGCAGGCCGCTGGGATACAGCAGCCGGGAATTGCGCAAGCCGAACTTGACGTACATCGGGGCCGCGACGTTGACCAGGTCCGCTGCCTCGTGACCGCGGACGACGCCGCCCATCGCGTCGGGCGTCTCGACGTACAGGTCGATCGGCAGCGTGCTGACCGACCGCATCTCAGCGACCTGCCCCAGGGTCAGGTCCGACGGCACGTTGATCGTCGAGGCGCCGAAGCGCTCGAGCTGCCTGAAGGCAAGCGGGTTCGACGGCGCCATGACGGCCGAGACTTTCCACACGATCGACGCGGGCAGCTGCCCCGACTGCTGCATCTCGCTCACCAGCTGCAGCAGTCCGGGGTCGGCGATCAGGAAGCCGCGGATGCCCTGCTCGGTAGCCCGCAGGATGTCCTCGACCGCGTACCGGAGCTGCCGGGTGCCGCGCAGGCGGCCGGCGAATATCCCGCCGTCCGCGGCCCCGGCAGCCCGCCCGATGTCCCACTCTTCCCGCGGTCCGACGAAGAGCGAGACCTCGATACCGTTGTCGGCCGCGATCCTGGCGAGCTCGGCGAGCTCCGCTTCCGAGTGCAGCATCGCGCCGCTGCCCTGGGAGACCCGGTTGACGGTGACGCCGCGCGCCGAGGCTTCGTCGACGATGGCGCGCAGCACCTCGGGCCCCTCGCAGCTCGGGATCTCGATCCGGAAGTGGGTTCCGTCCGGGAACCGCGCCTGGCTCGCGGGCGCCGCCGGCTCGGCGGTCAGGCCGCACCCGGCCAGTACGCCGGCGGCCGTGATGCCAGCGGCTTGCGGTTCAGCGGTCACGTGCCGACCTCCAGTACAGCGGGGCGCGGCAACTGCCGGCCATCGTCGGGTTCGGTTGGCCAGCCTGGTGCCTGGGTCACTCGCTCCAGCTGGCCGCTGTCTGTTACGAGGTAGGTGTCTTCGGCCTTGGCGCCGCCGGGCAGGCTCGGGTTCCAGGCGATCGCGTGGCCCGCCGCGATCGGCTCGGCGTACCAGCAAGAGCCTGCCTGATCTGGCGCGATCTCGAACTCGCGCTGAGCGAAGCCGATCGGGCCGCCTTGGTAATGGCCAGCCCATTCGCCGGGCGCGCCGACCCGCTCATAGCCGGCCTCGAGCGCGGCCAGGGCGGTCCCGTACGTACCGCCCGGCCGGCTCGCCGACAGCACCGCGTCCTCGATGGCCAGCACCCGCCTGCGCAAGCTGACGTAGGCCTGATCAAGCGGGGCCGCGGTCGCGAACCGGGTGGCCGCCGCATGCAGGCCGCCGCGCCGGGCCACGACGACCGCCATGACGATGTCGCGCACCGCCGCCCCGACGGCCATCGGATGGCGGTAGCGCTTCAGCCGGTCATCGCCGCCGAC
This sequence comes from Actinomycetes bacterium, assembly GCA_021792405.1. Taxonomy (GTDB): domain Bacteria; phylum Actinomycetota; class Actinomycetes; order Streptosporangiales; family Streptosporangiaceae; genus JAJYUU01. Next base: position 23,403 of record JAJYUU010000079.1, read on the forward strand.
GATCAGCACCGGGGCGTCAGCGCCGGCCGCCTCAAGCCGCGCTGCGCACCGGGCCTGAATGTCCAGGTCGCGCTCCCCCGGCCGCCAGGACTCCAGGGCTGCCTGCAGCGCGGCGGCCGCGTCCTGGCCGAGGTCCCTGAGGTCCTCGCGCTCGGGCGCGGAAAGGGCAAGCCGCAGCGCGATCAGGTCGTCGCTGGCATCTGACCCGAACGCGGGATGGCCATCGGCGGCAAGCTGGCTGGCCGGAGCGCCGGCCAGCCGCTCGGCGGCGCGCACGAACGCGGCGGGATCCTGCCAGGGAACAGCGGCAAGCTCGGCGAAGCCATGATCCGCTGGAGCGTACTCCGCCCTGATGCGGTCTGCCTCGACGCACGTGGTGATCAGGGCACCGCGGGCTGATGCACCGTCGGCCGGGCTGAAGACTGCCCAGACCAGGTCCACGGCAGCAGTGCGGTCAACCGGCGGTGCCACGCCGCCACAGGCCCATGCGACGGCGGCCGGCCCGGTGAGCACCAGGGCGGCCCTGCGGCCCCGGTCGCCGGCAGCCAGCCAGGCGCCGATGCGCCGCGCGGCTGCCTGAGCGCGAGCCACGCTGCGAGTCTTGTGTTCGGCAGTACCGAACGCAGTTGTGTGATATAGAATCACCTAGGCAACGAACCATGACCATTGAGACTATGTCAAGGTTCGTTACGGATTTCTTACATCGCGTTCGGTGCTGCCGAACAGGGATGGGAGGCTGGGTTCGTGACGTCAGCGCAGCGGTTGACGGGGCGCCGATGAGTACGCAGCAGCCAGACGGCGGCGCGGCACCTGCCGGCGATGACGGCACCGGCCGCTACACAGTCCGAAGTGTCGCACGGGCGATGCGCCTCGTGCAGATCGTTGCCGACGGACCGGCCAATGGCCTCACGCTCAGCGACCTGGCCAGATCACTGGGAACGTCCAAGAGCACGACCCTCGCGCTGGCCCGGACCCTGACTGCCGCCGGGATGCTCCGGGACGCTAAGCCCGGCCCGCGCTACACCCTCGGTACAGCCGCGATCAGGCTCGGCGACATCGCCCGCGGCCAGCTGCCGCTCGGCGATCTCAGCCGCCCGCTGCTCACCGAGCTCGCGGAGGAGACGAAGATGACGTCGCGGCTCGCGATCTGCGACGAAGGGTTCCCGGTGTTCATCGAGCGCGTCGACGGGCCCGGCAGCGTGCGGTTTCACACCCCGCTCGGGCAGCGCGAGATGCCACATGCGTCCGCGGCCGGCAAGGCGATCCTGGCGACGATGACCGAGCAGCAGGTACGCGACATGTGCGCGCAGACCGGTCTGCGGCGACGGACCAGCCATACCATCACCGACGTCGACTCCCTGCTGGCGAACCTGGAACTGGTCCGCAGCAACGGCTTCGCCATCGACGACGAGGAAGACGCCGAGGGGATCTTCTGCCTCGGCACCGCGATCTTCGGTCATGACGGCGCCGTCGCCGGGGCGGTCAGCGTCACCGGGATCAAGGGCGACCTGCCTGCATGGCGGGTCAATGAGCTGGGACAGGCTGTCCGCCGAGCCGCTGACCAGGTCAGTGAGATCCTGGGCGGCCAGCGGCAGAAGGACACCGGCCGGACCGGATCGGAGACGGCGTGACCAGCACCGGCCCCTTCACGGGAGTCAACACGGACACTACAGGCAGCACAGCCACCACAGGCAGCACGGCCCTCGTCGTCGCCGCGCCCGGCGAGGTCGCCCTCACCGCGCGGACGGCTGCGGCCGCCGGGCCGGGCGACACGCTCGTGCGGCCCGACCTGGTCGGGCTGTGCGGCACAGATCTCGAGATCATCGACGGTCAGGTCGATCCCGCGTTCATCCGGTATCCGCTCGCGCTGGGCCACGAGTGGACGGGCATCGTTACCGGC